>JAISAH010000124.1 GCA_031266805.1 Gracilibacteraceae bacterium
ACCGCGCCAAAGCGAAACAGGGAGCGCGGCTATCGGCAGGAACACACCGCCATGAGAACACCTGAAAGTGACAACTTATGTATGGCGGTGATGTTCCAACGAGGAACCAAGTAACAACACGAGTTCCTCTTTAGATACTTCCTCCTTGGGAAATACGTCCGGGCGCGTCCGGGCGTATTTCTTTTTTTGGGCGTTCGCTCCGGGAACCCCTCCGCTCTCTAAGGAAGCACAGCTTCCTTAGAGAGCGACTCCCCTGAAAGGGGAGTTGGGAGACCCGAGCAATTTGTCCCAGCTAAAAAAACTCGAGCTGCCCCCGCCTCCCCTTTCAGGGGAGGTGCCCCGCAGGGGCGGAGGGGTCGGGGGGAGACCTGAGCAACCCCCCGCGAAGCGGCGAAATGTGAAGGAAATAACTTGCGGAGCGGCTTCCAAAAGGGTATACTGAAACATATGGAAAGTCCAAACGCGGAGCATCAAATTGATTAAGGGGGATTGACTCAATGGCAAAAATGAAAACCATGTCCGGTAACGAGGCCGCGGCCCACGCATCGTACATGTTTTCTGAGGTCGCGACGATTTATCCGATCACGCCTTCGTCGGATATGGCGGAATTCGCGGACGAATGGTCGGCGCACGGCCGCAAGAACATCTTCGGGCAGACGATGAAGGTCGTGGAAATGCAATCGGAAGCCGGCGCCGCCGGCGCGGTCCACGGCAGTCTGCAGGCCGGAGCGCTGACTACTACTTACACAGCCTCCCAGGGTCTTTTGCTTATGATTCCTAACATGTATAAGATCGCCGGCGAACTCCTGCCGGGAGTGTTCCATGTCAGCGCCCGCGCCCTCGCCGCCCACGCTCTCAGCATATTCGGCGATCATCAGGATGTCATGTCCGTGCGGATGACCGGCTTTGCCCTTCTCGCTTCCGGCAGCGTGCAGGAAGCGCTGGATCTCGCCTGTATCGCTCATCTGGCCGCTATAAAAGCGCGGGTCCCTTTCTTGCATTTCTTCGACGGTTTTCGCACCTCGCATGAAATTTCCAAGATAAGCGTGCCGACAGACGACGAGCTGCGCCCTCTCGTGGATCTGGAAGCGATCCAGGCTTTCCGTGACAGGGCCCTGCATCCGGAACATCCGGTGCTGCGCGGCACGGCGGAAAATCCTGACATTTATTTCCAGGGAAGAGAAGCCGCCAACCCCTTTTACGAAGCCGTCCCCGGCATAGTGGAAGATTGCATGAAACGCTATAAGGAGATCACGGGCCGGGAGTACCGCCTGTATCAATATTACGGCGCTCCGGACGCCGAACGCGTCATCGTGGCGATGGGCTCGGTCGGGGACACCGCCGTGGAAACCATCAACGCTCTGCTGGCCAAAGGCGAAAAAGTCGGGCTCGTGCGCGTGCGGCTCTTCCGTCCTTTTGCCGCCGAAAAATTCCTGGCCGCTTTCCCCAAAACCGTAAAAAGCATCGCCGTGCTGGAACGCACCAAGGAGCCCGGTTCCATAGGCGAACCCCTTTATTTGGACACGGTGCAGACTTTCTACAGCCAGACGGAAAAACCCGTCATAGTCGGCGGGCGTTTCGGGCTTGGCTCCAAGGACACGACCCCTTCGCAGATCCTGGCCGTCTATGAAAACCTGAAGGAAGCCGTTCCCAAAAACCACTTCACCATCGGCATCACAGACGATATTTCCCATACCTCGCTGCCCATCAAAGAAGAAATCGACACGACCCCGGCCGGCACGATCAGCTGCCAGTTCTGGGGCCTGGGCGCCGACGGCACTGTCGGAGCGAACAAGCAGGCGATCAAGATCATCGGCGACCATACGGAAATGTACGCGCAGGCTTATTTTGACTATGACAGCAAAAAATCAGGCGGGACGACGGTTTCGCATCTGCGTTTTGGCAAATCGGCCATCCAGGCGCCCTATCTCGTCAACAACGCCGATTATATCGCTTGCCACAATCAGTCCTATGTGGATAAATACAATTTGCTTAAATCCCTGAAACCGGGCGGTACGTTCGTCCTGAACTGCGAGTGGGCGCCGGGCGATCTGGAGACGAAGCTGCCGGATTCGCTGAAAAAGGCCGTCGCGGATAAAAAAGCGAAATTTTATATCATCGACGCGGTCAAAATCGCTCAGGAAGCCGGGATGGGCGGCCGCATCAATATGATCATGCAGGCGGCTTTCTTTAAGCTGACCAAAGTCATACCCGTGGACGAAGCCGAGCAGTATCTGAAGGATTCGGTTTTGAAAACTTACGGCAAAAAAGGTCAGGATATCGTCGACAAAAACTACAAATGTATCGAGGCCGGCCTTAACGCGCTGACGCCGGTGGACGTGCCGGCGAGCTGGAGCGGCGCGGACGCCGGCAAGGGCATTTTCCTCGGCGAAAAAAGCGATCCGGCTTTCATCAAAAATATCGTGCGCGTCATGGCCGCTCAGGAAGGCAATACTCTGCCGACCAGCGCCTTTAAAGGTTATGAGGACGGCACCTTCCCCTCCGGGACGACGGCTTACGAAAAACGCGGCATCGCCACCTCCGTGCCGCAGTGGATCCCGGAAAACTGCGTCCAGTGCAACCAATGCTCCTATGTATGCCCTCACGCCGCCATCAGGCCTTTCCTGTTCACCGAGGAGGAAGCGGCCGCGGCGCCGGAGGGATTCGTCGGCGTCAAAGCGGTGGGGCGCGAACTGGCCGGTCTGCGCTTTCGCGTTCAGGTGAGCCCGCTTGATTGCACGGGCTGCGCCAACTGCGCCGAGATCTGCTCCGCCAAAACCAAAGCCCTCGTCATGAAACACACGGCGGAACAGACGGAGACCCAAGCCCCGCTCTGGCGGTTCGCGGCGGCGCTCCCCAATAAATCCGACCGCATAACCAATAAATACACGGTGAAAAACAGCCAGTTCGTCCAGCCGCTCCTGGAGTTCAGCGGCGCCTGCCCCGGTTGCGGCGAAACGCCGTATATCAAGCTCATCACCCAGCTTTTCGGCGACCGCATGATGATCGCCAACGCGACGGGCTGCACCTCGATCTGGGGCGGCAGCGCGCCTTCCGTGCCCTATACCGTGAACGAAAAGGGTCAGGGCCCGACCTGGGCGAATTCCCTATTCGAGGATAACGCCGAATACGGTTATGGGATGCACCTCGGTTCGGAGAAGATCCGGGAAAAGATCGGCCAGCAAATGCAGGCGGCCATCGCCGCCGGAACGGACGGAGAACTGAAAGCCGCCTTTGAGGAATGGCTCGCCGCCAAGGATCAGGGCGACTCCTCCCGGGTCGCAGCAGCCAAAGTCCGCGCTACCCTAGAAACGGCGGATCGCGCCCAGCCGGATCTGAAAGCCGTCTGGGACAACCGCTCCTATCTGGTCAAACGCTCGCAGTGGATAATCGGCGGCGACGGCTGGGCCTATGATATCGGCTTCGGCGGTCTCGACCATGTGCTGGCTTCCGGCGATAACGTCAATATCTTTGTCGTGGACACGGAAGTGTACTCCAACACCGGCGGGCAGTCCTCCAAGTCCACCCCCGGCGCCGCGGTGGCCAAATTCCAGGCGGCAGGCAAAGAGATCCGCAAAAAGGATCTGGGCCTGATGATGATGAGTTACGGCTATGTTTATGTGGCTCAGGTCGCGCTCGGCGCCAACTACAGTCAAACGCTGAAAGCGATCCAGGAGGCCGAAGCCTACGACGGGCCTTCCCTCATTATCGCTTACGCTCCTTGCATCAACCATGGCATCAAAGCCGGCATGGCCCAAAGCGTCCAGCAATCCAAACGGGCGGTGGAAGCCGGCTACTGGCATCTTTACCGTTACAACCCCGCCCTGAAAAACGAGGGGAAAAATCCGTTCGCCCTGGACTCCAAACCCCCGTCGGCTTCCTTCCAGGACTTCATCATGTCGGAAGTGCGCTACACTTCTTTGCTCAACACGTTCCCCGATTCAGCCGGACAGTTGTTCAGCGGCGCGGAGCGTTTTGCCAAAGAACGCTATGAGTCATATAAGAGGCTGGCGGAGCAGGAGTGGCCGGAGGCGACTGCCTGAACCAGAATGATCGGCTGGACTGAAGAACAGCGGCGGGCAGTCGAGACGCCCGGCCGCCTGCTGGTGGCGGCGGGGGCGGGTTCAGGCAAAACGGCGGTGCTGGTGGAGCGAGTGCTGCGTCTTTTGCTGCGCGACGAAGATCCGGTGGATCTGGACGAAATACTCGTAGTCACCTTTACCCGAGCGGCGGCGGCAGAAATGCAGGAGCGCGTCCGCCAGGCCCTTGATAAAGCTTTGACGGAGGAAACGCGGCCGGACCGGCTGGCGCGCGTCATGGAGCAGCTATCCTTGCTTCCTCAGGCGGAAATAACGACTCTCCATTCCTTTTGTCTGCGTCTGCTGCGGCGGCACGCTTTTTTGCTCGGGCTGAAACCGGATTTCCGTCTTGTCGACGAGCGGGAAGGCGCCGTCGTCAAAGAGGAAGTTCTGGCGGCCGTGGCGGAGGAATATTACAGCGAGCGCGGCCCCGAGATGCGGGAGATGGTCCGGTACGCGACGGACGGTTTTGACGATCGGCCTTTTCTGGCGCAGATCGCGGCGCTGTACGATTTTGCCGTCAACGAGCCGGCGCCGGAAGACTGGCTGCGCCACCTGCCCGCCCCTTATGAACTGAAAGCGGAAGACCTGCTGGCCCGGCAGTGGGGGGAAGCGGTCCGCCGGCATATACGCCGCCAGCTGGAAAGCGCCGGCGATTGTTTGCGTCTGGCCTGCCATCTAGCCGAGCTGCCGGCCGGCCCCGCCGCTTATTTGGAGACGTTGCGCGTTGAAACCTGGGGGCTGGAACAAAAATTGACCGCTTTGACCGAGCGGGATTTTGATTTTACCGAAGTATGGACGGATGATATTTTTCAGCGGCTGCCCCAAGCGAGACCGCTTTTCACCGGTGATAAGGAAAAACGCGCCCTTTTTTATTCATTGAAAAACAAGGCGCAGGATTTGCGGGAACGGGCGAAAAGACTGTGGCGGGAAACGAGCCGGGAGTTTGCCGCCTGGCCGCCGCGCGCTCAGGCGGCAGCGGCGGCTGACTGCGCGGGTCTGGCCCGGGCGCTGGCGGAGTGGACGGCGCGCTTCATGGCCGCTTTCCGGCAGCGAAAGCTGGAACTGAATATCATGGATTACAACGATTTGGAACATAGGGCCGTCGAATTGCTCTCGGCGCCGGATTTTCCCGGCGGTTTGTTCCGGCAGGTGCTGGTGGATGAATACCAGGATATCAACGGCGTGCAGGAGCGCATTTTAGAGCTGGCGGCCGGGCGGGCCGATTTTTTTCTGGTCGGCGACGTCAAACAGAGCATATACCGCTTCCGCCGGGCCGATCCCGGCCTGTTCCTGCAAAAATACCGCGATTATGAGCAGGTCGCCCGGCTGCGGCAAAACTTCCGCAGCCGCCCGGAGATCGTGGCGGGCGTCAACATGGTTTTTTCCGCCGTCATGAGCGAGGATGCCGGGGAAATAGACTACGGCGAGCGGGATGCGCTGGTATACGGCGCGCCTTATCCGCCGCCACCGGCGGAGGAGAGGACCGCGGCCGGGCCGGTGGAATGCTGCTGGTTTGACCCGCCCGCCCTTCAGGCGCTCGCGCGGAATGAGGATACGGTGAAGCAGGCGGAAACGGAGGCCATATACACAGTCGGCCGTATTCTGGATCTGGTGCGGCCCGCGGGCGGGCGGGCGGCGGTGGTTTTTGACCGCGACCGGAGTGCTTACCGCCCGGCGGCTTACGCCGATGTCGCCGTGCTCATGCGCAGCGGCGGCAGCCAGATGAGCGTCTATAAAGACGTGTTCGCCCGTTTCGGCGTTCCCTGCTTCGGAGAAGCGGCCTCAGTCCCCTACCGGCCGGCGGAAGTGGAGATAATGATCTCTCTCTTGCGGATATTGGATAACCCGCGGCAGGATATTCCCCTGGCCGCTGTTCTTCATTCGCCGATCGCCGGTCTCAGCGGCGACGAGCTCGCCCGGATACGCGCGGCAAGCCCGGAAGCGGAATTCTGGGACGCCGCCCAGTCGGCTGTTTCCCTCTGGGAGGAAACGGGGAGCGAGCCGCTTTTATTGGAAAAATTATCCAGATTTTTGACTAATTATGGACGCTGGCGAAAATGGCTGAACCATTACCCGCTGGACGAGCTGATTTGGCGGCTGTACGGCGAAACCGGGCTGCCGGAAGTGGCGGAAGCCATGACCGGCGGGGTGTATCGCCGGGAAAACCTGGAGGAATTTTACCGGCAGGCGCGGCTCTTTTCTTCCGGCCGTCTGCAAGGGCTTTATTCTTTTTTGCGTTATTGGGATCAACTGGCGGCGGCCCCCGGCAAACCCAGAAAACACTCCGGCGCGCCGGACGGCGATTATGTGCGTCTGTCCACGGTGCACGCCGCTAAGGGCCTGGAATATCCCATCGTTTTTCTCGTCGGGCTGGGCCGGAAGTTCAACCGACGGGACACCTGGGGAAAAATGCTCCTGCATAAGGATCTGGGCGCCGGTCTTCGCAGCATGGAGCGGGAAGGGCGCGTGTTCTGCGACACTTTTCAGTATAAGGCGGTCAAGTATCGCCTGGCTGACGACGCGCTGGCGGAGGAAATGCGCGTCCTCTATGTGGCGATGACCAGGGCGCGGGAAAAACTCTTTTTGCTGGGGAGCGGCTCGCATGTGCGCGACACGCTGGCTCAGGCGCGGAAAGAAAGGACGGTCGTTCCGCTGACCCCCGGCCGGGTCGCTCTGGCGGATAATTATCTGACCTGGCTGATTTTAGCGGGAGAAGACTCTGACGGCTGGACGACTCATGTGCTGGACAGCCCGGAGCAATGGGGGGAAATGCTGCGGAGGTCTCTCGGCGCGGACAGCGGCGCGGCGGCGGGAGAGCCGGAGACTGAGCCGGCGGGCGGAGCGGCAGAGAAGGAAGCGCTCCCGGTCCTGCCGCCGCGGGAAACGGAGCCTTTTATCAAGACCACGGTTTCCCGGCTGAAAGAAACATACCCCTGGGCGGCGGATCAGGAGAGCGGCTCGGATCTGACGGCCGGGACCGGCGGCGGGGAGCAGGCGGCGCATTCTTTCGCCAGACCGCTTTTCCTGGGCGGCGTCCGGGAATTGACGCCGGCGGAAAAAGGAAGCGCGGCTCATTTATTCCTGCAGCACATTCCCCTGATCACCTGGCGCGAAACCTGGCCGGCGGCGGACAGGCAAACGGAAATGCTGGCGGAACTGGGCGAGAGGCTCAGGCGGCGGCAGCTCCTGACGCCGGAACAGGAAAGCAGTCTGGATTACGCCCTGTTCCGGGATTGCCTGAACGGCGATCTCGGCGCTTATTTGTTCCGGGGCCGAAATCTGCGCCGGGAAGCCCCTTTTCTCCTGCGGGTGGAACACAGGGCCGGGCCGGTGCTGGTGCAGGGCGTGATAGACCTCATGGGCGAGGACGCGGCCGGCCGGCGTTTTCTGCTGGATTATAAGACGGACGTCATTGACGCGCCGTATTGGGAAAACGTCCTCCTGAAAAGATACGCCCCGCAGATGGCTGTTTACCACCGGGCGGTCGGCCAATTGACCGGGCGGCCCAGCGAAATTTGCCTGCTGTATTCCGTTTCCCGCCGCCAAAGCGTGGAAGTGCCGGAGGCGCGCCTGAAGAAAGCCTGGGCGGAATTATTTAACGACTGATTAATCAGTACTTCCTTGGTTTTCACCGGCCGGCAGTTCGATCTCCCATTGCCAGCAATCGGCTCCGGGCCAGTAGCGCGGGCTTCTGCGCTCGCAGATCCTGCCTTCCGTCGGGCAGGTCTGGCAGTGGCCGCACAAGGCGGCGAACTCAGCCAGCGTCAGATCCTTCACTTTTTTACGCGCCGGCTTGCCGGCATGGGTTTCCATGGTTTTTTCCTTTTCCCGCTGATATATTAAGCGCCGTATTTATTTTTAATTTATTACTACTACTGAGGAAAGGAGTGTTTTATTTGGACAAACAGACAGTTGAAGGGGCGAAAACCGATGCGCTCGCTCTTTCACGCGCCGAAAACCGCGAATTGCGCAAGATGAACGAGTTGCTGATGACGGTGATAGACAATATTCGCCTGGCGGTTTATGCCGTTGACGAAAAAAACGAGATCGTCATTTACAACAGCGAAACGGAACGCACCGAACATAAAATGCGTTCGGAAATGCTGGGGCGGGACGAGCGCGAAGCCTACACCGAGCCGTTCTTCGAGGTTTGGACCCGAAGGATCCGGGAGGGGCAAAAGCCGCTGTTTCAGGAAACTTTTCACTTCAGCACCAACAACGCGCGCCATTCAGTAATCGCCGACGGTTTGCCTTTTTTCTTTGAAAGCCAATACGCGGGCGCCATCACGATCAGCCACGATCTGCGTCTGCTGAACGAGGAACTGGAGCGTCTGGGTCTGCGTTCGCGGCTGCTCCTGGCCAGCACGAACTCAGCGGAGCGGCAGGGTTTCAGCGGCATCGTCTCCCGCTGCGACCGGATGGAAAAACTCATCACCATGGCCCGGAGAGCGGCCGTGCGCGATATTCCCGTCATGCTCACCGGCGAGACCGGTACCGGCAAAGAACTTTTCGCTCAGGCCATCCATTCCGCCTCGATCCGGCGCGGTCCCTTCGTGCCGATCAATTGCGCCTCCATACCGGACACGCTGTTGGAAAGCATCCTCTTTGGCAGCGTCAGGGGCGCTTTCACCGGCGCCACTGACGTGCCGGGCCTGTTCGAGCAGGCAGAAGGCGGCAGTATTTTTCTGGACGAGATCGACGCCATGGCTCCCGCTCTGCAGGCGAAGCTTCTGCGCGTCCTGCAGGAGAAAAAAGTGCGGCGGGTCGGCGGACGGAAAGAGATCACCGTCAACTGCCGCGTCATCAGCGCCGGCATCATGAACACCCCGCGCAATCTGCGCTCCGATCTTTTTTTCCGTCTGGCGGTGGTGCTGCTGAAACTGCCGCCGCTGCGGGAACGCCCGGAGGACGTCGAATTTCTGGCGCGCGCTTTCGTGGAAAAATACAACGATAAATTCAATGTGGGTATTCAGGAGATAGACCCGCCGTTGACGCGGCTTATTCAGGACTATTCCTGGCCGGGCAACGTCCGCGAACTGGAAAACCTGATCGAGTGCGCTATGGTTTTCGTCGAACCGCGCGAGACCGTTCTGTCTTTGCTGCATGTGCCCGATTATTATTTGGAGAACCTGAACCGGCAAAAACCGGGGCGAAAAGGCGCGGCCGCCGGCCAACCGCTGCGCCAGCATATGCAGGAGTACGAGAGACAGCTGATTACCGACACGCTGGCGCGCAACAGCGGGAATATATCCCAGACAGCCAAAGAATTGGGGCTCATCCGGCAGAGTTTACAGGCGAAAATGAAGCGTTACGGCATAAACAACTGATTTTGAATTTACCACCAACCGTTCATGATCATGATGGACGGCAGATAAAGCGTGAAAACAGCGACCACGAACTGCAGGGCGAGAATGGCTTTGCCCAGCGCCGCCCCGCCTTTTTGCAGACCGAGCGCAACCCAGAACATCAGCCAGAGAACGGCCCAGACGGCGTAGCAGACGCCAAGCTTGATATCGCCGCTCAAAAACACCTGATAAGTCGGCACCGGCATATAGACGGCGACAAAGAAGCAAAACCAACCGACGCCGCGGCCGTCTAATCCCGCCACGCCGTTGATGCCAAGGAACAGATAAGTCAGTCCGAACAGCATGACCTGCGCCGCCCACCAGAACGTGCCTTCGCCAAACCACGATTGGATAATGCCCAGAAAAACCACCAGAATAATTACCGCGCCGAGAAAAAGATTCCATATGGCGGCGTCTTTACCGTCAACTTTCTTTAACGAGTTGGCGATATTGATCGTAAAGGCGATGGCGACCAGATACATCACAAAACCAAGAACCATTTTTTTCCTCCAATGTCGGCGTTCCGGCGAAAACGCCGGCAGAACATAGGATCCGCCGGCGTCGATTCTTCGCGCTATTTTACTTTATCAGCGGTTTGCCGGGGACCTTGGGCACGCCGATGCGGAACACGGATTCACAGGGCGCCGGCAGGCATACCTGCGAGTTTTCAAAATCGCCCTGCAGCGACAGATACATGAAGGCCTCCGTATTATCAAACCCATAAGCCTGACAGATCAGTTTTTGCATGTAGAGCATGGCTTTGCGCTGACCTTCGTAAAAATCAGTGTTCGTAGCGATCACATACCATTTGTCATAAGTTTCGACTACCGGCTGCGTCAGCCCGAGACCTTTCAGCACCGAGAGACGGACCGTCACTTCGCCGGGGATTTCCACGCCGGTGCCGCAGAGTTCGCCGTCGCCCTGCACCGCGTGCAGATCGCCGCAGCCAAAGAGAGCGCCGTCCACATAAACTGGCAAGTAGATGATTGCGCCTTTTTTCACCTGCTTCGTGTCGATATTGCCGCCAAAATCGCCCTGCCAGCCGGCGTGGATCCGCTTAAGCGGGGTGGTGCCGATGACGCCGATCATCGGATCCGCCTGAATGAGCCAGTCTTTTTTGAACTCGATCCAGCCGTCCTTCACTTTTATGAACTGCGCCCTCGTCTCCACCGTGTCGCGCAAAGTGCCGACATTGGGCGCCGCCATCGTCACGCCCTGCTCATACACTTTGATGTCGAGGATGTCGACTTTTAGGACGTCGCCGGGCTGGGCGCCGCGGACGAACACCGGGCCGGTCGCCGGATCCATCGCCTCCAGATCAAATTCCGCCGGTGGAGGGACTCCCGGCTGCAGACCGTTGTCGAAGGCGTCCCGCGTTTTCAGAACGACGATCTCGCCCGAGTCGACAGTCGCCGCCGGTTCGTTCTTCGGATCAAAGTGGAAGAACGTTTTTTCGATGATGGGAATGATTGCCATAATGATTGAAAACCTCCTTTGTTTTTACTGCTTTATTGATAGTGCAATAATCGTGCCAGTCCGCCAAGGCGGTTTTCCGGCGGGCGGGACCCGACAAAGCGCCGGCGGAGACCGGCGGGCGCGCGCGGAAATCGATGGCCGCGCCATGCAAAAAAAGCGGCATGCAAATTAAATTACCGCGACAATTCCTGCGGCAGAAAGAGCTCCTGAAAAATATGCAGGGCATAATTATCCGTTAAACCGGCGATATAATCCGCGACCGCCCGCTGCCGATCGCCCTTCGCCCAGACGAGATAGTTTTCTGGCAGAAGCTCCGGATGCTCCATATAATAGCCGAACAGCAGGGCGACCACCCGTTTGCCCTTGTCGCGCTCCGCTCGGAGACGGGGGCCCATATAAACGCGTTCAAACATAAAAGCGCGGAATTCGGCCATGCGCGCCGCCATTTCCGGGGATTGGGCGATGGAAGAACGACCGGCGGAACTGGCGATCATATCCGTGACCAGAGCGTTGATCATGCGGGAGGGGACGTCGCCGACGCCGGAGCGGACGGAGAAGGGCAGATCGGCGGGAGCGAGGATCTTCGCCCGCAGCGCGTCGTCGTAATCATGGCAGAGATAGGCGATACGGTCGCCGGTTTTGACCACTTGGCCCTCCAAAGTGGCCGGGGTTTGCGGTCCCGTATGGCAGAGGACGCCGTCCAGCACAGCCCGGGTGAGGTTCAGGCCGCGTCCGTCCCCGGTCAGCGCCGTCAATATGCGCACGGACTGTTCGTTATGCTCAAAATGACCGAGCTGTTCCCGCAAGGCTTCCTCGCCCACGTGCCCGAACGGCGTATGCCCCACGTCGTGACCCAGGGCGACGGCTTCGATCAGATCCTCATTCAGCCGGAGACCGCGGCCGATCGTGCGGCAGATCTGCGAAACCTCCAAACTGTGCGTCAGGCGCGTCCGATAATGGTCGCCGGCCGGCGCGATATACACCTGCGTTTTGCGGGTCAGGCGGCGAAACGGTTTGCTGTGCAAAATGCGGTCACGGTCCCGCTGATATTCCGTGCGAACGGGGCATTTTTCCTCCGGCCTTTCCCGCTCGGCTGCCCGGCTTTTAGCGGCAAAAGGCGACAAACGCGCGTCTTCTTCCTGTTCGGTCATCTCTCTCAGCGTCATTCCAGCATCTCCCGATCCCTATAATCCTATATATTCGGCGTATACGGATTTGGCCGCCGCGACCGTCGTCACTTTCCGGATCATCGCCCGTCCGTCCGGAAAAAGTCGAAACGAGACCGGCCCGTCAAAACTGAGCATAAAAGGCGTCAGTTTTACCGCGCCTAAATGACCCAATTCCGCGGCCAGCGCCGGCAAATCCAGCTCCGCCTGAGTCCCGGGCACGATCTGGACGGCCTCCTGCCCGCAGAGGCTGACGCCGTAAGTATCGCGGCCGCGCGTCAGAAATTCGTACTCGCCGCGGCCGCAGACGGGGCAGTCCGGATCGCGCTCTATCCGCGCCCGGCGCTCCGTTCCCCGCCAAAGATCCACCGACAGATAAGAGCGGGCGGCGGCGGGCGAACCGGTCAAGATCTTCACGGCCTCGACCGCTTCATACAAAGCGACGACACCCGTGACCATATTCAGCACGCCGGAGGTGGCGCAGGTCGGATACGAACCCGGCGCCGGCACAGCCGGCGCCAGACAGCGCAGACAGGGGCCGCCCGGCAGGATGTTCATCGTCCCGCCCTCCGCCTCCAGCGCGCCGCCGTAGATCCAGGGCCGCGCCAGCTTGTGGCAGGCTTCGTTCAGCAAATAACGGGTCTCAAAATTATCGCTGCCGTCCAGCGCCAGATCCACGTCGCCGATCAGGCGCTCGATATTGCCGGCGTTGACGTCCGCCACCACCGGTTCAAGGGCCGCGCCGGAGTTTACCGCGGCCAAACGCCGGGCGGCCGCGACCGCCTTGGGCGTCTCATCCCGCGCGTCGTCCTCCGTAAAAAGCGTCTGCCGCGGTAAGTTGCTTAATTCCACATAATCCCTGTCGATGAGACGCAAAAACCCGACGCCCGCGCGGCAAAGACTGTCGGCGACGACCGTTCCCAGTGCCCCCAGCCCGACGACCGCCACCCGCGCCCGGCTGAGTTTTTCCTGACCGGCGGCGCCAAGACCGGCAAAACGTTCCTGCCGGGAATAGCGGTCCGCGCTCACAATGTCCTCATGCGCCGTCCGGATACAGTTCCCGCGCCGCGTAAGACGTGTGCAGCAGTTCATGCGCCCGGTGACTGTTCGGTTTTTCCAGAAAATCAGCGTAGATCTTCGTGATGAGCGGGTTTTGATGCGACTTGCGGATCGGGTGCTGCACGTCGTCCCGGTACAGGGCCGCCGCCCGCAGGACGCGAAA
>JAISAH010000012.1 GCA_031266805.1 Gracilibacteraceae bacterium
AAAAAAGCGCCTCCTTCACCGGAGTGAAGCGGGGCGCTTTTACTGAAAAAAACCGGAGCAAAGCTGCTTGCTTCACTCCGGCCATTTGATGGTACGTTGGCCGCTTATTGCCGCGGCACGACCTCTTTGCTCGGTAGATAAAAGGGTTCTATGTTTTAATTCATATTCAGTTTGTCAGTTTCTATACCCTCAGAGCATGGACATCCCGCAGGGCACTTGCACTATCTTGCGGCAATGGGGACATTTCAGCCTGACCGTAAGCTGTTTATCCGGCAGAGCGGATATGTCGAACACTCTTTTTTGGCAGACAGGGCAAGACGCCATGTACTCCAGAGTATCTTCCATGACCGCGGAGATTTCATCCGGCGCCAGCCTGTAGGCAACTTGTTTGACCGGACGCTGTTTTAACCGAGCCGTGGTTTTCTTCACTCTCTTGACCATCATAATCATTCCTTCTTACCATAAAATAAATTCACAGCCTTTGTTGACAGATGAAGTTTTGGCGGTTATAATGAACTATAATTCAAGTGCAAACACAGAATATCATATGTATCGAATCATGTCAATGCAAAAGATGAAGTTGAGGAAAAATATTTCATTGGCGACGGAAGGAGCAGTATGAAAACTTTCTCGGACAAGGTCAGGGAGGCCCGCGCCGCCCTGAACCTGAACCAGCAGCAGCTTGGCGACAAGGTGGGTGTGTCCAAGCGTTCGGTGGCCGCCTATGAGACCACCGGCATTAAACCTAGGGGCAACACCAGCCGCAAACTGGCCGCCGCACTGAAGGTATCCCTGGACTACCTCCTGACGGATGGAATCGACGACCCCAGGCATGGCCTTGAGAAGGAGCCGTACCTGGACGAAGCCAGAGAAAAGTATGGCCCTCGCGCCGTTAAGGAGCTTGACCTCTTGCTGGAGCAGAACAAGTCCCTTTTCGCCGGAGGCGCTTTCGATCAGGAGAGTAAGGACGCTTTCTTTGAGGCGGTGATGAAAGCCTATCTCACCTGCAAGGATGAGGCGCGGAAAACCTACGGGCGCAAAAGGATGGCGCAAGCGGAATAACTGGAATAATTGTACCGAGTTTCGCGCGGAAAATATGTATCCGGCTCTTAAGCGCTGTCATCATGAGCCGGATTTTAACAGCGAGGTGGGAGCCATGTCGTTACCGATATCTTACATCTGCAGTGAAACCGCCAGACTGGTCAGGAAATATGATGAACACGACCCGGTGCGTCTGGCGCGGGAAATGGGCGTGATCGTCACTTTCGAGCCTATGGGCAAAGACGATAGGGACTGCAAGGGATTTTTCATTTACCAGTCCCGCAAGAAAATCATCGTAATCAACAGCGATCTGCCGGACCAGATTCAACGAATCATCGCGGCTCATGAACTTGGGCATTCCGTTTTTCACGCGCGGGATGCCCGGCAGGCCGGGTTCCATGATTTCGCCCTCTACAGCGCCTCGTCCCAATATGAATACGAGGCGAACCTGTTTGCGGCGGAGTTCCTGCTGGATGACGCCGAGGTGGTGGAGAGACTAAGCGAGGATACCTTCTTCTTCTATGCGGCGCGGGATTTGATGGTGCCGCCTGAACTTCTGGATTTCAAGTTCCGCATCTTAAAAGCCAAGGGTTTGCAGATTGAGCCGCCGCTTATGGCACGGAGCGATTTTCTAAAGAACATCACAAGAACAGTTTCCACGCCTTCATTGTGACAAACGCCAAGGAGCATCGCCGAAAGACGTCCTGCGATGGCTGTCCGCTTGAAATGCGAGAGACGCGGCATATGATTCAGCGAAAGGCAGTGCTATGAAATTTGGTGACAAACTGCGGATACAAAGGAAAAAGCGCGGCCTGCTCCAAGAGGACGTGGCCATCGCGATAGGCGTGACCAAGTGGACGCTGGCCAATTATGAGAAAGGAAACTCGCACCCGCATAACCGCTCCGTTTACTTTAAACTCGCCGATTTTTTTAAGGTAGACGTAAACTATTTTCTGACAGAAGATGAGGAATTTTTGACCGAAGCGGCGCAGAAATACGGGCGCAAGGGGCGGGCGCAGGCGGTAGCCGTCTTGGAACAGGCAGAGGCGTTGTTTGCCGGGGGCGAGTTGTTGTCCGAGGAAGATCAGATTGCTTTCCTGTATGAGATTCAAGGTCTATTCCTAGTAGATTCGAGGCAGAGAAGCAGAGAGGTTTAAAGTCAGGGCGAACTGAAGATCTGGCCCTGCTGATTCGCGATCTGGTCTGCGGCAGCGACCCTGCCGTCTGAAGCCTAAAAAGATTTCCCGTTTCCCCTTTTTGGTTCTTCCAGCACGGCCGGATCAAGCTCATCGCCCAAGCAGAGAAGATCGCGCGTTCTCCTAGCCGGCCAGCGGGGGCGGCTGCTCAAGCGTCCACCAGCATGGCTGTCGGCATTCTCACTCATCACCAGCGGCCAAACGCTCATAGTCGATCACATACACCGTCTCGCCCGGTACTATCGCACTGTCCGTGGTGATGGGCGTCGTAATGGGGAGACAAAACGCCGGGCGCACCCCGCTCACGTCAAAAGCGTTCAAAGTGGCTATTTTACCTTCCGGAGCCATAGCGCTGGCCGCGCTGTCGTATTCAATAGTCGGTGTGCGTATGAGCCAAGGCGTCGCTTCCCCGTTCTCGTAGGCAATCCGCTTGACTCGCTTATCAAAATAAGCCAACTTCTTCCCTTCCACCGGCATGACCGCCACATCAAATACAAGCCCCAGTTCCGTGCCGGAAAGCAGAAAAGTTTCTACCTGTGCGGTTGAAATAATCATGCAGCCACATCCACATCCGAAAACATCGAAAAAGAGAGTGTGCGCGTATACAACCATTGCTCTGCTTCCTTGTTCAACAGAACCATATTTATGGCAGCGAGCGCGCCGCTCCCCTCACGGGACCAGCTCATTCCGTTATGCTTTTGCCGCTGAGCGACAAGTAGATCATTATTTTTTTCGACCCGATTGCTGGAATTCCTCAACCCGAAGCTGTCCCTCAAGGCATAACAGGCAATCTGCGGTCGTTTCCTCTCAAGGTATCCGGTCAATTCTCCGAGCCAATAGCGGCTTTTTATGGATTTATGTTCAAGGCTGTTCAGATATTCAACCGTCTCATCCACATTCCCTACCCAGAGCATGCGGAGAACATCCTGTATGATCACCTTCTTCTCTTCTTTTGTGCCCTTAACGGAAGAACTGATGAGTTCCTTGCACTTCTTCTTCAAATGATACCAGTCCAATATGACCGAGCGCTCGCAGAATGGAAAAAGCGTTTCGATATGGTTCAGAATATTCCTGGCTCCGTCGGCAAGAAACACCAAGCGGCGGTTTTCCATCAGATGGTTGTTAAGCAGGAACGCCATCAAGGCAGCGAAGGCGTTTTTCATCCCGACCGCGGTCAGGTGATAGCACAAACCATCCGCCTGGACATGGATAACCGTGTTTTCAACGTATCGGCCGGTTTTAGAACCTCTGTTCTTACGGGTTTCTTTTTGGTGTTTCACCCCAATATCGTCAACGGATGCATAACAGCAACGGGTCGTGGGCAGTTCCACCGCTGAGACAAGATCGTCCCGTTTGATTTGCGCGCGGGGTTCCCTTTGGGAATTGATTTCCTTGACTTTTTCACAAACCTCGGCCATCGCGGCCTCTGTCCGCACTTCCCGCGGTTCACTGGCGATGCTTGCCTTGAATGCCGCGGTGTCCTCTGGCGCGAGCGTCTCGGCGTCGAATTGATTCGCTTTGAGGATGTCCGCCGCGAGTGTTTTCATATGGCTGCCGATTCCGTTCCCGTAATCTTCGATGAAATCAGCCAGTGTGCGTACTTTGATTGCCTCGTCCGCCGTCCTGTGTAAAACGGTGTTCATCATATCCGCGGCGCGGCGGTAACTGAGACAACCGCAGAACATCACGGCCATCCGCATATAGGAAAAGCTGCGGAGCCTTTCCTTGGGCTTCAGGAGCGACGTGAGCTCAGGGCATTTTTCCATACGAATACGCCCCAACTCCGATTCGATGTCAAAAGAACGAGAACTTACCGGATCGCGTCGTTTTTTTTAGACACTTCCCTCATGTATTCTTCGGATATATCTTCTCCTATCTTGTTCCTTGCGGCAAGCGTCACTTTTTCAAAGGCGTCGAAAGAGGCGAGGAAGCCTTCTTTGCTAGAAATGTCGAAATCGTCCGGAGCGGGGATCCCATCGGACGCCTCTACCGTTTTTTCAATTACCTTTCCGTCGGGCATTGTGATTCTCGCAACAAACTCCAGTTTGACTTTATCCATAGGTTTTTTTCTGATCCTGTTCGCCGCTTCTAGGATATTCGCGGGGTTCCCCTTGTTAAAAGCGGCTTTCAGATAGGGCAGCCGGTCGGAGGGAATAAACCCGAAGGAAAGAATGGTTTTATGCGAGGAAACGCCATTTGTGCGATGGGATTCCACAAGTGAGCAATAGTACCCGTCTCTATGCCCTTTGTTGTCCGGGACTGCATGAATGAACACGAATCAGACCCCCTCCTTTCTTACCTACAGGAATCGGGTCAAGATTACGCCGCAACTTACAAGAAGCCGGAAGGCAGGTATTTTCCCTATCTTGTCCTGACCAACGATTATGATAATAACACTTTACTGTTGCGGCGAGACATTGATGAACACCATAGATACAACGACTACCGTGCTTATTATGAAGACAGTGAAATTGACGTCTATCTGAATACCGTAATCATTGAGCGGTTCTCGCAGGCACTGCGGGACGCCATAGTGAACTCGACCATCACCATCACCGAAAAATACATCACGGAAGTGGAGCCGGGTCTCTTTTGGAAGGTGACCTGCGAGATCAAGCGGAAAATTTTTCTACCTGTGCGGTTGAAACCATCAAATAGTCTGTGATGAATGAATGGCGCGGCTATGCGCATTACGCAATAGTCCGTGCCCTTTTAGTGCCGTGACGATAGGTTAGAAATTGTGATAAATTATATTGAATCTATAGCGTTAATATGGTATTATGTAGATAGACGGTGTAGACAGCACTTGGGGCGAGGTCATAGGCTATATCGCTAATATACCCGGCGTTCATGGGTGGTACTGGGGTCTGACAGCCGCTCAACAGCAGCAAGATGGGGGCAATCATGGCGAATATCCTCATGGCTCTGTCTCCGTTCCGAAAGCGTAGACTTTCATCAGCGGATTGGCACTGCCTGCCGGAACCGTCCGAGGTGTGCCTGGGGCAACTAGCATGACAGCCGCGCCGCTTTTAGCGGCCAGAACGGAACCGGTCAGGGCATCCACTAAAGTGAGTCCGTCCGCGATATAGATATGCTCGGTGCAACGGTGATCCTCACTCATCACCGGCGGCCAACCGCTCATAATCAATCACATACACTGTCTCGCCCGGTACTATAGTGTCGTCCGTAGTGATCGGCGTCGTGGTGGGGAGACAGAACGCCGGGCGCACCCCGCTCACCCCAAAAGCATTCAAAGTGGCAATCAAGCCCTCCGGCGAGACCGCGCTGGCCGCGCTGTCATAGACGATAGTCGGCGTGCGCAGGAGCCAGGGCGCCGCTTCTCCGTTCTCATAGGCGATCCGGCTTTCGATCTCTTCAAAATACTCCAGTTTTTTTCCCTCCACCGGCAGCACCGCTTCCCTGTACTTAAACCCCGTCTCCATACCGGAGAGCAAAAAGACCTTCCGCTCTATCTGGCATGTCACCTTCCAGAATTGGCCTGGCTCCACTTCCGTTCTGTATTTTTCGGCGATGGTGATAGTCGAAGTCACTATGGCTTCTCGCAGAGTCTGTGGGAAGCGCCCTATGACCACGGTGTTCAGATAGACGTCAACTTCACTATCTTCATAATAAGCGCGGTAGTCGTTGTATCTGTGGTATTCATCAATGTCCCGCCGCAATAGCAGCGTGGAGCCGTCATAATCATTCGTCAGCGCCAGATAAGGAAAATACACACCTTCCGGCTGCTTGCGAACCGCGGCGTATTCCTGGCCCGATTCCTGCAAATAGACGGTGTAGCCGGTACGCGGGGCGGCGTCATAAGCGATATCGCCGAGATACTCGGCGTTCATGGGCAGACGGTCATCCATTAAACCACAGCCGCTCAACAACAAAGCAAAAGAAGCAAACAGCGAAAGTTTTTTCATGACGCTCACTCCGGGGTATTTTTTATTCATTGCCGCCTCCCAGCACATACACCTTGCTGTCAGCGTCAAGGTCGGCGTTTGAGATATTATCACGCGGCGAGAGAACAATGGCTGATCCTGTTTGCGCGGCCAGAGCGGAACCGGTCAGAGCGTCCACTAAAGTGAGTCCGTCCGCGATATAGATATGCTCGGAGTTGAATGTCAGAGTATCGCGCAGGGCCTGATTCGTGGCATAGCGGTCGAGGCCGGCTATCCGTTCCGCTCCCGGGATGTCTTGAACAAGAGCCGGGCCGCCCAAGATATAAAGGTGGTCAGTTGGCAGCGGTCGCGCGAGCCATCCATCCGGTCTCGCGATTTGAATGAGGTATCCATGAGCAGCAGCATAGGAAGCGGCGGAGACGGCGTCGGCCACGGCGTTATAGCCGACGACGAACACGCCTTGCGGGTTTTCCACTTTGGCGCCGATCAGCGCCGCCGTCTCAAAGCGGTCGCGGCCTTTCAGGCTTTCGACCGACCAGTCCGTCTCTGCTGTCAGTCTGTCGATGACTGCCGGGCTGACAGCTCCGACAGTGTAAATTTTCTCAGGATTCAGACGGCGAAGTTCTTCTAGCACGGTCGGATCAAGCTCATCTCCCAGGCAGAGTAGAATTGGCGCATTCTCCTGCCCGGCCAGCGGGGCGGCGGCCAGAGCGTCCACCAGATTGGCGTCCGCACCGGAGGCTATGATGACTGTATCAGCAGTCGTCCAGCCGTAGCGGGAGATGGCGATTGAAGTCAGGACGCGGTTCGCGCCGCCGATAGAGACGGGAGCGGAGCCGGCTATTGACGGGGTAGAGACAGAGCCTCGCCAGGGAGAGGTTGGTTTAGGGGGTTGCTGGTCAGGGTTTGGTGGGTCAGGCGTTTGCGAACCGGGGTCAGGGTTATTGGGAGCTTGCGGATCGGAAGTATTTGGATCTTGTGGGTTTGGATTTTGCGGATCAGAGCCGCCTGGGTTCTGCGGATCAGGATCATCAGGGCTTTGCGGGTCAGGATCATTGGGATCCTGCGTATCCGGGTTTTGAAGATCAGAGTCGCCGGGGCCTTGCGGATCGGAATCAAACCGGGCTTCCAGCGCCATATTCCGCCGCGCGGCGAAGCGGTATTCCGCCTCGGCGGAAACCATCTCTTCATCTTCATACCAGCCGGCGAATATGTGCCCCGGCGTAGCCATCGCCGTCACCTGAGCATAATGACCCAATCGCCGAACGCCGCCGCCCAGAGCTGTTCCCCGCTCCGGCTCGGCCGTCCAGACGTCTATCATATAATAAGCTTCCGCCGCCTTCTCCCCACGTAGTTCCTCCGCCGCGGCGGCCGGGCGGCCCTCGACGTCAAGCAGGCTGTATTCCATGTTGGAACCTTCGGGATCATCAGTGTCATGCGCCGAAACAAAGGCGGTGTAGCGGTCGCCGGCGAGGAGCGGCAGGTCATAATAGGCGACGAGACGCTGAACACCGCCCGTATCC
The DNA here is from genome assembly GCA_031266805.1 of Gracilibacteraceae bacterium. Taxonomy (GTDB): domain Bacteria; phylum Bacillota; class Desulfitobacteriia; order Desulfitobacteriales; family Syntrophobotulaceae; genus JAIRRL01. Next base: position 7,666 of record JAISAH010000012.1, read on the forward strand.
AAGCTGCGCTCCTGAACAGCGTAACTCATGCTCCCGTCCGCCGTAGCTTTGATCTCCAGCCGGTAAGACTCATGGGCCGGCAGATAGAACAGTTTTTCCCCGTCCTGATTGACGACCGCCAGTACCTCGCTGCCAAGATCCGGCGCTTCATCGCCGGCGATGACCGCGACCAGGCGATCACTCTCATCATAGACTTCAATATCGACGGGGCAATTGATACTGACAGTGGTATAACCAAAAATTTTGTCAAAGACGATGACTTTATTTGCATAGTTGCCGTCCATCGCCCGCAGCCATGCCAGACACAGTTCGGGATAATGCGCCGCGCCCAGTCTTTTCAGGTTGGCGATAATCGTTACGACTTCATCGCGGTGGCTATTGAACAGCCCGGCCACCGCCACTGTTAAATAGTCGGCCATCCGTTCAACGTCGCCTGAGGTATAATTTGTTATCCCAGCCTGATTCAGGCTGTTCATCAGGCACTCCAGCAGCTTATCGCGCAACTCGACCAGAGCGTGATCTTTGGCGACTGAAAGCGCGTGGCCGCCCAGCCATATAATCGGGTTGGGAGACTTCCTCGCCGCCTCGGAGGAGATGAAGGCCGCGCCGGCTTCCATCGCTAGAGGCAAGAGCTGCGGCAGAGCATCCCACAACTCCTGCCTCAGATAAGTCTCAAAGCGGCTTTTATCGGCCGCGTCCAAGCCCATGGCCACATAGAGGATTTCCCGCATATCGGCCTGCCATACGCTCACATAATTGGGGCGGCTGACAAACATTTCACCGATGAGCATGTCCACGGCTTCATCCAGAAAATAGTTCTGAAAACCGCGGGATTCCGTCTCCGTGAGTTTAAATGTCAAGATATCAATTATACTCGTTTGCCAGCGGACAAAATCATCAACGATATATCCGCTCTCGCTCTGCAGCTGCTCGTGCTGCGCCAGCATGGCCGGCAGCAGTTCCGTGAGGTAGGTTCTATCGCCGCGGAACGGGAAATATATATCTTCGCCGTAACGGACGAAATCCCATCTGGCCGGCGCCACTCGCGACACCGGGTCGTGCGGGTTCAGGTGGTTAAAGATATTCTTGTACAGTTTCTCGCTTCGCACGGCGGACTCCAATGCTCCAGCCGGAGTCTCAAACGTGTAGGCGTACAGGTTTTCCGGCTTCACGGCTATGCCGCCGATGCCGCCTATGCCGCCGACTCTCCGCCCGCCGTCTATCTCCCCGGCCACGAGATTAGCCGTAGCCCCCGCCCGGCTGTACCCGGTGATCCAAACTTTCACCTCGCCGGTTATACCCTGGCTCTTCACATAACCATCCAGAAAATCAAATACCTGTTCCTTGGCCTCGTTAAATCCCTGGTGCGTACCGGACGTCCCTATCGTGAAGTTGCTGGCCCACTCACCCATGTATCCGCCACCGCGCACCGCCGCCGCGATCAAAGTGTACTCGTCTTTGTCCTCGTCCTCACCGAAAACCACTTTTTTATGGGCGGCGACCGCCCCTATCGTGTCCTTCTCCGGTTTGATTAAGAATCCAGGACTCGCGGCAAAGCCGGTAAAACCCAGTTCGGTCAGCAATGCCTTCGCGTTGACGCTTTTCTCCGGGTAATCGACTATATTGCTGCCAAAAGCGGACATGGTCAGGCACATGGACATGGTGGCCAGACTCGGATTGTATTCAGAGGAGATGCCTGAGAAATACTCGTCGCTGTAATAGTACCGGGCGGGATAGTCCTTTTTGTCGGAATGGCTGGCATAGGAGAAAAATCCGGTCTGGATCCCGTCCGCCGGTTGTTTCATGCCGTCAGGGAAATATTTCCCCGGCGCTCTCGTCCCGTCAGGATTGATCATGGTCCCGTCTGGCAGGATCACATAGCCGCCCGGCAGCACCACAGTCCCGTCCGGCAGCGTCACTCTCCCGTCCGGCCCCACCACTGTTCCGTCCGGCAGAGTCACCGTCCCGTCTTCCTCTATCGTCACCCCTTCCGGCGGCGGCACGGGCATGAATATGCCTTGGATAACCCCGGTCACATTTCTGTCCGCGTCGATCCTCGTCGACCATGCGTCGCTAAACGTTATCAGCCCACCCGGCCAGATAACCGTCCCGTCCGGCAGTTCCACCCGCCCGTCCGGCCAGATGACCGTTCCGTTCGGCATTTCTTTCCGCCCGTCCGAGTCGACCTTCATCCCGCCGGGCAGCGTCGTCGTCGTGTCCCGCCCGTCTATCTCCGTGATATAGACCGGGATCTCCGTCGTACTCCCGTCCCGCGTCACCACCAGCAGCTGCTCTACAAAGGCGTCGTCAACGATGTTCATTCCCTCTATGTCGGCAAAATCCACATGGTAGAGGATGTTCAGATTTTCCCCCGGCCTCAGTTCGCTCACATAGGCGGACCGGCCGCTGCCGGTGACGGTGTCTTGTATGAGGTTCCCATCGTCGTCGGTGATTTCATATCTGTAGTCAGCCAGTTCCAGGCTGAGGTTGTATATGGAAAAATCAACCACGTTTTTCAGCTGGACCAGTATGGGCATGAACCCGTCCACGATCTCCCGCATGTAAAAAACATGCATCTCCATCGCCCGGCCGGCGTAGACTTTTAGCTTCTTATCCGCGCGAAACTCTATATTGATCTCATCAGCGAACGGCATGAGCAGACCGTGGAATTTAGCGCTTAGTTCATATTCCCCTTCTTTGTCTCCCCGCACATACCAGTGCGTCTCGCTGGAAGCGCCCGGCTCTATTTCCCCGATGCGCACCTTTTGGAACTGCAGGCCGCTCTTCATCCCGGCGAGACTCAGGCCCTGCGGCAGCACCAGTTCCGCATCCGCATTGGTGACCAGATCCACCTCTGAGGTGTTGAACACCAGAAGTTTGACGTCGAACATCTCCTTCAGCCAGCGAGCCTCGCCGTCAATCTCAATATAAACGACCTGCGGCGCCTGACCCGGCCGCTGGGGCGGGATGACCTGGGCATTACCGGATGCCCCGCTATTGTGGAGGACAGTGCCGTTTCCGTTGACATGCATGGTGACGCTCTGGCTCAGAGTCATTTGGATCGTGAATTTGTACACCTGCTGGTTGGCCGGGTCTCTGACGTCGATCCCCGCCGCCAGAATGGCGGCCATGTCCATGCGCTCCCAGGTCAGCTTGCCGGTGATGGGCGGTTCGGTGGAGAGAGAGACGGCAGAGCCGCTTTTATCGACGGTAAAACTCCTAGAGGTGTATCCGTTTCTATAGACGCGCCCCACATATTCGCGCTCCTTATCCAGCACGAAGACGCATGTGCCGTTCGCGTCCGTAACGAGTTCCTGAACCTCGCCTCCGCCGCCTTCCTCCATGACCTGCACGGTGGCCCTCGCCAGACGCGACCCGCTGCTCTTATCAAAGACGGTAACGGTGGACATCTCCGTGCCCTCCGGGTCCACCACCTCCACCTGTCCCTCGGCCTGAGATATGTGCCCGGCCTCGTCGCGCGCGCTCAGGAAGACCATATGGACGCCAAGCTCCGTGAAATTATGCGATGTGCGGATCCCGTGGCCTATGACCGCCCCGTCCACGGTCCATTCGTATTCTACTATGCCCACGTTGTCGCTCGAATCCTCGGCGCTCAATATGGTCTCGCCCAGCACCGCCCGCCGCTCGCTAAAGCCCAGAGAAGCCGCCGGCGCCATCACGTCGGCAAACGGCACTTCCACCAGGACGGCTTCGCTGTCCATCGCGTTGCCATAGACGTCCATGGCCCGGACGGTATAATAATACGTCCCGTCCACGCCTAATTCATTGGTAAAAGAGGGGGTGTTTGCCCGGGCGATCAACTGCGGCTCGCCGCTCTCGCCTATCCGGCGGTAGATGTCATAAACAGCCGCGTCCGGGACGCTCGGCCAATTCAGTTCGACGTTCATGGTGTCAGGGGCGATGCTGTAGGCGACGGCCGGCGGCGTGAGGTTATCCGTCAGATGCAGGCTGTAGGCGGCGATACGGGGCTCGCTCTCCACTCCCAGATCGCTGTAGGCGGTAAACCGCGCTTCATACTCCCCGTCCGTCCACCCCGCTGTGTCCCAGACAAAGGAGTGGGCGGCCATCGTCCCGCTCAGCGCCGCATCCCCGATCTCCGTCCACTCGCTCTCCCCGGCGGCGCGCACGGCCAGACGAATACCGCCCAGAGAGTCGGACAGGGCCAGTGCCGTCAGCTTCGGGTTCCGGCCCAGAGCGGCCCCCGCCAGCGGATGTATCTGCTCAATCGAAGCCTGGGAACTGATGCTCACCGACTGGTAATTGCTGGTAGATTCGAGGCCGTTATTATCTACGGCTTTGATATAATAGCCGTGCGTTTCGCCGGGGCGGAAATCGTCGCGGTCGATATAATAGGCGGAACTGTTGCGGGCGCTTAAAGAAGCGATCTGAGAGCCGTTCCGGAAAACGAGGTAACGGTAGATGCCGGAGCGGTCTTCGGAGAGCGTCCAGGCCAGAGTGACGGCCTTATCGCTGTAGCCGGCCAGATAGAGCCAAGGAGCCGTGGGCGGGGTGGTATCAGCCTCCGTGACGATCTCGGCGCTCGCGCTGGAGGGCGATCTGCGGCCGGCTAGATCACGGGCCTGGGCGTAATAGGTGTAGGCGGTGTTCCATTGTACAGCTCTGTCCGTGTAGCTGGTCTGGGCGGTGGCGGCCAGCAGCCGTCCGTTCCGGTAGATATCGTATTCCAGCCCGCCGATGTCGTCCGCGCTTGGGTCAAACGAGAGCAGCACGTCCTCTCCGCTCAGGGCGGCGCGGAAATTGCCCGGCGCGGTCGGCGGCGCCCAATCGGCCTGAATGCTTAAAGTATAAGCGCCGTAAGCCGCGCCGTTGTATTTGCCCTGATCCAGCTGGTGGCGCACGGCCAGATAATAGCGGCCCGCCGTCGTCGGCCAGGTCAAGGAGCGATCGCTGTCGCTGATGGATTTTGCCGTCAGGAGA
>JAISAH010000056.1 GCA_031266805.1 Gracilibacteraceae bacterium
GCCTGGTTCACTTTCAGCGGGATATGCGTACTCTGACCGCCGTAAACTTTGCGCCCTACCACGCGCTTCGTGTACTGGACGGGGATTTTGCGCTGACCCTGCTGAATGAAGACGACCGCCACTACCATCGCTATGGCGACGACCGCCACGGCGATGACCATGAGGATACTGATGGAGCGCGCCATGTACAGGCGCAGCATTTCTTTTATCCCATCCGGCACGCCGGCGACGATACCGGCAAAAATAATCAGCGAAATACCGTTGCCGATCCCTTTTTCCGTGATCTGCTCCCCCAGCCACATGAGAAAAGCCGTGCCAGCCGTAAGCACCAGAGTGATGAGCAGATAAACCGCCCAGTCCGGCGCGCCGGCCGGGACCACGATAGCGGCTCTAAAACCCATCGTGATGCCGAACCCGTTGACAAAACCGAACACCACTGTGGCGTAACGGATGTATTGGGCGATCTTTTTCCGGCCCTGCTCCCCTTCCTTTTGCAGACGCTCCAGATGAGGAATGACCACCGTCAGAAGCTGCATGATGATGGAAGCCGTGATGTAAGGCATGATACTCAGGGTAAACACGGAAAAGCGCTTCAGGGAACCGCCGGAAAAGGTGTTAAAGAAATCCATGATGCCGCCGGAACCTATTTGCCCCACCAGATATTCCGTATCAATATACGGAATGGGGATGTGCGTTCCTATGCGAAACACCAGCAGCATGAGCAGCGTAAAAATGATCTTCTTTCTGATGCTCACGGCGGCCCAAGCGTCTTTTAAGGTTTGGAGGATCACGTTGCGCCACCCGCCTCTACTGTACCGCCCGCGGCCGCGATTTTTTCCGCCGCGGACTTGCTGACTTTATCGACCCGGATGGTAAACGATTTGGTCAATTCTCCGTCGCCGAGCAATTTGACTCCGTCCCGCAGTTTTTTGATCAGCCCGGCCTCAAACAAACTGTCCACTGTGACGACCGCGCCTGATTCAAACTTTTCCTCTAAGTCGGAGACATTCAGCACCGTATACTCTTTACTGAATATATTGGTAAAACCGCGTTTAGGCAGCCGGCGCGTCACCGGCATCTGGCCGCCTTCAAATCCCGGCCGCACTCCGCCGCCGGAGCGGGCTTTCTGGCCTTTATGCCCTTTGCCGGCCGTGTTGCCCAGCCCGGAGCCGTTTCCGCGCCCTAAGCGTTTGCGCGGCTGCCTTGATCCCGGCGCCGGTTTTAATTCGTGTAACTTCATAGCGCACCCCTTTCTTTATAAATTACTGCCCGGACTGATCAGCCCATTATCTCCGCCACCGTGCGGCCGCGAAGTTTCGCTACCTCATCCTCCCGTTTAAGGGAGCGCAACCCTTCCATCGTCGCGTGGACGACATTATGCGGGTTGGAGGAACCGATGGATTTTGTCAAAATATCCTTCACTCCGGCCGCCTCCAGCACGGCGCGCACAGCGCCGCCGGCGATGACGCCCGTACCGCGGGAAGCCGGTTTCAGCAGCACCCGGCCCGCCCCGTATAAGCCGATGATGGGATGCGGTATGGTCGTGCCTTTGATTGGAATGGAAATCATTTTTTTCTTTGCGTCTTCCACGCCCTTGCGGATGGCTTCGGGCACTTCAGCCGCTTTACCCAGACCGGCGCCGACTTTACCGCCGCCGTCGCCGACGACCACCAACACGCTAAAACTGAAACGGCGTCCGCCTTTCACGACTTTAGCCACCCGGTTGATATCCACGACCGTCTCAATCAGTTCGGGTTTGTCGTCTCTCCGGTCGTCGCGCCTGGAATCGCGGCGCCCGCCCGGTCCGTCGCCCCGTCTGCCCGGTTCGCGCCCGCCGCGATCCCTTTTGACAAATTCATTCGCCAAAACTACTCCTCCTTATCAGACCGCTCAAAAGTCCAGCCCCGCTTCCCGCGCGCCGTCCGCCAGCGCGGCCACCCGGCCGTGGTAAAGGAACCCGCCGCGATCATATACAACTTCTTTTATCCCTTTGGTCAGCGCTTTTCGGCCGATGAGCTCGCCGACTTTTTTCGCGCCCTCCACATTGCCGCCGTCCAGCCCGGCCGCCTTAAAATCCGCTTCCAGTGAAGAAGCCGCCGCCAGCGTGACGCCGATCTCATCATCGATCAACTGGGCGTATATGTGTTTCAGGCTCCGAAATACCGCTAAACGCGGCCTTGCCTGCGTACCGCTCACTTTTTTCCGCACGCTTTTGTGTTTCGGCTTGCGCAAAGCGCGGCGGTCGCTTTTCTTAATCACAGTTTATCATCCTTTCAAGCGGCAAGAGATTTGGCCCTTGCCTTATTTTTTACCGCCGGCTTTGCCTTCCTTACGGCGTATCACTTCGTTTTCATATTTGATGCCTTTGCCTTTATAAGGCTCCGGCGGGCGCTGCTCGCGCACGTTAGCGGCAAAAAAGCCGACTTTTTCCTTGTCAATGCCTTTGATGATGATCCGGTTCTGGGCCGGAACCTCAATTTCGATGCCGTCAAGCGGCTTCATTTCCACCGGATGGGATTTACCCACCGCCAAAATCAGGCTGGAACCGGACATGGAGGCGCGATAGCCTACGCCGACGAGTTCCAGTGTTTTGCGAAAACCGTTGGTCACGCCTTCGACCATGTTAAAGAGCAAAGTGCGCGTCAATCCGTGAAGCGAACGATTGCGCGGTTCGTCGTCGGGCCGCGTTACATGGATCAGATTTTCTTCAACGGTTATACTGATTTCCGGGCGCAGCTCCCGCACGAGCGTACCTCTGGGACCCGTTACGGTAAAAGTATTTCCTGCCTGCGTTACCGTCACCCCGGCGGGTAGTATTATCGGTTTTCTGCCTACACGGGACATATTCGACCTCCGTCCTTACCAGATATAGCAGATTACTTCGCCGCCCAGCCCTTCCTTGCGGGCCTGACGATCCGGCATGATGCCCTTGGAGGTGGAAATCACCGCCACTCCCAGGCCGCCGAGTACTTTGGGCAATTGATCTTTCTTGGCGTATACGCGCAATCCGGGGCGGCTGATACGTTTCATGCCGGTAATGACCCGCTTGCGTTCCGCGCCGTACTTGAGATAAAGACGAAGTACCCCCTGCTTATTATCTTCGATATATTCATAGTCCTTGATGAAACCTTCCTGTTTCATCAATGCCGCAAGCGCTTTCTTCGTACCGGAAGCCGGCACTTCCACCCTGTCGTGGTAAACCATACCGGCATTGCGTATTCTTGTCAGGAAATCAGCGATAGGATCCGACATAGACACGGTCGTTTTCCCCCTTTCTCTCTGTCTTTATCTTACCAACTGGCCTTCGTCACGCCCGGCAATTCACCCTTATAAGCCAGTTCCCGAAAACAGACGCGGCAAACGCCGAATTTACGCAAATAGGCGTGCGGGCGGCCGCAAATTTTGCAGCGGTTGTGAAAACGCACCGCGTATTTCGGTTTGCGGGTCTGACGCACGATCATCGCTGTCTTGGCCATCTTGCTCCTCCTTAGTCTTTTTCGCGGAACGGCATCCCAAAACCTTTGAGCAGCGCCTTCGCTTCACTGTCCGTTTTGGCCGTCGTCACGAAAACGATATCCATGCCCCGGATCTTATCTATTTTATCATAATTGATCTCAGGAAAAATAAGCTGCTCTTTGACGCCGAGGGTGTAATTGCCTCTGCCGTCAAAAGACTTGGCGGAAACGCCCTGAAAATCACGCACACGGGGCAGCGCCACATTAAGCAGCCGGTCGGCGAATTCATACATTCTTTCCCCGCGAAGCGTCACTTTTACGCCTATCGACATGCCGGCGCGCAGTTTGAAACCGGCAATGGATTTTTTGGCTTTTGTCACCACAGGTTTCTGCCCCGTGATAGTCATGATATCGTCCACCGCGCCGTCGATAGCTTTCGGATTAGCTATCGCCTCGCCCAAACCGACATTGACGACTATCTTATCCAGGCGCGGGGCCTGCATGATGTTTTTATAACCGAATTCCTTCTGTAAAGATTTCGTCAACTCATTATTATAATACTCTTTTAAGCGGGCCATCAAAACACCTCCATCCCTGGCCTGTTTACTTGCGTTTATCCGGTAAATTGTGTCCGCATTTCTTGCAGACGCGCACTTTGCCCTCCGCCGTCTGTTTCACGCTGCGGCGCGTAACGGAGTTACATTCCGTGCAGTAGAGCATGACGTTCGAACTCGCGATCGGAGCTTCTTTGTCAAGAATACCGCCCTGCGGCAGATCCTTAGTCGGTTTTTGGTGTTTTTTTACAATATTTACTTTTTCTACAACCACTCGGCCCTTGCCCGGAAACACGGCCAGCACCCGTCCTTTTTTGCCTGAGTCCTTCCCGGAAATCACCATGACTGTGTCGCCGGTTTTTACATGTATTTTTGAGTCAGCGGACATACGTCTTCACCTCCGTCCGGTTTTATAGCACTTCCGGGGCCAAAGACACTATTTTCATATAGTCTTTTTCCCGGAGTTCGCGGGCTACGGGGCCAAAAATACGCGTGCCCCGCGGGCTTTTGTCGTCCTTGATAATGACGGCCGCGTTTTCACTGAAACGAATATAGGAGCCGTCCGGTCGCTTTATCTCTTTTTTTGTGCGTACAACGACCGCCTTGACCACTTCGCCTTTTTTGACCACGCCGCCGGGCGTAGCTTCTTTGACCGTAGCGACGATGACGTCGCCGATGGAAGCGTAACGCCGTTTGGAGCCGCCCATCACGCGGATACACAGCAGTTTTTTCGCGCCAGTGTTATCTCCGACCCTTAAAGTCGTTTCTGCCTGGATCATCGGAATCCCCCGTTTCCGGCGAACCGGTAAACACCATGTGTCGCCATATTTATTGCCAGTCTCTGATTATAATGCCACGGCGCGTTCGACGACTCTGACCAGCCGCATGTACTTGTCCTTGCTCAGATGGCGCGTTTCCATTATTTCAACGATATCGCCGATTTTCGCTTCATCGTTTTCATCATGAGCTTTATATTTTTTGGTAAACTTCATCGTCTTTTTGTACAGCGGATGACTTTTTTTGGTTTCTATAGCGACCACTATGGTTTTATCCATCTTATCGCTGACGACTTTGCCGACGAGCGTCTTGCGCCTCGTTCTCTCCAATTGCGTTCCCTCCTTAACCATCACTCAGGCTCGCTTTAATTCGCGCTCACGCAGCACAGTCCAGCCTCTCGCAATATCTTTGCGCACCTGCCGGATGCGCATCGGGTTGTCCAACTGTCCGGTAGCCAACTGGAAACGCAGGTTAAATAATTCCGTTTTAAGCTGATCGATTTGTTTTAGAACTTCTTCATCGGTCATATCGTAAATCTTTCTATCCTTCGCCATTTACGCCACCTCCAGCCTGTCCAAGCCCACCGGTCTGTTCGGGCTCACCGGTCTGCTCCGCCCTATCCGCCTGTTCCAGATCGCCGGTTTGTTCCGCTTCGCCCGTCTGTTCGAAGGCGGCCGGCTCCGTTTCGCCTGCCTGGTCGACCCGGCGAACAAATTTGCATTTGACCGGCAGTTTATGAGCCGCCAGACGCAGCGCCTCGCGCGCGACCTCCTCCGATACGCCGGCAAGCTCAAACATCACGCGGTCAGGTTTCACCGCGGCGACCCAGTATTCCGGCGAGCCTTTGCCGCTGCCCATGCGTGTTTCGGCCGGTTTGGCCGTTATAGGCCGATCCGGGAAAATATTGATCCACACTTTGCCGCCGCGTTTGATGTAACGGGTCATAGCGATACGGGCCGCTTCGATCTGCCTGTTTGTGACCCAGGCCGCCCCTAAAGACATGAGGCCGTATTCGCCATAAACGACTTTATTGCCGCGCGCCGCCCTGCCGTTCAGCTTGGGCTTATGCTGCTTGCGGCGCTTTACTCTGGTCGGTATCAGCATTTATACCCCTCCTTCCGCCTGATTTTTTTTCTTGGCCGGAAGAACTTCTCCTTTGTAGATCCATACTTTGACGCCAATCTTGCCATAGGTAGTGTTCGCCTCGGAAAAACCGTAATCTATATCGGCTCGCAGGGTATGCAGCGGCACTTTGCCTTCATTGTACCATTCTGTGCGGGCGATTTCTGCGCCGCCGAGTCTCCCGCTGCAGGAAATCTTAATACCCTGAGCGCCGGAACGCATCGTCCGTCCCACCGTCTGCTTCATAGCGCGGCGAAAAGCGATACGTTTTTCCAGCTGCTGGGCCACGCTGTCCGCCACCAGACTCGCGTCCAGCTCCGGACGTTTTATCTCCAGGATATTGACGTTTACTTTTTTGCCGACGAGAGCCTCAATTTCTCTGGTCAGAAGGTCAATACCCGCGCCGCCTCGGCCGATAACAATGCCGGGTCTGGCCGCGTGAACGAATATTTTGACCGGGTTGGTGCCGGCCCGTTCGATCTCCACCCGCGGCACCCCGGCCGCGCTCATCCTTTTGATTATGAATCTGCGGATTTTAATATCTTCGTGCAGCAGTTCCCCATAATTGCGATCCGCGTACCAGCGGCCTTCCCAGTTACGGATGATGCCCACGCGCAAACCATGCGGGTTTACTTTTTGACCCATAAATTGACTGTACCTCCCTTTCAGTCGCCCACGACGACAGTGATATGGCTCATGCGTTTGCGAATTCTGTCCGCCCGGCCGCGGGCCCGCGGACTGACGCGTTTCATCGTGGGACCCTGATCGACGAATATGCGCCTGACATATAATTCATCGGGATTCATGTCAAGATTGTGTTCGGCGTTAGCCACCGCCGATTTCAGCGCTTTGCCCACCGGCTCGCCGGTCGTTCCCGGCGTAAAGCGCAAAATCGCTTCCGCCTCCGCCACTTTTTTCCCTCGGATCAAATCTACGACAAGGCGCGCTTTGCGGGGGGAAACGCGTATATTCCTGGCAATCGCTCTGGCTTCCATACTTTTCCTCCCTTTCAGCGCAGACCGCTGGATTTTTCACTGCCGGCATGACCCTTGAATGTTCTGGTCGGAACAAACTCGCCCAGCTTATGCCCGACCATATCCTCAGTAACATAAACCGGAACGTGTTTGCGGCCGTCATGGATGGCAAACGTATGCCCGATCATCTGCGGAAATATCGTGGAGCGCCGCGACCAGGTCTTCAGCACCTGCTTGGCGCCGCTCCTGTTCATCTGCTCCACGCGGCCCAAAAGGCGTTCGTCCACATACGGCCCTTTTTTAACGGATCTGCCCATTCCGAGGTCTCCTTCCTTTATTTGCCTCTGCGTTTAACAATAAATTTATCACTGAGGTTTTTCTTCTTCCGCGTTTTGGCGCCCAGAGCCGGTTTGCCCCACGGCGTGCAAGGATTACGGCCTATGGGATTGCGGCCCTCGCCGCCGCCGTGCGGATGGTCGCACGGATTCATAACGGCGCCGCGAACAGTCGGCCGTTTGCCCAGCCAGCGATTGCGCCCGGCTTTGCCGATCGTCACGTTTTCATAGTCCAGATTCCCGACCTGACCGATAGTGGCGCGGCATTCACTGAAAATCATGCGCATCTCGCCCGAGGGCAGACGCAAAGTCGCGTAACGCCCTTCTTTGGCCATTAGCTGCGCCGAACCGCCGGCGCTGCGCACAAGCTGTCCGCCTTTGCCGGGCTTCATCTCGATATTGTGGACCAAAGTGCCGACAGGAATATTTTTCAGCGGCAAAGAATTGCCCACCTTGATGTCCGCGCCAGACCCGCTCTCGATTTCCTGACCGACTTTGAGACCGTGCGGGGCGATAATATAGGTTTTATGCCCGTCGGCATAATTAAGCAAAGCGATATTGGCGCTGCGGTTCGGATCATACTCGATGCTCGCGACTTTGGCCGGCACGCCTTCCTTGTTCCGGCGAAAGTCTATGACGCGGTAGCGGCGTTTATGCCCGCCGCCTCGGTGACGAACAGTCAGTTTGCCCAAATTGTTGCGACCGCCTTTGCTTTTGAGCGGACGGAGCAAAGAGCGCTCCGGCATGCTGCGCGTGATTTCCTCAAAAGTCAAAACCGTCATCTGCCTGCGTCCCGGCGAAGTCGGTTTAAATTTTCTTATAGACATGACCATCCTCCTGACGGTTAGAATTACAGTCCGGCAAAGCCTTCTATCTTGTGTCCCTCACGCAAAGTGACCACGGCTTTCTTGCGCCCCGGGGTCATTCCGGCCGAACGGCCCACCTTTTTCAGCTTGCCCTTAATATTCAGCGTTCTGACTTCTTCGACCTTTACCTTGAACATTTTTTCCACGGCATGTTTGATTTCAATTTTATTCGAGGCCGGATCGACCCAAAAACTATATTTACTATGCTCCAGCAGCCCGACGGATTTCTCCGATATGACAGGGCGAATCAACACATCGCGCGCGTCACGCATTGCCAAGCACCTCCTCCGCCCGGGCGACAGAATCTCTGGTAAAAATAAGAACGTCGTGTTTCATGATTTCAAGAATATTCAAACTATCGGCGCGGATGGCGCAAACCCCGGGAAGATTGCGGATAGAAAGCCTGACGTTCTCAGCGCCTCCCCCGTCTAACACGACAAGCGCTTTATTGTTTACGCCAAGGGCGCCGAGTACTTTGAGCATGTCTTTGGTGCGCGGCGCCTCAAAGGCGATTTTATCGACGACTATAAAATTACCGCCGCGAACTTTATCGGAAAGCGCCGAACAGAGAGCCAGCCTTCTCACCTTGCGCGGCAGCTCTTTTCGATAACTGCGCGGTTTGGGGCCGAAAATAACGCCGCCGCCGCGCCAGAGCGGCGAGCGGGACGTGCCGGCGCGGGCGCGGCCCGTGCCTTTCTGCCGCCACGGTTTGCGGCCGCCGCCGCGCACCTCGCTGCGTCCGAGGGTTGAATGCGTACCTTGGCGCGCGTTGGCTTGCTGAGCCACCACCGCGGCGTGCATGACCGCCGTGTTGGGCTCGAGGCCAAAAATTTCTTCACTGATCTCAAGTTCTCCCACAGATTCACCCTCTATGTTCAAAACCTGTACTTTAGGCATTTGCGATGTCCTCCTTTCTTCCGAGCCCGGATCACGCTGCTTTTACCGAGGCTCTAATGATGAGCAGACTCTTCTTCGCGCCGGGCACAGGGCCTTTGAGCAGAAGAAGATTTTTATCCGTATCCACGCGGACGACATCAAGGTTTTGCACCGTTACCCGTTCTCCGCCTTTGCGTCCCGGTAATTTTCTCCCTTTAAAAACGCGAGCCGGTCCTTTCGCACCCATGGAACCCGTGCGGTGATGATATTTGGAGCCGTGCCCCATAGGCCCGCGGCGCCCGCCATGCCGCTGGTGCATACCGCTGAAGCCTTTGCCCTTGGATGTCCCGGTCACATCCACCTTATCGCCGGCCGAGAAAATGTCGGCTTTGATCTCCTGTCCAAGCTCATAAGATTCCGCTGTTTCCGTGCGAAATTCGCGCACAAAACGCAAAGGTTTGACATTCGCTTTTTTAAATTGACCGAGAACCGGTTTTGAGAGAAGTCCGGGGCGCAATTCCTCAAAGCCGACCCGAACGGCGTTATACCCGTCCGCAGCGACGGTTTTACGCTGCAGAACCACGCAAGGACCGGCCTGGATCACCGTTACGGGCAATATACGCCCGTCCGCCGTAAAAATCTGTGTCATTCCCACCTTGCGCCCCAAAATCCCTTTCGACATGACGCCACCTCCTAAACATTCTGCAGTACACATCCATAGTGTACAAGAACGTTATTAACGCTGCTTCCACACGATAACCCGGAGATGTGTTCCACACCTCCGGGTGTTTCGCGTCAAAACACAAATATTTTACCACAAACTACAGCAAAAAGCCAGCGTTTTTTATAAATTATAATTTCAACTCGATTTCCACCCCGGACGGCAGGTCCAGCCGCAGCAAAGCCTCCACTGTTTTGGGCGTCGGGTCGATAATAATGAGCCGCTTATGCGTCCTCATCTCAAACTGCTCACGCGAATCCTTATTAACATGAGGCGAACGCAAAATCGTGTATACGCTTTTTTCAGTCGGCAAGGGGATCGGCCCGCTGAAAGCGGCGCCCGTCCTGCGGGCGGTGTCAATAATACGTTCAGCCGATTGGTCAAGCGTTTTATGATCAAACGCCTTCAGGCGGATTCTTATCTTCTGGTTTTGACTCATTTCATCCTCATTCCTCTTAACGGACCGGCGGCCAAAAGCTTACCGGCAGCCCCTTATGATGAAAACAGCGGCGGCAGCCGGAGTATTTCAGCATACTCCCGCCGCCGTCGCTCGCTCGTTATTCAATCACTTTAGCCACAACGCCGGACCCGACTGTGCGCCCGCCTTCGCGGATGGCGAACCTGAGGCCTTCTTCCATCGCGATAGGGGTGATGAGTTCGCACTCAATCGTCGTATTATCGCCCGGCATAACCATCTCCGTGCCTTCCTGCAACTTGATCACGCCGGTCACGTCAGTCGTCCGGAAATAAAACTGGGGACGATAATTGTTGAAAAACGGCGTATGGCGTCCGCCTTCATCCTTGCTCAGCACATAGACCTCGCCGGTGAATTTGGTATGCGGTTTGATGCTGCCCGGTTTGGCCAGCACCATGCCGCGTTCCACGTCTTTTCTGTCCACGCCGCGGAGCAGGGCGCCGATATTGTCGCCGGCCATCCCGGCGTCTAACTGTTTGCGGAACATCTCCACGCCGGTACACACGACTTTGCGTGATTCCTCACGCAATCCGACTATTTCCACTTCGTCGCCGACCTTGACCATACCGCGGTCGATCCTGCCGGTGCAAACAGTGCCGCGGCCGGTGATCGTCATGACATCCTCGACCGACATGAGGAAAGGTTTGTCCACGTCGCGCTCCGGCTGCGGAATATAGTCGTCGACAGCGTCCATCAAATTCCATATTTTTCCACACCATTCGCAGTCGCGGGAACCGCAGCCACATTCCAGAGCTTTCAAACCGGAGCCGGGCACGACCGGAATATCGTCGCCGGGGAATTCATACTCCGACAGCAGTTCGCGCACTTCCACTTCCACCAGTTCCAAGAGATCCGGGTCGTCCACCATATCGACCTTATTCAGCCAAACCACGATGTACGGGACGCCGACCTGACGGGCCAGCAGAATATGCTCCCGCGTCTGAGGCATCGGGCCGTCGGCGGCGGAAACAACAAGAATAGCGCCGTCCATCTGCGCCGCGCCTGTGATCATGTTTTTCACATAGTCGGCGTGGCCGGGGCAGTCAACATGGGCATAATGGCGTTTTTCCGTCTCGTATTCCACATGAGCGGTGGAGATGGTAATGCCACGCGCTTTTTCTTCCGGGGCTTTGTCGATTTGATCAAACGCGGTGGCGACCGCGCCGCCCGTTTTCGCCAAGCAGTAGGTAATAGCGGCGGTGGTGGTGGTCTTGCCGTGATCGATATGACCGATCGTTCCGACATTCACATGAGGTTTGTTGCGCTCAAATTTTTGTTTTCCCATTTTTTCTCACTCCTTAAAATTTTCAGGATTCAAGCTGTTGTTCAACGACCTTAGCCGCGGCGCTTAGTGATGATCTCCTCCGCGATACTTTTAGGCATTTCCTCATAACGATCGAAATGCATGTCGTAAGTGCCGCGCCCCTGTGTGCGGGAACGCAGTTCCGTGGCATAGCCGAACATTTCCGCCAGCGGCACGACCGATTGGATACTGTGAGCGCCGCCGCGGGCCTCCATTCCTTCGATCCGGCCCCGGCGGGAATTCAGGTCACCGATGACATCCCCCATATATTCATCCGGAACCGTGACCTCAACTTTCATCACCGGTTCAAGGAGAACGCCCTTCGCTTGTTCAGCCGCGCTCTTAAACGCCATAGATCCGGCGATTTTGAACGCCATTTCCGACGAGTCCACATCATGGAAAGAGCCGTCATAAACGACCGCTTTAACGTCCACGACCGGATAACCGGCTGTGACGCCGTTCTGCAGCGCCTCTTTCACGCCGGATTCAATCGGGTTGATATATTCTTTGGGTATGACCCCGCCGACTATCTTGCTCTCAAAAACAAAACCCTCGCCCGGCGGCAGCGGCTCGATCTCCAGCCAGCAATGCCCGTACTGTCCGCGCCCGCCGGACTGGCGCACAAATCTGCCCTCGCCTTTGGCCGCGCGCCGTATAGTCTCGCGGTAAGCCACCTGCGGCCGCCCGACGTTGCAACCCACCTTGAAATCGTTTTGCAGGCGGTCTACGATAATTTCCAAATGCAACTCACCCATGCCAGCGATGATGGTTTGACCCGTTTCTTCCGACGTATGCATTTTAAACGTCGGGTCTTCCTCGGCCAGTTTCGCCAAGGCTTCGCTCATTTTTTCCTGATCGGCCTTTGTCTTCGGTTCAATAGCCACGTCGATGACCGGCTCCGGGAATGAAATGGATTCCAGGATTATTTTATTCTTTTCGTCGCAGAGGGAATCACCGGTGCTGACCTCTTTCATGCCCACGGCCGCGCCGATGTCGCCCGCCCTGAT
The DNA here is from genome assembly GCA_031266805.1 of Gracilibacteraceae bacterium. Taxonomy (GTDB): domain Bacteria; phylum Bacillota; class Desulfitobacteriia; order Desulfitobacteriales; family Syntrophobotulaceae; genus JAIRRL01. The sequence goes on from JAISAH010000056.1 coordinate 12,466, forward strand.
CTCCGTCATGTCCTCGCGTTTGTCCGCGTGCATGCGCAGTATGCGCCCGATGCGCTCCCGCCGGCCTTTAGTCGAGTTGTAGATGTAAGAACCCGCCGAAAGGACTCCGGAGTAAACACGAAAAAACGTCAGTTTGCCGACAAAAGGATCCGCCATTATCTTGAAAGCCAGCGCCGCGAAGGGTTCATCGTCGCTGGGCCGGCGGATTATTTCTCCCTCTTTGTCCGGATCTTCCCCGGTCATCGAAGGTATGTCCAGCGGCGAAGGCAGATAATCGACGACCGCGTCAAGCAAAGGCTGCACGCCCTTGTTCTTAAACGACGAACCGCAAAGGACCGGGATGAACTTGTTCCGCAGCGTGGATTTGCGAATGCCGCCGCGAATTTCCTCCGCGGACAGCTGAACGCCTTCCAGATATTTTTCCATCAGGGTCTCGTCGTCCTCCACCGCCTGTTCGACAAGTTTTTCCCTGTATTCCTCCGCCTGAGGCAGCAAATCGGCCGGGATCTCCGTCAACTCGCTTGCCGTACCGAGATCATCCGTATAAACGAGCGCCTTCATCGTTACCAAATCAACTATGCCTTTAAAGTTTTCCTCCGTGCCGATCGGCAACTGCAGAGGCACGGGATTGGCCCCGAGCCGTTCGGCGATCATGGCGACGCCGCGAAAAAAGTCGGCGCCCACCCTGTCCATTTTATTGATGTAAGCAATTCGGGGCACGCCGAATTTGTCCGCCTGCCGCCACACGGTTTCTGACTGAGGCTCCACGCCGCCGACGGAACAGAACACGGCGACCGCCCCATCCAACACGCGCAGCGAACGCACGACCTCGGCGGTGAAGTCAACGTGGCCGGGCGTGTCGATAATATTGATGGAATGGTCGCGCCATTGGCACGTCGTGGCGGCGGAGGTGATCGTGATCCCCCGCGCTCGCTCCTGATCCATCCAGTCCATCGTCGCCACGCCGTCATGAACTTCGCCTGGTTTATGCACCCGGCCGGTATAAAACAGGATGCGCTCCGTCGTCGTCGTTTTTCCGGCGTCAATATGCGCCATGATACCTATATTGCGAACATTTGCCAATGAAACCTGCCTGGTCACTGAATTACTGCCTTTCTTCGAGTGGTTTGCGCCGTAAACCCGAGCGGTCTACCAGCGATAATGAGCGAAAGCTCTGTTAGCCTCAGCCATTTTGTGCGTGTCTTCTTTTTTCTTAAATGAGCCGCCTGTGCCGTTGGACGCGTCCAAAAGTTCTCCGGCCACGCGCTCCCGCATCGTTTTTTCGCCGCGTTTACGGGCAAAATCCACGAGCCAGCGCAGAGCGAGCGTCTGCCTTCTCTCCGGCCGCACCTCGATCGGCACCTGATAGTTAGCGCCGCCAACCCGGCGCGCCTTGACTTCCAGCGCGGGCATGACGTTGCGCAACGCCGCCTCGAACACTTCTATCGGTTCTTTGCCGGTTTTTTGCTGGATAACCTCAAAAGCGCCGTAACAAATAGACTCGGCCACTCCTTTTTTGCCGTCCAGCATGATCTGATTGATGAATTTTGTCACGATTTTATTCTTGAACAATGGATCGGGTAAAATCTCCCGTTTGGCGATATATCCCTTTCGAGGCAAGCCGTCCCCCCCTTTTGCCGTTATTACCGATCGCTACTTTTTCTTCTTCGCCCTTTTCGTTCCGTATTTGGATCGGGCCTGATTCCTGTTCTGAACGCCGGTCGTGTCCTGAGCGCCGCGCACTATGTGATAGCGTACGCCGGGCAGGTCCTTGACCCGGCCGCCGCGCACAAGAACCACACTGTGCTCTTGCAGATTGTGCCCGATGCCGGGTATATAGGTAGTAATCTCAATGCCGTTGCTCAAGCGGACGCGAGCTATTTTGCGCAGAGCGGAATTGGGTTTCTTCGGCGTCGTCGTGTAAACTCTTGTGCAAACTCCCCTTTTCTGGGGTGAGCCGCCGGATGGGAACAGTTTGCGGGACAAAGAGTTTAACCCCCATTGCAAAGCGGGGGAATTCGATTTGACCACAACTTTTTCCCTGCCGCCGCGCAATAACTGATTGATTGTCGGCAAAATCACACCTCCTTTCCAAATAATCTATCGGCTGCCGCCACCAGCCTTTTTCGCGGTCTCAGGGCCGCAAAATCCCCGCCCGAAACTCTTGCTGAAAGCATGTTCGGGGGAGACGGCAAAATATGCGGTTTTCGTCAGTTTCTTTACGGAGACTACCACAGTTTAGCAGGCGGCATTGTAATTGTCAAGCCAAATATGAATCCGGGAAGAAAAATTTTCTTCCGTTTTTTTCCTGTAAATTCGCGCTCATGGCGCGGCGCGGTCACATATTTCTTGGACCAGCAGGACCCAACCGGCGTGTACCTCCACCACGGCACGCCCGCCCAGCAGCCGGTTGCTGACGCCGCGGGCGCTGTTTTGGCGCAGCGTCTGGCGATGAAGCGGGTAATACAGCCCTTGATAGGAAAGCTCCGCCTCCGCCGACAGGGGCAGGACCGACAGCAAACCGCCGGCTTCTCCCGTGAGTTCTTCCCGGCCTGGGCCGGCGACCCAACATTCTTCCCCCGGGTTCACCATTCGCACCCGGCGGCCGAGCTGCGCCCATTTCAGCATCAAAGCCAGATTGGCCAGCAGATGATCCGTCCGCTTGCCGCCGGCGCCGAGCAAACGGATCTCCTCCGCCGCCCCGGCGCGGCGCAGGGTTTCGTCCGCCCAGTTCAGCGCCAGTTCCAAATCCGTCTCGTCTTTTTCCGGCGGGAAACTCAGGACGCGCGCGCCGTTTGCCCGGCAGAATTCTACCGCCGCGGCCGGCGCGGAGTCAAAATCCCCGATGAGTACGTCGGGGCGCAGACCCGCCGCCAGAAGCGGGACGACGCCGCCGTCCGCCGCAACCAGAAAATCAGACCGCCGCCCGGCCAGCGCCGCCCGCAGCCACGCCGCCGTCGCTTCCCCGCCCGCCACCACTGTTATGTTCATATTTCGGTGAAATCCGCGCAGGCGTAAACCGTTTCCGCCCCGGCCGCCGGCCGCCAGGCCGGAAAGGGGGGCAGCCCGGGGATCCACAGAACTTCCGCGCCGGCGGCCAAAAGCGGCCAGAGAGAACGGGCGGAGGCCGGGATTCCTTCCGTCTGGCAAACGTTTTTCAGGCTTTTATGCCAGCCGCCGCTCTGCCGGCACCTGTCGCCGGCCTGCCGGCAGCGCCAGACCGGCGGGTCTGGCAGAAGCGCCAGCGCTTCGCCGGCGAGAGGGGCCAGCAGACGCCCCCGCCAATCCGGGGTCCGCGGCCCGGCCTGCGGGGGCGTAAGGGCGAAACCCTGCGGCGGCGAGGACCACAAGGCGGCACGTCCCCAGAAGAGCGTTTGCCAAGCGGCCCGCGCCGCCGGAACCGGGAGCAGCGCCGGCGAAACCCGCCCGCGGATCGCGGCGGCCGGCGCCGGCGCCAAAACGAGCGCTTCCCGCTCCGCCAGAGCCGTGATCCCCGGTAAATCCTGTTTCCAGCCGGGCCGATCCCCTTCGCGCCGCAATAATTCCACCTGAGCGTAACTCAGTCCCGGCCCGGTCCCGCCGCTTGACGGCGCGGCGGGACCGGCGGCCTCGGCAGCCGCGCGCCGCAGAAGCCGCGCCAGGATCGCCGGCGGTTCCCGCCAAGCGGCGAAACTTAAACGCACGCCGACCGCGGTGACCGCGGCATAAAGCGGCCATTTTTCCCCGACGACGGCGGCAAAATAATCCTCGTCCTGAGCCAGCGCCGCCGCCGCGCGGCTGAGGGCTTCTTCGACCCGGACGTTGTATTCCGCTTGGAGCAACGGCAGGAGACGAAGCCGGATCCGGTTGCGGTCGTAAGCTTTGGTCAAATTGCTGGCGTCCACGGCGTAAGGCAGATCTTCCGCCGCGCAGTAAGCGATGAGCTCATCCTTGCTCACCTCCAAAAGCGGCCGGATCACACCGGCCCGCTCCGGCCGGATGCCGGCCAGCCCGGTCGCGCCGCCGCCGCGGAGCAGTCGGTGCAGCACCGTCTCCGCCTGATCGCCCCGATGATGGGCCGTCGCCAGCAAAGAGCAGCCGGCCGCCGCCATATCTTCCCGCCAACGGGCATAGCGCCACTCGCGCGCCGCGGCCTGAAACCCCATCCGCCGTTCCCGGGCGTAAGCCTTGGCGTCAAAACGGCGGACCAGCACCGGCAGATCCAGCCGCCGTCCGAGTTCCCGCACCGATTCTTCTTCCGCCGCCGCTTCCGGCCGCGCCCCGTGATTTATATGAGACAGGATCAGCGCCGGCGCCGGCGTTCGGGCGGCTTCGGCGGTATACCGCCACAGGATATGGGCGAGCGCGACCGAGTCCGGCCCGCCGGACACCGCCGCCAGCACGCGTTCGCCCGACGGCAGCAAGGCCGGCAGGGCGGAGGCGCGGAGGCGGGCGTACAGGCGCTCAGAGCGGCCAGTCATGCTGCGCCGCCGCGGCAAGCCGGCGGCGGGTGCGTTCTTCCCCCATCACCTGCTGTATTTCCCACAGGTCGGGCGAATTTTTCCGCCCGCTGAGGGCCAGACGGACGACCGCGCTCACGTCGCCGACATGACCTTTGTACAGCTCCGGCTGTTTTTTGTAATCCTTGGTTTTTTCCGCGTAGCCGCCGGCGACCGCCAGCCGCTTCACCCCGGCAAACCAGCTTTCCCGGTCCGCGGCGTGATCGTAAACGGCCAGATACCCTTCCAGCAGGCGCCGCGCTTCCGCCGCGCTCACATTGGCCGGCAGCGGATCTTCCGGTGTGAAATATTCGTCAAAGAAAAAACTGATGAACGAAAAAATCTGCGCCCCATAAATAAAATCCTTGCGCGAACCGGTTTCCCGGCGGCCGATCGCCGCGATCGCGGCCAGATATTCCCGGTCTGCCGCCCACAGCGCCGCCGTCTCCGGCCGCCAGGTTTCGGCCCACCGGCGGAGAAAATCGGCTGTTTCCGCCGGTGGCAGCGCGGCAAAGACGTTTTTGCTGATATCGCTTAGTTTTTGCAGATCAAACAGCGCTCCGGCCGAACCCATCTTCGTCAAATCAAAGGGAAATTCTTCCAGTAAGGCCTCCGGATGGCCGCGCCGCCACTCCTCATAGCCAGAATTCAAAATCGTCATCAGGTATTCGCGCACCGCCAGCGGATGATAGCCTTCCCGCCGGTAAAAATCCAGCGCCAGCTCGGGGTCTTTGCGCTTGGAAAGCTTGCGTTTGCCGCCGGCCTCCATTTTCAGGAGCAAAGGCGTGTGGCAGTAGACTGGCTGTTCCCAGTTCAGGGCGGCAAATATCTGCGTGTGGATCGGCAGAGAGGGCAGCCATTCTTCCCCGCGCACGACGTGAGTCACCCGCATAAAATGATCGTCCACCACATGCGCGAAATGGTAGGTGGGGATGCCGTTCGATTTGAGCAGCACTATATCCTGATCGCTCACCGGTAAAACCAGCGGGCCGCGAATGGCGTCCGGCGCCGTGATCTCTCCGCCCGCCCCCGGGGCGCGCCAGCGCAGGACAAAAGGCTCTCCCTTTTCGATCCGCCGCTTGACCTCCGCCGACGGCAGAGAGCGGTGCCTGGCCCATGATCCGTAATAACCGGGATTGGCGCCCGCCGCTGTTTGCGCCGCCCGGATCTCCCGCAGTTCCTCTTCCGAGCAGAAACAGGGGTAAGCCAGACCGCGTTCCGCCAAGGCGCGCGCCGCGGTCTGATACAACTCCGCCCGCCGGCTTTGCCGGTAAGGGCCGTAGCTTCCCCGCTCTCCTTCCGCCGCCGCTCCCTCGTCAAAACGCAGACCGAAATAAGCGAGCGCGTCGATGAGCGCCTCGACCGCCCCCGGCGTTTCCCGCTTTTCATCCGTGTCCTCGATCCGCAGCAAAAAAAGGCCGCCGCTTTGATGAGCCAAACGCTCGTCCGCCAACGCCCCGTACAGATTACCCAGATGGATAAACCCGGTCGGGCTGGGGCCGAGCCGCGTCACCGCCGCGCCGGTCGGCAGGTGGCGGGGAGGGTAAATATCCTCATAATCCGCCAGTTTTTTATCGATATGCGGAAAGAGGAGCGCGGCCAATTCCGCCTGTTCCATCCCGTCACCTCAATCCAAAAAATTTTCCAACCCGACGACGAAATCCTTGAGCCCTCGCGATTTCCTGACGGCCAGCATGACGCCGGGCATGTAGGTCTCGCGGCTGTAGGCGTCGTGCCGGATCGTGAGCGACTGGCCGGAGCCGGCGAAAATCACCGTCTGATGCGCTTCCAGTCCCGGCAGTCTGACGGCGTGGATGCGCATCCCCTCGAAATCGCCGCCCCGCGCCCCCGTCAGTTTCTCGCTTTCCTCCGCGCGGCCCTGCCGTTTGGGAGAGCGGGCGCGGGCGATCCATTCCGCCGTGCGCAGCGCCGTGCCGGAAGGAGCGTCTAATTTGCGGTCGTGGTGCATTTCGATGATCTCCACATCGGGAAAATAGGCCGCCGCCTGCTCGGCAAATTTCATCATGAGAATGGCGCCCAACGCGAAATTCGGGGCGATAAACACGCCGACCCCTTTTTCCCGGCTCAGCCGCCGCAGCTCAGTCATGGCGTCCTCGCCCAACCCGGTCGAACCGATCACCGGCACGGCGCCGGCGTGGAGCGCCTCGACGGCGTTACGACCCGCGGCCTCCGGACCGGTAAAATCCACCATCACCTCCGCGCCCAACGCCCGCAGGGTTTCCCGTTCCGGCCAGCCGGCCAGACGCATTGGCGGCCTCTCGCCTGAGAGCGGCAACTCCCGCCCCTCCCCTAGGACATCGGCCGCGCCCGCCAACTCCATATCGGCTTGCCGCAGCAAGGTTTCAGTCACCACGCGTCCCATTTGGCCGCAGGCGCCGGCCACATAAACTTTTATCACATCCGTTCCTCCGTCATCATGATTTTCCGGTCGAGCCAAAACCGCCGCTCCCCCGCTCCGTGGCGGTCAGATTTTCCTCCGGGAGGAACAGGGCCCGCCGCGACGGCACAAACACCATCTGGGCGACGCGCTCGCCGGAACGGAGAGTGATCGTCTCCCGCCCCAGATTGACCAGCGGGACGCATATCTCACCCCGGTAATCCTCATCCACGACCCCGACGCCGTTCGCGAGGGCGAGACCTCGGGCGGCCAATCCGCTGCGGGCAAAAATCAGAGCGGCGTGACCGGATTCGGTCATCTCCAAAGCGACGCCGGTGGGCGCCAGACCGCGCTGACCCGGGGCCAGAACCAAAGGCTCCGGCAGACAGGCGTACAAATCCGCGCCCGCGGCGCCGGCGCTGGCGTAAAAAGGCGGACGGGCTTCCGGGCGCAGCGTTTTAACTTTGACCGGCAAGGCGTTCACGAAGTCGTTTCCCTCATGACCAGATCATGCCAGCCGTCGCCGAAACCTTCGTCCTCACAGCCTAAAGTAATCACGCTCAGGCTGTCCCGGCGCCACAATCCGCTCCAGACCCGGCTCACGTCGGCCGGCGTCACTTTTTGCAATTCCGCCAGCACCGCTTCCGCCGTTTTCACTTCGCCGTAATCGATCTCCATTTTGCCGATCCGGTTCATCACCCCGCTCACCGATTCGAGACCGAGAAACATATTGCCTTTCATTTGCGTAAAAGTCCGCGCCAGCTTTTCCTCGCTCACGCCGTATTGCTTCAGTTTTTCCCCTTCGGCCAAAACGGCGCGGATCACTTCTTCGCTTTTTTCCGGGGCCGTGCCGGCGTATATGCCGAACAGGCCGGCGTCCTGATAGGCGCCGACCAAAGAATGTACGTCGTAAACCAGTCCGCGTTTTTCCCTGATCTCCTGGAACAATTCGGAACTCATGCCCACGCCCAGTATATTATTGATCATGGACAGGGTGTAAATATCCTCGTGCCGGACGGGCAGCGCCGGCCCGCCGACGACGATATGCGTCTGTTCGATGTCCTTGGGGTAATGGCGGCGGACGGTCCCGGGTTCCGGGCGGCGGCGGTCGGGGGCGGCGGCGGGGCGGCTCAGTTCGGCAAAAGGCGCGAGCAGCTCCGTCATCTCCCGCGGGCGGAATTTTCCGGCCACCGCGATGATGATCCGCTCCGGCGTGTAATTGGCCGCCAAATATTCCAGCATGTCGGCGCGGGTCAACCCGGACAGAGTCTCGGCGTTTCCCAGCACGGACCGGCCCAGAGCGTGGCCGCGCCACAGGTTTTCGGTAAAAAGGTCTAAGATCAAATCATCCGGCGTGTCTTCGTACATTTTTATTTCTTCTAAAATAACATGTTTTTCTTTTTCCATCTCCGCCGGATCGAACACAGAGTGGAAAAACATGTCCGTCAGCACGTCCGCAGCGACGCCGACATCCTCGTCCAGCACCCGCGCGTAAAAACAAGTGGTCTCCCGCCCGGTGAAAGCGTTAATCTGCCCGCCCACCGCGTCCAGTTCCTCGGCGATCTGCCGGGCGCCGCGTTTCTCAGTGCCTTTGAACAGCATATGTTCGGCGAAATGAGAGGCGCCGCTGAGTTTTTCCCGCTCATAACGCGAACCCGCGCCGATCCAGATGCCGAGGGCGACGGAACGCATATGCGGCAGTTCCTCGCTGACCACTCGCACGCCGTTGGGCAAAACCGTTTTTTCCGTCATGCCGCTTACCTTTTGCCCATCGCTTCGCGGCGCGACAGCTTCAGGCGGCCCTGTTTATCGATGCCGATGGCTTTGACCATTATTTCATCGCCCAGCCGCACCACATCCTCGACTTTGGCCACGCGGCCGACGTCCAGCTCCGAAATATGCACCAGCCCGTCCTTGCCGGACGAGCCCATGACGCCGGGAATTATTTCGACAAAAGCGCCAAAATCCATGACGCGCACGACCTTGCCTTTGTAGATCCGCCCGACTTCCGGCTCCTCGGTCAGCGACTCGATTATTTTCATGGCCTTCTCGCCGGCTCTGCCGTCGATGGCCGCTATAAACACGCGCCCGTTGTCTTCGATATCTATTTTGGCCCCGGTTTCTTCCACTATTTTCTTGATGATCTTCCCGCCGGAACCGATGACGTCGCGTATTTTATCGGGATGGATCATCATGGAAATGATGCGGGGGGCGTAGGGCGAAAGGTCGCCGCGGCTCTCTGGCAGCACGGCCAGCATTTGCTCCAAGATGAACAGCCGCCCTTTTTTGGCCTGCGCCAAAGCCCGGTTCAGCACGTCTTTGTCCACGCCCTTGATTTTAATGTCCATTTGGAGAGCCGTCACCCCGGCGGCGGTTCCCGCCACCTTGAAATCCATATCGCCGTCATGGTCTTCCAGCCCCTGGATATCAGTGAGGATAGCGATTTGCCCCTCTTCCTTGATGAGTCCCATCGCGATGCCAGCCACCGGCGCTGAAACAGGCACGCCGGCGTCCATCAGAGCCAAAGTGCTGCCGCAAACGGAGGCCATGGAACTGGAGCCGTTTGACTCAAGCACTTCGGAGACGAGGCGCAGCGTATAGGGAAATTTTTCCACAGAAGGAATGACCGGCAGCAAAGCCCGCTCCGCGAGACTGCCGTGCCCGATCTCCCGCCGGCCGGGACTGCGCATGGGCCGCGTTTCCCCGACGCTGAACGGGGGAAAATTATAATGATGCATATAGCGTTTGGATTCTTCCAGGCCCAACCCGTCGATGATCTGTTCGTCACTGGAGGCGCCCAGCGTGGCGACGGTCAGCACCTGAGTCTGCCCGCGCGTGAACAGCCCGCTGCCGTGCGCTCTGGGCAGCACGCCCGCTTCGATTTCCAGCGGCCGCACTTCGTCCAGCGCGCGCCCATCCGGGCGGATATGCTCCACCGAGATGAGCCGGCGCACGATCTTATGGACGGCGTCCTCCAAAATATGCTCCGCTTCTTTCTTTTTGTCCGGATCTTCGCCCAGTTCGGCGGCCAACGCCGCGAGCGTTTCTTCTTTCACGGCGTCCACCGCCGTCTCCCGCGCTTTCTTTTCCGTAGTCCGCACGGCGCGGTCGAGCCGGTCATAGGCCAGAGCGTTGATTCGCTCCGTGAGCGCCGGGTCATAACCGGCGAACTCCACGCTGAGTTTTGGTTTGGCCAGACCGAGCGCCAGCGCTTCGGCGCGGAAATCGCCGATGAAAGCCACGACGCGTTTTACGGCCTCATGGCCGAACAGGATCGCTTCCAGCATGACTTCTTCCGGCACTTCCCGCGCGCCGGCCTCCACCATCATGACCGCGTCCGCCGTGCCGGCTACGGTCAGATGCATGAGACTTTCCGTCGCCTGGGCCACGGTGGGGTTGAGGATAAAATCTTTTCCGTCATAACCGACGGTCACGGCGGCTATGGGCCCCTCAAAAGGGATGTCCGAGAGGGTCAGCGCCGCGGAAGCCGCGTTGACGGCCGATACGTCCGTGGGGCAGTCCTGATCGACGGAAAGGATCATCGCCACGACCTGCACGTCGTTGCGGTAACCGGCGGGAAAAAGCGGGCGGACCGGGCGGTCGATCAGGCGCGCGTTCAGGACGGAACGCTCGCTCGGCCGGCCTTCTCTTTTGATGAAACCGCCGGGGATCTTGCCCACGGCGTAAAATCTTTCCTCCACATCCACCGTCAGCGGGAAAAAATCTATCCCTTCCCGCGGTTTGGCGCTGCCGGTGGCGAAAGCGGCCACCACCGTGTCCTCATAGCGCAATAAAACGGCGCCGCCGGCCTGCCGGCCGATCCGCCCCGTTTCAATACTCAGCCTGCGTCCGCCAATTTCGAGTGAACGCTCAATAATCGCGTGCGTCACCTTGAATCCTCCTTAAATTCCTTCATATTTATAATTCATTTAATCCGTGCAAATTTCGACATCCGCGTTTTGTTTTCCTGCCGCGGCGCGCAAAAAAGCAAGCCGGGAACATTTGCTCCCGGCGCGTTTTTTCTTGGCAAGCCCTCTGAGATCTTACCTTCTTAATCCCAATTCCTGCACAATGGTCCTGTAGCGGTTAAAGTCGTTTTTCATCAAATAATTGAGCAGGGCGCGCCTCTGGCCGACAAGTTTCAGCAAACCGCGGCGCGAGTGATGGTCTTTCTTGTGTATTTTAAAATGTTCTGTCAGCTCCGTTATCCGCGCGGTCAGGATAGCTATCTGCACTTCCGGCGAACCGGTATCCCCTTCGTGCTGTTGAAATCTGACGATGATTTCTTTCTTCTTCTCGGCGTTTAACATTTTTGTTCCCTCCGTTTTAATGATTTAGACCTGCCGCT
>JAISAH010000128.1 GCA_031266805.1 Gracilibacteraceae bacterium
CTACTTCGGCGGCGGAAGCGCGGTGCTTGGGCCTAAGATAACGCCCTTTTTTGAAACGAACGTGAACTATTATGCGGGCAGCAAAGACAATGTTCAGGAAGAACTCATTATCGCTACAATAGATCTTTCACTGGCAAAAAGGCGCTTGATGGATGATTCAGGAGCGGCAGGAGAACCTGACTACAGACCGGAAATATATAAAAATTTTGTTTAGGGAAACAATTAACGTTTCCTTATTATTGTTCTCGAATACTCGGGGAAGGAGGTGTTCATTGCGCTTGAGTGATATTCGGGATCGGCATTAATGAATTATTATAATTACTATTCTGTTGGAGGAGAAATATAATGGAAGCACAATTGCAGAGCCCTACAACATTCAAGAGGAGCTTAAAGTTATACCATCTGACCATATTGGGTGTGGCCTACATGACGCCGATGATTGTTTACGGTATCTATGGTGTCATTGCGGCTACTTCACACGGACAGCCGGCAGGCGCCTTTACGATAGGCGTCGTAGCTATGTTTTTTACCGCATACAGCTATTGCCACATGGTAAAAGCATTTCCTGTCGCGGGTTCCTCTTATACGTTTACCCGAAAAGGAATCAACCCGAAACTCGGCTTTATGACAGGCTGGTTGATACTGCTTGATTATCTTTTCATCCCGATGGCAATATGGCTGATCGGATCCTCGTATTTTGAAGCCGCGGTTCCCGCTGTCCCGCGTTGGGCATGGGTGATAATCTTCATTGCCGTTACAACGTGCCTCAACGTCATCGGGATGAAGATCGGAGCTAGTGTAAACATTTTACTGGTATTGATCCAGATCATGATCATTCTCGCATTCATCATTTTTTCGATAAAGGCTGTCATGGCCGGCATGGGTGAAGGCGTGGTAACGCTGACGCCGTTCTTCAATCCGGATGTTCCGTTTGATTATGTCGTTGCCGGCGCCGCTATATCCTGCTATTGCTATTTGGGGTTTGACGCAATTACCACGTTTGTCGAGGAGGCGGTCGAGCCGGAAAAGAACATTCCGCGGGCAATTATGCTGACGCTGTTGATATGCGGGATCGCATTTGTAGCCGCGTCATTTTTTACGGCGCTTGCGCATCCGTCATATGACTTTGCGAATGTGGATAACGCGTCCTATGAGGTCGCAAAAGTCATCGCGCCCCCGATATTCGCGTCCATACTGTTGGCGGGCGTTATTATCGCACAATTCGCTTCCGGCGTATCCGCGCAGGCAAGCGGCGCACGGTTGCTGTACGCGATGGGGCGTGACGGCGTTCTGCCCAAGAAGGTGTTTGGAGTATTGAACGCCAGATTCAATACCCCCGTGAGAAGTATTCTCGTCACCGGGGCGATCGCTTTGCTCGCTACGACCCTCGACGTGACGACATCTACCTCATTCATCAACTTCGGCGCCTTTGTCGCCTATATACTCGTCAATTTGTCTGTGATATCCCACTACTTCATAAGAAAAAAAGAGAGAGGGTTCGGGGCGATAATAAAATATCTCATTTTCCCGTTTCTGGGGGCGGGGCTTGTTTTCTACCTGCTCGTACATCTGGATATTGCTGCTGTGATTCTTGGTTGCAGTTGGGGTGTGGTCGGGTTCATTATCCTGCTGTACCTGACCAAGATGTTTAAGAAAGACCCACCCGAAATGACGATAGATGAGTAGGCCAGTATGCCGGCTCGAAGTCGCATTCCGGGCAGAACAAGCCGCTTTAATAAAAACTCCCTCACTCAAGCGGGGGGAGTTTTTTATCCACAGACCGAAGTTTGTTGACTGGATTGCTTCGCTGCGCTCGTAGCTGCCTCAATCTCCAAAACTGAGGTATCGCAACATGACGTTCGGGGACGGCCTTTGTATACATTCAATCGATGAGGTTTCCGTTGCTTGCTTCGGTCGCAAAAGTGAGCATTCCTTGCGATTTTGCTCACAGACTTTGGGAACTTGCTCAAACTCGCTTCGCTCAAACAATGAGCCAAGTTCACCAAAGTCTTTGCTTGCAAAACCGGGGAATGCAGTCATTTTGCTCCAACGTAGCCGTATACGAAAACCTCGCCACCTGTTGTTTGGCGGACGGAACGTGCGAGGGTGGATGCTGAATTGCTTCGCTCCGCTCGCGGGTGACAGGCGAGTTACGCTGTTCCCGCCCGCGTCAAGAGCGGTATCAAGTTATTCAGTTCCGGCGTTGTGCCTTCGATAAGCTGGGTGCAGATATTGACGGCTTTCAGCGCTTCGCCGCCGGTGTCCGGGATGGCGGAGGTTATGGGAAGGCTGAGCCCGGAGGGATTGAGGGCGTAGAGACCCACGGTTTCCGTCAGGCTGGCGGTTTTGAGCGCTGCTTCCGCGCCGCGCGTCATGCTCGCGTTTGCGGTTATTATCGCGCCGAGATGAGCATCGGTTTTCAGCAGTTCCGTTACCGCGGCCGCCGCGCCCTGAGCGGTCCAGTCGCCGGTTATAACGGTGGCATCTTGCGCGTAACCGGCAAAGGCGTTCGCCGCCGCGTCGCCCTCCGGCCCGTTCAGGAAGACGAGGCTTTGACCGGCGTGGTCGTTTTGAGCCGTTTCGATAAGATCGCCGATGGCTTTTTCGTAATCGGGTCCGACAAAGGCGCTGAGCGTGTCCGCGTCCGGTATGTTTTCGTGCAGCGTGATCACGGGTATGCCGGCCTGGTTCGCGTCGGCAAGTCCCGCGCTGAGATCGGCGCCGCTGACGGGAATAACGACGATAACGCCGGTTTCGCCCGACGCGGCTTCACTGATCGCCAGGGATTGCTCCGACCACGCGGTCTGATCGTCGCCGGATATATAATGATACGAAACGCTGAGGCCGTATTGCTGCGCGTAGGTTCCAAAGGCGGATAACAGGTTTTTCTGCGGTTCGTTCTGCGCTTCCGCGTCTTTTTCGGCATACGGAAGCAGGAGAGCCACCGTGTCCGGCAGCGTTGTGGGTTCTGTTTTCGCGGTATCGTCCGTGTTTTTGCACGCGGCGAGGGCGAGAGAAAGGGCGAGCGCCACGAGTATACTAAGAGGTAAAACGAGCTTTTTCATATATCACCATAAATAATCACAATTTAACTAATGTTCATATTATACACCACTGGCGCTTCGGCGGACGGCGGAGGAAGGATGCTTTCGTTATGTTTTCGCCCGCGCGGGTTTTGGGGTTATGCGAGAAACGGGGGCCGCCGTAGAGGGGCGGCTGTGACTTTTACCTTTCTCGCAGGTGTATGCGCAAGGGATAGGAGGGGTGCGCAGCAGCCGCGGCGCGAGGTGTAGCCGTGCGAAAAACCTATTAACTGGAAACGAGGATTCCCCGCATCTCTCGTGCTTGTCTTTAGCGCCGCGGCCGGAGCGAAGCGGAGCCCCGGATAGCCCGGTGGGGCTTGCCCCATGCGCCCAAAGGAATACCGCAGGGAAAAGGGATTGCCTAATAAATAATCACAGTTTAACCAACATTCATATTATACGTCACTCAAATGTGGTACACTATTTCATGGTAAGATTCTTACCGGTCAAACACGGTAATAAGGAAAGAGGATATTATGACGAAAAATATGATGATTGCGCAGAGCGGCGGGCCGTCGTCTGCGATC
>JAISAH010000129.1 GCA_031266805.1 Gracilibacteraceae bacterium
TTCGGGGCAACGATAAAATTTTTGATCTTCCCGTTTTTGGGGGCGGCGCTTGTTTTCTATCTGCTTGTCCATCTGGATATAGCGGCGGTACTTCTCGGCTGCGGCTGGGCCGTGGTCGGATTCATCATTCTGCTGTACCTGACAAAGATGTTTAAGAAAGATCCGCCCGAAATGACTATAGATGAGTAGGCCGGTATGCCGGCTCGAAGTCGCATTCCGGGCAGAACAAGCCGCTTTAATAAAAACTCCCTCACTCAAGCGGGGGGAGTTTTTTATCCCGCGCTTTCGCGTCGCGGTCACCCGCAATGGCGAGGTGGTTTTGGCGGTCACTTTTACATGAAGATTTTTCATTGACAGTATTAAATGAAAAACATATACTGAAATCATCGTATAATAATGAGATATTACGAATAATTGCATTGAAAAGGAAGTCCGCCATGGAAAATACTAAGAAGATGATCGGCACGATCACGATTTTCGTTATTCTGGCATCATTAGTGGCGCTTACGGCGTGCGGAAATACGGGCGGCGGGGCAACGAGCAACGAAGCGAATAAAGAATTAGAGAATTTGTATCTGGAAGTTTTAGACGAGATATGGGGCTTTGATGAGGGGCTGAATCCGTATGACGGTATAATCGCGTTTGATTTCACCGAGATAAATAATCTGCCCGACGAAAATAAAGCCAGCTTGATAGAACGGGCCGGGGAGCGCTTTGGCGCGTCCGAGGCGTTTGCGGCGACCTATGACGAGCTGGTGGAAGATGGGTACATTGAGGATACAGACTTTCTCACCGTATTCGAAGAAGGTATCCTTATCACCATTTCGACAAGCGGTGAAAAGAAGGATAGTTTTAAGTTTTCGGCGTTAAAATGGAAGTCGGGGCTTGGCGCGGATATATATGACAGCTGCACGGCTTCAAAAAAGGGCGGCATCTGGACGTATGAATTGGGCGGCTTTGCAGTTGCATGATGATGCGTGTTAACCCGTCTTCTCCCGCGTCAAGAGCGGTATCAAGTTATTCAGTTCCGGCGTTGTGCCTTCGATAAGCTGGGTGCAGATATTGACGGCTTTCAGCGCTTCGCCGCCGGTGTCCGGGACGGCGGAGGTGACGGGAAGGCTGAATCCGGAGAGATTGAGGGCGTAGAGACCTACGGTTTCCGTCAGGCTGGCGGTTTTGAGCGCTGCTTCCGCGCCGCGCGCCATGCTTGCGTTTGCGGTTATTATCGCGCCGAGATGAGCATCGGTTTTCAGCAGCTCCGTTACCGCGGCCGCCGCGCCCTGAGCGGTCCAGTCGCAGGGGATGACGGTGACGTCCCTTGCGTAGCCGGCAAAGGCGTTCGCCGCCGCGTCGCCCTCCGGCCCGTTCAGGAAGACGAGGCTTTGACCAGCATGGTCGTTTTGAGCCGTTTCGATAAAGCCGTCGATGGCTTTCTCATAATCGGGGCCGACAAAGGCGCTGAGCGTGTCCGCGTCCGCTATGTTTTCGTGCAGCGCGATCACGGGTATGCCGGCCTGATCCGCGTCGGCAAGTCCTGCGCTGAGATCGGCGCCGCTGACGGGAATAACGACGATAACGCCGATTTCGCCTGCCGCGGCTTCACTGATCGCCAGGGATTGCTCCGACCATGCGGTCTGATCGTCGCCGGATATATAATGATACGAAACGCTGAGGCCGTATTGTTGCGCGTAGGTCCCAAAGGCGGATAACAGGTTTTTCTGCGGTTCGTTCTGCGCCTCCGCGTCTTTTTCGGCATAGGGAAGCAGGAGAGCCACCGTGTCCGGTAGCGTTGTGGGTTCTGTTTTCGCGGTATCGTCCGCGTTTTGGCACGCGGCGAGGGCGAGGGAAAGGGCGAGCGCCACGAGTATACTAAGAGGTAAAACGAGCTTTTTCATATATCACCATAAATAATCACAATTTAACCAATGTTCATATTATACACCACTGGCGCTTCGGCGGGCGGCGGAGGGAGGGAGTCCACGTTATGTTTTCGCCCGCGCGGTTTTTGGGGTTATGCGAGAAACGGGGGACGCCGTTTGTCCACGTTCAATTGGTGAGGTTCCCGTATGCGTGCTGCGGTCGCAAAATGAGCATTCCTGGCGATTTTGTTCACAGACTTTGGGAACTTGCTCAAACTCGCTTCGCTTAAACATGAGCCAAGTTCACCAAAGTCTTTGTTCACAAAACCGAGGAATGCAGTCATTTTGCTCCAACACAGCCGCATATGGAAACCTCTCTGTTTGTTGCGTGGCGGACGGCGGAAAGAGGGAACTCACGTTATGTTTTCGCCCGCGCGGTTTTGGGGTTATGTGAGAAAGGGGAGACGCCGTTTGTCCACGTTCAATTGGTGAGGTTCCCGTATGCTTGCTGAGGTCGCAAATGAGCATTCCTGGCGATTTTGTATAGACTTTGGGAACTTGCTCAAACTCGCTTCGCTCAAGCAGTGAGCCAAGTTCACCAAAGTCTTTGTTCACAAAACCGAGGAATGCAGTCATTTTACTCCAACGCCGCCGCATACGCAAACCTCTCTGTTTGTTGCGTGGTGGACGGCGGAAGGAGGGAGCCCACGTTATGTTTTCGCCCGCGCGGTTTTGGGGTTATGCGAGAAACGGGGGACGCCGTAGAGGGGCGGGTATGTTGTTTACCTTTCCCGCATGTACCCGCGCAAGGGATAGGAGGGGTGCGGTAGCAGCCGCGAAGCGGCCGGAGCGAAGCGCAGCCCCGGATAGCCCGGTGGGGCTGTCTGAACATGTTTAAGATGACCTTATTGTTAAAATATTAACAATCGAGTCGCCTCATTTCTCTTGAGGACAGCCCCATGCGCCCGAAAAATTTCTCGGAAGAAGGGGATTGCCTAATAAATAATCACAGTTTAACCAACATTGATATTATACCTCGCGTAAATGTGGTACACTATTTCATGGTAAGATTCTTACCGGTCAAACACGGTAATAAGGAAAGAGGATATTATGACGAAAAATATGATGATTGCGCAGAGCGGCGGGCCGTCGTCTGCGATC
>JAISAH010000002.1 GCA_031266805.1 Gracilibacteraceae bacterium
AGAGCGGAGAGAGTGGCGAAAGGAGAATAGACCAGCTATAACCGCATTCGTAGGGGACGGCGTCCTCGACGTCCCGTGTATTGGGTCTGGCGGCGGTGCGTCGGTGCGTCGAGGACGCCGCCCCCTACGCCCGTGCATCCATCCTCCATTTGTACATTGTACATTGTGCATTGTACATCGGGCAAATACGCGTTAATCAACGGCGTTTGTGAAATCAATCTCATGATCCCGCGCATAGGTGATGGCGTAAGGATTGTCGGTATAGACAGTCAGTCTGGAGCAATTATAAAACGCGCGATCTCCGATGGTTGTCACACTATCCGGGATATGAGCGCGCGTCAAATTTCCGCAGTTTTCAAAGGCGCCGCTGCCGATACTCGTCAAGCCGCCGGGAATGTCGACGCTCCTCAGGGCGAGACAAAATTCAAACGCTTTGTCGCCGATACTTGTCACACCGCCGGGGATCTCAACGCTTGGCAGGCTATGGCAAAAAGAGAACAGCTTTTCCCCGACTCGCGTCAATCCGTCCGGGAGAACAATTTCTGCCATATTTTTACATCCGTTAAACGCGCCGTCGCCGATGTCCGTCACGCTATCCGGAATGATAACGCTCGTCAAACCGTGACATTCAGCGAACGCGTCATTGCCGATACTTGTCAGACCGCGGGGAAGATCTATCGCCGCCAGTTTGCTGCAATGCTGAAACGCGCCTTCGCCGATGCTTGTAACGCTGTCCGGCAGATTGACGCTTATCAGTTTGCAACCTTTAAACGCAAGGCTACCGATGCCCGTCACCCCGTCCGGGACGACGTATTCGGACGCGGAACTGTCGCTGGGGTATTTGACCAGTGTTTTCATATCTGTGGAAAACAGGACGCTGTCCACATTGACAGTTTCTTCCTGGGCGCCGCCGATCCCGAAATCAGCATCCTCCGTAAGCGCTCCGCAGCCCGGCGCGAACACGGCGGTCAGGGCGAGCGCCGCGAGTAAAGCGCCTATCCTAAAACACGAGCGATTGCAGTTCTCTCCCACTCTCTCCTACTCCTTACTCTCATCTTCTTTCCTCCTCACTGTGACTTGGAGCGCCTTGCGCCGGAGACGTTTGGATTCCGGGCGGGGCCCGGAATGACGGGGGGTTGGGATTCCGGGAAAATGACCGGAACGGGTAGGGTTCAAAATTTTGAACCCCTACGGCGCAACCGTATTCGTTGGGACGGCGTTCTCGGGACGGGCAAGCCCGTCCCCTACAGGGTCCATCGTCCTCGTCTTCCCTCCCCGCTCAACTCTCCTCGGCCCAACTCTCCTCGTAAACTCACCACTCACAACTCTCCTCGTCCCAACTCCCAACTCTCCATTCTCCTCGTCCCAACTCCCAACTCTCCATTCTCCTCTCCCAACTCTCAACTCTCTCAACTCTCCTCTCCCAACTCTCCACTCTCCTCTCTCAACTCCCCACTCGTCAGCGCAAATCCGCCGGCTTCAAAAACTTATACACCTCCACACTCCCGCCGTCCGCGTCAACCGTCACCGGCGAGTAGAGCCAGCCTTCCACTTTTGCCGGGTCCGCGCCGGCGTCGATGAAGGGCTGCGGATCCAGGACAAAAACGATGTCTTTATCTTGGATTTCGCCGGTCCCGCCGTGCACGGCGAAATCTTTGGCCCACTCGAACAGATTGCCACCGCCCAGATCGAGGTTATAATGGTCGAGGGCGGTATGATAGCCCACGACATCGCCGGCCGCGGCGGCCAGCAGTTCATAATCGGCCAGAGGCTCGCTCTTTTCCCGGCCGGCGGGACTAAACTCCCGCGTTATGACTATATCGCCGCTCTCCGCGTTTGCCAGCAGGGAAATATCCGCGCCGGCAGCGGCAAAGGGCTGAATATCCGCCCTCAGCGCCGCGCTCTCCCCGTTCCAGAAAAACCGGGCCCCGCCGTCCGGGGCGCTGACAAACCACTGATCGCCGGCCTCGGCGGCGGGCAGCGCCTGCAACACTTCCCCGAAAGCCCGGCCGGAATCCTGGCCCACCACATCCAGACTGCCCGGCGCACAGGCGGCGAGGAAAACCGCCAAGGCCAGACTCGCGGCCCCGATCGCCGCCCGGCGCGCTATTTTTCGCATCAAACGCTCACTCCTTCCCATTTCCCATTTCCCATTTCCCGTCTCCCGTCTCCCGTCTCCCCTCCCCTCTCCCGTCTCCTAACTCTCCTCTCTCAACTCCCAACTCTCCTCTCTCCTCTCTCCTCTCCCAACTCTCCTCTCTCAACTCTCTCGGGGCTTAAACCGTTTCAGCCGCAAAGCGTTGGTGAGTACGGAGACCGAACTGAGACTCATGGCGGCGGCGGCAAAAATCGGGTTCAACAGCGGGCCGCCCAGAAGATAGAGCAGGCCCGCCGCGACCGGGATGCCGACGGTGTTATAGCCAAAAGCCCAGAAAAGATTCTGTTTGATATTGCGGATGGTGCTGCGGCTCAGATCGATGGCGGTCGGCACGTCCATCAGGTCCGAGCGCATGAGGACGATATCCGCCGATTCCATCGCCACGTCCGTGCCGGAACCGATGGCGACGCCGATATCGGCTTGGGCCAGAGCGGGGGCGTCGTTGATCCCGTCGCCTACCATCGCCACTTTCCGTCCTTCGGCTTGCAGCTTCCGCACCGCCTCGGACTTATCCCGGGGCAAAACCTCGGCCAGCACCCTCTCGATCCCCACCTGCCGCGCGATGGCCGCGGCGGTTTTGCTGTTGTCACCCGTGATCATCGCCACTTCGATCCCCATGCTACGCAAACTGGCGATGGCGGCCCGGCTGCTCGGTTTGACCACGTCCGCCACGGCGACGACCCCGGCCAGCCGCCCGTCCGCTGCCACATACATCGGCGTTTTTCCTTCCTCCGCCAGCCGGTCGCCCGCTTCCGCCAGCGCCGCCAGCGAGACGCCCCGCTCGTCCATCAGCTTCCGGTTGCCGGCCAAAACAGCCCGGCCTTCGATCCGGGCCTCGATCCCCATGCCGGTCAAAGAACCGAAACTTTCCGCCTCCGGCAGCGCCAGCCCCCGCTCGGCGGCGCCGCGGACGACCGCCTGGCCCAGCGGATGCTCGGAGCCTTGTTCCGCCGCGGCGGCCAGGGCCAGCAGTTCCGCGCCGTCGCCGCCGTCCGCGGTCAGCACGTCGGTCACCGCCGGTTTGCCCTCGGTGATGGTGCCGGTCTTGTCAAAGACGATGGTGTTGATCTTATGCGCGGTTTCCAGAGCCTCGCCGCCTTTGATCAAAATCCCGTTTTCCGCTCCCTTGCCGGTGCCCACCATGATCGCCGTCGGCGTAGCCAGCCCCAGGGCGCAGGGGCAGGCGATGACCAGCACCGAGATGAAGATGGTCAGAGCGAAACGCAGATCGCCGCCCGTGCCGACAAACCAGGCGCCGCCCGCCGCCAGCGCTATCGCGCACACCACCGGCACGAAGTAGCCGGAGACGATATCCGCCGTTTGGGCGATCGGGGCTTTTGAGCCTTGGGCGTCCTCCACCAGTTTGATGATCCGGGCCAGCGCCGTATCCGCCCCTATTTTTTCCGCGCGAAAACGGATCGTGCCCGTGGTGTTCAAAGAAGCGGCGTACACCGCGTCCCCCGCCGTTTTGTCCGCCGGTATGCTCTCGCCGGTCAGCATGGATTCGTCGACGGCGGTGCTGCCGGAGACGACCACGCCGTCAACGGGGATTTTCGCGCCGGGCTTCACCACGACGATATCGCCGATCTCCACTTCGTCGATCGGGACCTCGCTTTCCGCGCCGCCCCTTATAACGAAGGCCGTTTTGGGCGCGAGGCCCATCAGTTTTTTCACCGCCTCGCCGGTGCGGCCCTTGGAAACGGCTTCCAGCGATTTGCCCAGCAAGATCAAGGTGATGATGACGCCCGCCGTTTCAAAATAAAGCGACTCCACCGCCCCGAAATCGCCCCGCGTGATCCGCCAGGTGTTGTATACGCTGTACAGCGTCGCCGCCGTCGTGCCGAGCGCGATCAGAGAATCCATGTTCGGGCTGCGCTGCCAGAGGGCCTTGAAGCCGACGGTGTAAAACCGGTGGCCCGCAGCGAGGACCGGGAGGACGAGCAGCAGCTCCGTCAGGGCGTAGACCAGCGGGTAGCGCATCGGGTCGAGCCAGGCTGGAAAAGGCAGGCGCGCCCAAGCGATCATCGGCGCCATGGCCGTATAGAGCAGCGGCAGGGAAAATACAGCCGCGACGATGAATTTGGTCCACAGCGTCCGAATCTCCTTTTGCCGGCGCGCCCGGTCCTCGTCGGCGGCGCTCGCGCCCGCGGCGGCCAGAGCCTGATAGCCGGCTTTTTCCACCGCCGCCTTGATCGCGGACACTCTGGTCAGCGCCGGGTCGTAGGCGACGGTCGCTTTTTCCGTAGCGAAATTCACCGAGGCCGCCGAGACGCCCTCCAGCTTGCCGACGGCTTTTTCGACCCGCCGGGCGCAGGCGGCGCAGGTCATGCCGCCGATGGGCAAAGTGACGGTATGGGCGGCCGGTTTTTCCGCCGCTTCATAGCCGAGTTTCGTCACGGTTTCTTTGATCGCCTGCAGGGAAAGACTGGCGTCGTCGTATTTTACAAACAGCTTCTCGCCGGCCAGATTCACGTTAGCCTGCTCGATACCGCCCAGCTTGCGGACGGCTCTCTCGATCCGCTGCGCGCAGGCCGCGCAGGTCATCCCCCGGACGCTCAACACCTGAGTTTCCATAAAATGCCACCTCCGTCGAGGACTATATATTCATTATAAGGGTATTTGTCGCCATTGCAAGCCGCCTCGCGCTAATAAGTCGTTTTCCACTGCGCGAATATATCTTTGGACTCCAGGAGAAAATCATAGGAAATGGTGATAGATTCATCGGTCACGGTTTTATCGCCGGCAAAGATCGGCCACGGATTGCAGCCGCCCGACACCGTCTCCACCTGGCTCATGCGGAACCGGTTGCCGCAGTTCTGGCAGACCAGCGTTTCTCCCGCCTGCTCATAATAGCCTCGGCCGGAATCATAACAGATCTGGCAGGTGTTAAAAGCGGTGCGGATCGTGCCGTCCGGGGCCAGGACCGCCAAGACCTCCATCCGGGCGCCGTCCGCTATGACGGGGAAAAAAGCGGCGGTCTCCGTGATTTCCGCGACCGGGATGACCAGACCGCCTCCCGGGCTGATCTCCTGCGGCTCCGCTGTTTCCGCCCCCTCAGGCGCGGCGCTCGCCTCGGCGGCCGTACCGGGGGCGGGCGCCGGCGTTTCCGGGCCGGGACTCTGGCAGGCCGCGGCGGTCAGCAGCAGCAAAACCGCCAGAGCGCAGACGAAAATTCGTTTTGTTCTCACGCGTTTTATTTTTATCACTCCTTACTGGATTCCGGGCGGGCCCGGAATGACGGGATTCCTTAACAGCATCCGCCGCCCTGATCGGGGGCGAAGGTCTGCTCCGGCCATATCAGCGGCCGCCAGTTTTCCGCTTCCGTTTTGACGGCCTGAATGTCCGCCGCGGCCAAATCATCCACGACCTTGACGTAGCCGTAGAAAGCGTTATCCGCCACGGAAAAATCAAAACTGCCGGTGGGGAAAAGGCTGACCGGGTTTTCCCCGGCCGTCAGCGGCAGCCGCGCGCTATAGGCGGGAAAAAGGAGGGCCTCATTGCCGGGGCGGGCGGAGGTATTGATGATCAGCCATTCTGTTTCCACCCCCGCTTCCAGCACGACGACCGCGGGGCTGAAACCACTGTCAGAAATTTCCATCTCTATCCGCTGCCGTCTGCCGCCGTCCTCTGTGATGATGATGTCCGCCGCTGTGATTTTATCCGTGTTTATCGTCACGCCGGCCGCGGACGCCGCTTCCCCGGATCCCGCGCCTGTCGCCCCCGCCTCCTCCCCGTCGCCGGCCACCACCGTGACGGTGCTTCTGATCATGCCCATCCAGCAGCTGTAGGTAAATCTCCCGGTTCGCTCCGGTGTGAACTCGATGATGTTTTCCCCGGTCTGGAACTGATGCTGGATCCCGTATTCGGGGATGCGCATCCGGTTGTTGCAGCCGTTGATACTGCCCGCCGGCGCGTCGATGATCCAGCGCACCGGCGTTCCGGCCAGCACGGTGATCGCGGGATAGCGCCCGGACTGGAGAGTGCTGTTTATCACCTGCACGCCGCCTGTGACCGTAAGACCGGCGGCGGAAGCGGTTTCCGCCCGGAAAGGCGCGGGGGAGGCCAAAGCGGCCAAAGTCCAGCCCTGACTGAAGATCCCCATGCCGAGCAGCACCACCAGCGCCGCCCCCACCGTCATGGCCCGGCGGGTGAACTTCTGACTCAGCGCCGAACTCAGCGCTCCCAGCCCGAACATCAGCGGCGCCGTGCCCAAGGCGAAGACCAGCATGGACAAAGCGCCCTCAGCCGGGCTGCCGGTGGAAAGCGCGTAAAGCTGCATGGCCTGCAGCGGCCCGCAGGGCATCAAACCGTTGAGCAGACCGACGACGAGCGGACCGGAGTCCCGCGTTTTCCGCGCCTCGATCGCACGGGCGAAAACCCGCGGCAGGCGCGGGGTGAATCGGCGCAGCCAAGGAAAAAGGCCTAGCAAGTTGAGACCCATGACGATCATGAACACGCCGGCCGCCAGTTTTAACCCGCCCTGCGCGCCGGGGGAAAACGTGAACGCGGCGCCCAGCCCCCCGACCAAAAACCCGACGGCGGTATAGGCGGCCACCCGTCCGAAATTATAGAGGAAAGCCGGGCGCAGGGCCGAAGCGCCGGCGCCATCCGGACGCGGCAGGCATTGCGATAAATTGATGCCGCCGCACATGGCCACGCAGTGGAGCGAGGTCAAAAGGCCGGCGACAAACAGCATGCCGTAACTCATTCCCGTTTCAACGGTGGGAAAAAGGTTAAAGACGTCCGTCCAGCCCAGATGCCTGAGCGTCATAAATAAGGCCAGCAAAACGATCAGCGCCCCGGCGGCCTGCCGGGCCCGCGCGCCGGGCGGCTCGGATCCCGCGTCTGTCTCCGCCCCGTAACCCAGCTCTCTAACGGCCGCCGCGATATCCCCCGGCGCGGCGAGGTTCTCGTCATAGACCACCTCCGCCGTACCGGCGCTGTAGCTGACGCTCGCGCTTTGGACGCCGGCCGCGCGCCGCAGTTTATTTTCGATCCGGGACTGGCAGTTGGCGCACGTCATGCCGCTGACGCGCAGGCGTATTGATTTTATCCCGTCTCCCATATATCTGTTTCACCTCTCTTTTTTTAGGAAGCGTACATTTGACATGATCAGTATAACAGATAAATGTATGGATTTTATAAGGAACTGTGGAAAGAGTGTGCGACAAATTTGTACGGACCGCGAAGCGGCGGAGGGTCTCCCGGGTGACGCCCCGAATAACGGAATATAACAGAAAACGAGCGGCAGCCGGCCGCCCGTTTTCTGTTATAGCAGGTTCACACTTAGTTTTGAAAAAATCTGTCGTGTTTTACGGTACCATTATACCAAAAGAATGACCCTCGCGCAAGGCAAGGGAGCATTCTTCAAACCGTACATTTATCACGCCTAACGGTAAGCGTATTCAATCAAACCGCAATTTATCACGCATACGGTAAGCGTATTCAATCGAACCGTGAATTTCTCCGCCTACGGTAAGCGGCTTGGGAGCATTTCTGCTTTCCAAGGAGTATATTACACCAGGGATCAGAACATGTCAAGAAGATTGCGAAATTATTTGGACCAAACACAAAGCCGCTTATCAAAGTTCCCTAAACCTTGAGATCAAGGTTTTTGCTGTAAAGGCTCAACAGGCGGCTGTCATAAGTATAACGCGCGTCCGCCGCGGCATATCTTAAAATGCTTTCTATCGTTTTATCCATAAAAATCGTGCCGG
>JAISAH010000035.1 GCA_031266805.1 Gracilibacteraceae bacterium
TTAGTGTTGGCAATACATTCTCTATGCGTTTCTTGAGCGCATTTTCATCAATATTCTTCATGCATACAGTATAGCGTATATTTGCATGAATGTCCAGTTTATTTAGTTACGATTCCTTAATAACACAATGCTTCCGAAACACACCACTCCATAAAATGGGTAAAGCGGGATACCAAGGCTTGCTGTTTCCAATTGATCGCGAAAGACATCTTGGACATTGATCAGGCTTGACCAAACCATTATCACGCCTGCCACTATACAAAAAGCACTGAGTATTGTGTCAAGTATTTTTTCTATAGTCTTTGGAAGAAGCGATTTAATCAAGTCAACCTCAATGTGCTTGCCCTGTATCTGGGTGTAGCCTAAGGCAAAATAGATGATGAATACCATCAAGATCTGGACGATCTCAAAATTGCCAATAATACCACCACCTAATACTACCCTGATCACAACATCAAGCGTCATGAAAATCATTGCGATAAAAAGAGCTACTAATGACACATAGAAAAAAAAGTTAACGAGTGTTCTAATGGATTTACCGATCATAGCATAAGCCTCCTATCCAATGAATGCTGGCAGCCATAATGCCAATTGAGGAATGACACAGACCAGTATAACCACGGCTACAATAGCAAGAATATGGGGGGCTGCCCCAAGAATGATGGCGCCCATAGATATTGTGTCACCGACACATCCTTTCATGATAAATAGATTCATACCTACCGGCGGTGTTATTTGCCCCATTTCCATAACCAAAACCATCAAAACGCCATACCAAACCACATCGAAATCGAGAGATATAATAACAGGGAGAAAAATAGGTGTGGTAAGCAAAACCATAGACAGAGAATCCATTAGACAACCTAAAATGGCATAGAATATGAGTATACATGTCAAGATAACCCAACGGCTCACTGCCAAGCTGCCAACCCAATTCGCAAGGGTTATGGGTATCATTGACACAGAGAAAAAGTAACCGAGACAATATGCGCCAATGAGGATCATAAAGATCATGCCAACTGTTTCCCCGGTTTGTTTAAGAGCTCCAACTATATTCGTTCTATTAGCCATACGGCTGACGAACAAGTACAAGAATGAACCCGTCGCTCCGATTGCGGCAGCTTGGCTCGCGGTGAACCAACCAATGAACATCCCGCCTAAAGAGATGAAAAAGATAACAAACATTGGTGATGCTTTTAGAAAAGCCTTAAAGCGGTCACCCCATGAGGAACGTGTGCTGGCCGGCCCTTTCTCTGGTTTCAATTTTACTTGAATCATAACGACAATCATGTAACAGATACACAGCAATATACCGGGTATAATGCCAGCGGCAAATAGCTTGCCTATTGATACGCTTGCAATGATCCCATAGAGAATAAAGCCCACGCTTGGCGGCAGAAGTATCCCTAAGGTACCGCCCGCTGAGATACAACCCGTAGCAAGAGAGTCTTCGTAGTTATATTTTTTCATCTCCGGCAGGCAGATTGAGCCAAATGTCGCAGTTGTAGCCGTGCTCGAACCACAAATGGCAGAAAAAAAGCCGCAGGCCATTAACGTAGCCAGAGCAAGCCCGCCTTTGCGGTGTCCAATCATTTTGTGTGCAAAATTGTATAGGTCGCCACTCAATCCTGAATAAAATGCAAAGAATCCCATCAATATGAATAGAGGAACAACCGACATGCTGTAGTTTGATACGGTAGAATACTCAACCCCTTTTAGCATCCCGAGCGCGCCTTTAAAACTCACTACCGACGAGTAGCCAAAAAAGCCTACGAGCAGCATAGTGATCCCAACAGGAAGTCCTATCAGAAGCAATATAAACAGAGCAGCTATTCCAATGATACCGATGGTCATTGCACTCATGCTTCAATCATCCTTTCGGCAATCTGCTTTGCCAAATGTTTTCTTGAAAAGCTTTCGTAGTCTACATCTTCGACCAATGTGTTCCATACTTCCCAGATGGAGGCAGAGTGAGAAGTAACAACTGGTTTGCTTATGGCGTTCCATATTTCAAACATAACCTTGGTTGCATGCCAGTTCATGCAACTCAAAAATAAAGCATCAGCATCGGCATCCCAACCATTCAATGCTGTTTCCGCTATGCTTTCTGGGGTAAGATAAGCAAATTGTTTCCCATCTGTGATACCGAATCCATAACTCTTCACTATTTTGAAGCCAACCTTTTGAAGATAGACCTCCTCTAATTCGCGCACACCTGGATCATTCGGGGTTACCATGTTTATAGTCTTTGCATCCAAGCGCCTAAGCGCCTTCACACAACTTGTCATAGTTGATATGAACGGAACGTCAGCCAAGGCTTCCATCTGTTGGCAAAATGTTCTTTCTTTCTCAAATCCCTGCACAGCTGACGAACCGGTACAACAATACAATATCGCATCAACATCGGCATCACGCAACGCCGCGATGGCTGACGGGGCATCCGCTTCCATGGCTTGCAAGTCTTCCGGTTTTCCGCCAAGCAAACGCATCCTTTGCGTTACAAATTCAAAATCATCGCTAAACAACCGATGATACAATGACTCAGTAACTGTCTGAACACTAGGCACTACAAGGCCAACGCGAGGTTTGCGCATTTCACCACTCTTTTCTGCTGCAAGGGCGCCCTACAATAATTACAAACAAAACAATCTATTCTGCATATTCATCTATCAATTCATAGAGTTTTTGCAATACAGCCGTTCCGTCCAAACCCTGAGCCGTTAATTTTGCCGCCCATTCTTCCTGCAGAGGTTTAGCCAATTCTTGCCATCTGGCTGTTTCTTCATCACTCAGTTGAACGATCTCGCAATTCGCGGCAAGGGCGGCTTCAATCCCGTGCAGTTCGCCTTCGTCCCAAGCTCTGCCAAACATCTCCGCCCCTGTCATGCCACCGGCACTGTTAAAAGCTTCCTGAATATCTGCCGGGAGAGAATTCCAGGTTTTTTGATTCATTAGCATCCAAAAGCCGCCTGTATAGTAGTTACAATCAAGGATATAGTCTGTAACCTCGGGTAGCTTAAAACTCTCAATTCCTTCCCATCCCAGAGCGTAACCACTGACAACGCCCTTAGACATTGATTGGTATAAGTCGGTTAAAGCAATAGGCACAGGCGACGCGCCCAGCGCTTTTATCATGGCGGTCTGACCATCGCCGACGACCCGAAGCAGCAAACCCTTCACATCTTCCATTGTGGCGATTTTTTTGCCGGCGGTGCCAATAGGGGCCGGATCATGAGAATGTAAAAAAAGGACATGCACGTCTTTATATTCATTCTGCATCTCCGGCAGAGAGTCGTACATCGCCTGTAGTACTCTGCTCCCCTGTAAGGCGGAGGTAATGCCCAGCATTGGCAGCGCGCCGCCTTCAGTTATTGGAAACTGCCCCGGAAATGTGGGAACAAACCCCCAGGAAATATCCGCCACACCATTAATTACCATATCGTATGCGTCTGTCATTTTTCCCAGTGTTTGCGCCGGATATATCTCGATTTTTAGTTTTCCGCCGGCATTTTCCTCACATAGCGCAGCCCAGGTCGCCAGTACTTGGAAGCCGTCGCTGCCGGGGTTTTCGTGATGCTGAAATTTTAAGGTGATTTGCTCCGGATTTTGCCCTCCTGCGGGAGCTATTGTCTGGGGGCTGGAATTTGAGCAGGCTGTAATTGCGATAAGCGAGAGAACAAGCAAAGCAACGAGGGCAGGGCGAATCATTTCAAACAAGTTTATCTTTTTTTCCACAATAATTCTCCTCCTTTGTTTCTTCATTTTCATTAACTTGCAATGCGGGGCAAAAACAGCACTATTTCCGGGAACAGCAACACCAGTATCACAGCCACAAAAATGGCCACCCAAAAAGGAAGAATGCCCCTAAAAACAGTGGATAAAGGCACGTCTTTTGCAATACCCTTGATAACAAAAGCGTTCATTCCCACTGGCGGCGTCAGCAAACCCTGATTTATCACAAGAACTATGAAAACGCCAAACCAGATCGGATCAAAACCCAGAGCCATTACGCTGGGATAGAAAATCGGCACGGTAATCAAAACCATAGCCAGACTGTCCATGATGCAGCCGAGAAATACATATACAAAGAAGATCCCTATGATCACTACATATCTGTGGATATTTGCCCCGGTTATCAAGGCCGCCAGCGAAGCCGGCATTTGGGTCACTGTCAAAAAATAACCCAGAATATAGGCGCCGATAAAGATGGCGAAT
This sequence comes from Gracilibacteraceae bacterium, assembly GCA_031266805.1. GTDB lineage: Bacteria > Bacillota > Desulfitobacteriia > Desulfitobacteriales > Syntrophobotulaceae > JAIRRL01. Next base: position 4,216 of record JAISAH010000035.1, read on the forward strand.
ATCATCGCGGTAGTTCTTCCTGTTTCCAAAAGTGCTTTCACAAACGCTTCCCTTGTCATTGTGCGATGAAACAGCGAAAAAAGCAACGCTCCGCAAGCCCCGACGGCCGCCCCTTCCGTGGCGGTAAAAAAGCCTCCCATCATTCCGCCGATGACCAAGACAAAAAGCAGCAGGACTCCCCAAACGCCTTTTAGCGCCTGCAATCTTTCTCGAAAAGTGGCTTTTTCACCTCTGGGCGCTAATTCCGGGTTGCGCACGGCAATAAACAACACGACCAGACAATATAGGATCATAAGGAGGATTCCCGCGCCCAGTCCCGCCATAAAAAGCTTGCCTATGGATTCGCCGACTAAAATCCCATAAATGATGAATCCAACGCTCGGCGGTATGAGTAATCCGAGACAACCACCGGCCGCAACGCATCCGCAAGCTAATGACGGCGCATAGTTATACTTTCGCATCTCCGGAATTGAGACGATCCCCATGGTCGCGGCTGTGGCCGGAGCAGACCCGCAAATAGCTCCGAATCCGGCGCACGCGACTATTGTAGCCATTGCCAGTCCTCCGGGAAGGTGTCCAAGCAGTTTATCCCCGAGGCGGTAGAGATCTTTGCTTAACCCCGCGGTCAAGGCAAAATTACCCATAAGCACAAAGAGCGGTATCACACTGAGAGAATAGTCTTTCGCTGTAGTATACGGCACTGTTTTCATCAAACCCAACATCGCGTCCCATCCTGATAAATAGGTAAAACCCGCGACGCCAACCAGTCCCATCGCGACGGCAATAGGCAAGCGCAAAAGTATCAGAACTACCATGACGCCAATTCCAATGAGGGCGATTGAAATATTGGGATCCACAAACATCACCTCACTTTTTGAACATTGATCATATCATTGCCCGTATTACGACGAGGTTATTGTTTTTGCCCAAAGATCAATAGTACTCTGAATTTTTTCCCGTGAAAACCCCCTCTCTTTTTTGTTGCGCGCCTTAGTTTCATCTTTTTTTGCCAGGCGATGCCCGACAATATTATGAAGCAGCGTGAGACAAGACTGAGCGACGCTGGGATCCATCGCGTCTGTAATTCCGTCGGTATATCCTGTCGTCGGGTCAATGAGTCCGGAAAAAATAGAGGCCAGTTCCATTCGTCTTTCGACATCATTATTGTGGAGCGCTTCCGGCATGGACCACGCCGCAGCCAAAACCGCCTCAATCCCATAGCAGCCAAGATTTCCGGACGCGCCGACCACCAGTATATCCGTTTCCAGAGCGGAAGCGCTGTCGCCGGAAAACAGTTGGCGCACGGTATCTTTTATTTTACCCATGCCAACTTCGTTGCCGCCATCCCCCACGCCAATGGTCACTGTTCCGTGTTTCTGAAAAGTCTCAATCATTTCTTTTGTTTTTCCGGAAATTAATGTCAAATCATAACCTGGCCCGCTGCGATACACTCCAATATCCGTAGGCCCCATTTTTTCCGAAACAAGCAGGACGCCCGGTTTAGCCGTCTCATAAATCATGTTGCATGTGGCAATAACTTCCCGCGGGTCAAGAGGCAGAATTTCCAACGCGCACATGTTCGGCGCAGTCAGCGCGATCTCAAGGGGCTGAGGATCTAATCCGACAGCTTTGATCAACATCCGCATGCGTTCAATATTTGTTTTCTCAGTTAAAACAATCGGAGTCGCCCTAGCGCCAAGTGCAACTGCCCTGGCCATCCCGGCTACGCCGAAACATCCGTCCACTTCCTCCCGCATGTAAGGCGTAATCATCAAACCGCAGCTTAAAACAACCGCGCCGCCGGATGAGACATTTTCCAGGATGGCTTTAGCCGCCCGATAGGTCAGGGGTTCATTGCCTTGCGCTTCACGCGCCGCCTTATAGAGCAGCGGGTTGATTGGCGCGTCCGTAAGCGCCGCGCCGCCGCCAGATTCAGCAATTTGGACTGTTATGAGTCTGTCAACCACTTCCGCAGTGTTTCTCGCAATCTTAAGATCGTATTCCATAATTTAACATCCGCCTCCTCTTCGCTTTGATGGAAAAAGAGGGTCGCCTACTAAAGACGCCCCCTTCTATTCTTGTAATCAGCAATCAATAACAAAAAGCTCTTGCGGGTTTGTATGAACCCGTTCCGGTTTTGCTTCTGTAGTCAGGAAATTGTCACAACAGAAGATATAAGCGCCCTCTTTGGCCAAAGTTGGATGAATAGCTAAATTCATGCCGGGTTTAATGACCATCGGATCTTCACCGCGTATGCCCGGCCGTTCCATAAGATCATATCCTTGCCCGTGCGCGTGGATCCTTGTTTCTTTAGCGTAACCGTTTTTCTCCAAATACTGATTGTACTTCTCATAAACCTCCGCGCCTGTCGCTCCGGGCTTGCATAATTCAGCAGTATAATACTGAGCTTTTAACGCGTCGTTCCAGACTTCCTGCAAGAGTGGCGTGGGTTCGCCAAGAATAAAGGTCCTTCCAAGTTCTGTCCAATATCCTCCGGGCCCGTTCGGTTCCAGCATAACCATAACATTGTCGCCTGCTTCGATCCTCCTGTTTTGATAATAGTGAGCGGTATGCCCCGCTTTTTGACCCAATGGCGCTGAACCAAGCATGATCAGCTGCTCCTCGCTGCCAAGGTCACTCAAAAGGTGAATGATAAAGCCGCGTAATTCATATTCGTAGATACCGGGACGCAAATACGACCGGACAGCCTCCATAACATAATCCTGCACTTTTGCCGTGTGCCGGATAAAAGCTATTTCTTCAGGGCTTTTCACAGCTTTTATCTCGTCGATCTGATTCGTAAACTCCACCAGTTCAACTCCCGGCAGATTTTCCGTCAAATATTTGTAAAACCCTCCGAGCATTGTACTTATGCGCACAACGCCTACTTTTTTGTCGCCGCGTTTCTTAATGATCTCCACAGTTCCACGGGCGTCCGCGTCACAAAGACCGGCTACATATGTCGGGAAAAGCGGCACTCCTATACGATCCTTAACCCCGCGGCAACCGTAAGCCGGAGTCTGAGAAAGGCTATAGCCTCCCCCATTTGAGAATACAGTCATTTCATCTTCAACAGGGAATACCACGGAAACCGGATTAGACAGGTTGCCAATGTCGGTCAGATAACGCACCATACCGCTTCTGTATCTATGGTCGTTTTGCAGCACGAGACAATCAATACCCTCTTTTTTCATCTCGCCGCGCACCAATTTCCAGCGGCGCTCCAGTTCAGCGTCTGAAATCGGTTTTCTCACCCGCTCGGGAACAAATTCCGGATACTTACTCAATTCGACCACTCCTTTTTTCAGATAATTCAGAGCCATTCAAATGCTCTGTATAATCTTAACATCTTGTCTTACATGCGGCAAGCGAATATTTTTCATGTTGCGATGCGTTTTTAGCATTTGCATTTCTCTGAATTTTTAATTATAATTAAGCCAAAAGGCAGGTTTTACCATGGACATTGAAGGTATTAAAACATTTCTTGCCGTCGCCCAATATAAAAGTTTTCAGAAGGCGGCGGATGCCCTGATGGTTACACAGTCAACAGTAAGCCGGAGAATACAGAGTCTGGAAAACACTCTTGACGCCGTTTTATTTTCCCGATCCCCAAAGAGTGTCTCCTTAAGCCCTCAAGGCGTAAAATTTTTAAAGTTTGCCAAGCGAATCCGTCTGATTTACGATGACGGCATAAATTCACTGAAAAAAGAGCCAAGGGCTACTCTCACTCTCGCCGTGCCATTTTCGCTTTACAGTTTCTTTCCTGATATAATATCCAGCAGCTTCAAAGATACAGGTATATTTTTAACTGTTCGCGGAGCAAACGCTCAAGAAACTTATGAGATGCTTGTGGACCAATCTATTGACTTCGGTATCACTTCGGTTGTGTTTCCAAGCACTGTAATCGCAAATGATGAGCTTTTCCGTGAAAAATTATCTATTGTCGCCAGTCCGGAATATATTCAAAAATACGGGAAGTTTATTGATAAAGATCATTTCAGCGAGCCCCTTCCTTTTGTATCTTGTAAATTGCATAATTTTCGGACGTATCCATGGGATATAATGCATGAATCAATTGAAAACAGTCAATATTTCGAGACAATCGCGGAAGTGAATTACTTTGAATTAGCAAAGGAATTCGCAAAACAAGGATTTGCGGCATCCGTACTCCCGTTTTTTGAAATCAAGGCTGCCTTGGCGGCCGGGACGCTCCAAGAAATAAAGGCGCCTGAAATTGTTCTTCCGGACAGAATAATCTATATGTCATACAATAAATTGAGATTACAGAATAAATACTTGCAACGTTTAATGAAAACGATAAAAGAGTACGGGCAAAAAATAAGTTAGGGAAACCATTGAAATGCAAAAACATTAAGATGCAAAAACACCGCCTGTAAAGACGGTGTTAGGGACTGTTTGGAAATAAAGTGGTCAGTTGACGACGGAATTTCGCGTCCTGGGAAGACGCCAGATTTCGCTAATACTGGTGGTATTCGCGGAACCTGGCAACGCAGTCAGGGCGCGAAAGATCAAGTCAAAGGGCTGCTTTATTTTCAAACAGTTCCTTAGTTTCAAATCTGTCCTTTTTGCCTACCTAACGCGCCGGATCTTCCGGCGCTTCTTTTTTTGCCGGCATATCTTCCTCTTGCGTATCTTCTGTCGGCGGCGCCGGCTCTTTCTTCACAAGATCCTCTTTCGCAAACTCCTCTTTCACAGGTTCCGCCGATTTGTTTTCCGCTTCCGCTTCTGTTGGCGCTGCCGCTTCCGTTGTCTCCGCCGCTTTTATGGCGATATTTTCCTTATATGGGAAAATAAGCCAATTAACCAGCATGGCGATGATCACCCCGAGTAAGGTTTCCAGCGCGCGCAACCCGGTCGTCTGCAGAGGGGTCTGTCCAGGCAGGAGGTTGATCATGACCCCGATAAAAACGATGGAGCCGGTGCTGCCGGCGTTGGGTTTCTGCAGTACGTTGGCGCTGTAAATGACGAGAGTGACGCCGGCGGCTATGAGCAGCATATGCAGCAAACCGAGGTCGCCCGGATCGGCCGGGGGTGGGGCAAAAGAGGTGAAGATCAGCGCCCAGACCGCGCCGGCCAAAGTGCCTATCATGCGTTCCAGTCCGATGGTAAACGACTGGCGCACCGTCGTCTGCGTGGCCACGACCGCGGCAATACAGGCGAAAAAAGGCTGATCTAAGCCCAGAAGGCGTAAAACGGGAATACATAAGAAAACGGACAGGGCTGTTTTGACGCTTCTCAGACCTAATCCGCGCAATAAAATATTCTTTTTCATGACGATCAATTATCCTGAATAGTCTCTTTCAATTTTGTCCAAAAACTCTTTTTTCCTTCCTGTTGCGCCGGCGGCCCGCCGTTGGGCAGATCGCCGAACTCGCGCAGCAGGTCTTTCTGATGTTCCGACAGTTTAGTCGGCGTGACGACGACGACGCGCACATGCTGGTCGCCGTTGCTGTTGCCGCGCCGGTAGGGCACGCCTTTATCCCTGATACGGAAAATGCGGGAGGTCTGTGTCCCTTCCGGGATGCGCAGTTTTACCGGGCCGTGCAAAGTATTCACTTCAATATCGTCGCCCAGAGCGGCCTGCACAAATGAAATCGGCACTTCACAGTAAACATCGTTGCCGCGCCGCTCAAAAAACTCATGGGCCTTGATGTTCAGCACCACATACAGATCGCCGTTCTCGCCGCCGCGGTCGCCCGCTTCGCCCCGGCCGCTGTAACGCAGATTCAAACCGTGTTCCGAACCCTTGGGCACGGTGACTTTTATCTCTTTCAAAGCGCGGACTTTGCCCCGGCCGCTGCATTTGGCGCAGGGATGGGCGATGCGGCTGCCCGTGCCGCCGCAGGCCGGGCAGCTCCTGGTCGTCGCCATCTGGCCGAGGGGCGTGCGCTGAACGCTGCGGATAGTGCCCGTGCCGTTGCACTGCGAGCATTTTTCCGGGCTGGTGCCGGGGGCGGCGCCGCTGCCGTGGCATTCCGAGCAGGTCTCCGCCGCCGGGACTTCGATGATTTTTTCCGAGCCGAAAGCGGCGTCTTCCAAGGTGATGGTCAAATCATAACGCAGATCGGCGCCGCGGGCCGGGCCGGTGCGGCGGGCGCCGCTGCCGCCAAAAAACATGCCTAATATATCGCCCAGATCGCCAAAATCCATGCCCATCCCGCCGAACCCCTGCCCGGAGGGATCGACGCCCGCGTGGCCGAAACGGTCATATTTGTCCCGCTTCTCCTCATCGCTCAGGACGGCATAGGCTTCCGTCGCTTCCTTGAAGCGCTCTTCCGCCTGTTTATTGCCGGGATTGACATCGGGATGGTTTTCGCGGGCGATAGCGCGATACGCTTTTTTTATTTCATCCATGCCGGACGTTTTCGCCACGCCCAGCACTTCATAATAATCGCGTTTCATGCGGCTTTATTTGTCCTTGTCCATTTCCGTGTATTCGGCGTCCACCACGTCGTCGGCCGGCGTTTCCCGCGGAGTTTCTTCACCCGTACCCGCGCCCGCGCTCCCGGCGCCGCTGTCGCCTTCGGCTCCGCCGCCGGGCGGATTTTGCTGATACATTTTTTCCACATAGGGATACAGCACTTTGGACAAAGCCTCTGATTTAGCCTTGATCTCCTCGGCGTCGCTGCCGACCGCCGCGTTTTTCAGATCCTCGATCGCGTGTTTTATCCCTTCGGCCTCCATCGGGTCGCCTTTGCCCTCGAAATCCTTCAGGGTTTTTTCCGCCTGATAGGCCATGGAGTCGGCCTGGTTCTTCGCGTCGATCAATTCGCGCTGCTTGCGGTCTTCCTCGGCGTGGGCCTCGGCGTCCTTGCGCATTTTTTCGATCTCATCCTTGTTCAGGCCGGCGGAGGAGGTGATGGTCACCTTCTGCTCGTTGCCCGTGGCCGTGTCTTTGGCCGCCACATGCACGATGCCGTTGGCGTCGATATCGAAAGTCACTTCTATCTGCGGCACGCCGCGCGGGGCCGGGGGGATGCCGGACAATTGAAAACGGCCGAGAGTCTTGTTATAAGCGGCCATCTCCCGTTCGCCCTGGAGCACGTGGATATCCACGGAGGTCTGCCCGTCGGCCGCCGTGGAAAAAGGCTGGGATTTGGTGGCCGGAATAGTCGTGTTGCGGTCAATGATGCGGGTAAAAACGCCGCCCAAGGTTTCGATCCCCAAGGAAAGCGGCGTAACGTCCACGAGGATGATGTCTTTCATCTCGCCGCCCAGCACGCCGCCTTGCACGGCCGCGCCCAAAGCGACGACTTCGTCCGGGTTGACGCCCTTATGCGGCTCTTTGCCGCTGATTTTGCGGATGGCCTCCTGCACGGCCGGGATACGGGTCGAGCCGCCGACCAAAATGATCTGGTCGATTTCGTTGAAACTCAGCTTGGAGTCCGCCATGGCTTTGCGGGTCGGCTCCATCGTTTTTTCCACGAGATCAGCCGTCAATTCGTCGAACTTCGCCCGCGTTACATTGAGCTGCAGATGCAGCGGCCCGTCCGCCGACATGGTAATAAAAGGAAGATCGACGCTCGTCTGCGTCACGCCGGACAGCTCGATTTTCGCTTTTTCCGCCGCTTCCTTCAGGCGCTGCAGGGCCATGCGGTCTTTCGCCAGATCGACTCCGTTCGTCTTCTTGAATTCCGCCACGATGTAGTCGATGAGCCGCTGGTCAAAATCGTCGCCGCCGAGCAGATTATTGCCGTTGGTGGCTTTGACCTCGACCATGCCCTTGCTCAGTTCCAGGACCGAGACGTCGAAGGTGCCGCCGCCCAAATCGTAAACGAGCACGGTCTGATCGTTTTCCTTGTCGAGACCGTAGGCGAGAGCGGCCGCCGTCGGCTCGTTGATGATGCGCAGCACTTCCAGGCCGGCTATCGTGCCCGCGTCTTTCGTGGCCTGGCGCTGGGCGTCGGTGAAATAGGCGGGAACCGTGATGACAGCCTGGGTCACGGCGGCGCCCAGATAGGACTCCGCGTCTGTTTTCAGTTTTTGCAGGACCATAGCGGAAATCTCCTGCGGCGTGTAGGCTTTGCCGTTCAGCGTCACCTTGCGCTCCGTTCCCATATGCCGCTTGATGGAGCTGACCGTGTTTTCCGAGTTGGAGACCGCCTGCCGTTTTGCCACCTGTCCCACCAGGCGTTCGCCTGTTTTGGAAAAACCGACGACGGACGGCGTGGTGCGCGCCCCTTCCGCGTTGGCAATGACGACGGGTTCTCCGCCTTCAAGCACGGAAACACAAGAATTCGTGGTCCCCAGATCAATTCCGATAACTTTGCCCATATGGCGTTACCCCCTTAAATGTAATCTAATTTAATTAATGTAATGTTTGACGCTAAGAGCTGACTTTCACCCGGCTGGGGCGGACGACCTTCCCTTTCAGATAGTAGCCCTTTTCTAATTCGGCTAAAACAGTGTTTTCCTCTTGGTCCGATTCCTCGCGCAGGAGCGCCTCGTGCAAATTCGGGTCAAAGGGGCGCCCCACGGCTTCGATCGGGACTACGCCCTCGTCTTCCAGCACTTTGCCCAGCTGGCGGCAGATCATGTCCACTCCCTGACAGAGGGAGTCAAAATCCCGCGTTTGCGCGGAGGCTTCCAGCGCCCGCCCCAGATTGTCCATGACCGGAAGAAGTTTCAAGACCAGCTGCTCCGCCCCATATTTAGCTATATCTTCCTTTTCCTTGCGCGTCCGTTTGCGAAAATTATCAAATTCGGCTTTGAGCCGCTGCAGGGCGGCGTAGTATTCGTCGGCCTTCCGGCGCGGATCTTCCGCTTCCGCAACTTCCGCCGCGGCGGCGCTTTCGGCGGCGTCCGGTTCGGAGATATTTTCTCCGCCGCCTGCTTCCGGGGCCGCGCCTTGCTCCGTCTCCGCGGCCGGGTTATTTTCTTCTGTCGTCATTTGCATATCATTCCTCCGGTGATCAGGATGTATGTCACGGCTGTCCGCAACATGATTAATCAGGACTTCCTTAAGAGCCGGGATAGTGCCCTATGACACCTAAAACTTTACTAATCGGCGGCCTTTTTCCCGTCATACTGCGTTGTCGTCAGTCGCCATACCAACGGGTATGCCTTCCTCCTCCGCCTTGTCTGACGAGAAAAATTCTCGCCGCTTACTGACAAGTTTTAGGTGTCACAGGGCACTAGGGTCCGAGTTTATGCGCGCGGTTGGTCAAAAGTTCCGTCAGGCTTTTGGTCAGATAATCGACTATGGCGATGGTTTTGCCGTAATCCAGCCGCGTCGGGCCCAGTACGCCGACGGAACCGATTTGCTTGCCGTTGATATGATAGGTAGCCGTGATGATACTGCAATCCTGAAAAACCTCATCGGTGTTTTCGCCGCCGATACGCACGACCGGGCCGTCTTCCGTATGGCGGAGCAGGCTTTTCAGCTTGTTGCCCTCCTCAAAGACTTCCATAAAGAGGCGCATTTTTTCCAAATCTTTGAATTCCGGGTGATTCAACATGTTGAGCGGCCCGCCCAGATAGATTTTTTCCCCGCCGCCTTCTTCCTGCAAAACCCGGCCCAATATGCCGACCACCCCGTCGATCATGCGGCGCCGCTGCGACAGTTCCCGGTAGATCTCCTGCAAAAAGCTGCGCGACAGATCTTTTACCCTAGTCACCCCTATCCTTTCATTGAACAAGGTGGCCAGGATCTGCAGTTCTTCCGTGGTGGCGTCGTCGCCTATATCCACTATATTGTTTTCCACCTGACCGTTGTCCTTGACCGTCACGAGGATGGCCTGACCGGACTGATAGGGCAGAAAATAGAGCTTTTGCAGGGCGCTGTTCAAACTGTGCGGCCCGGTGACGATGGCGGTCAGATTCGTGATCTGGGATATGAGTTTGCTCGCGCTTTCGATCACTTCCTGCACTTCGCTGACCCGTTCGGCAAAATTCCGGTCGATATGTTTCCGTTGGCTCTCGCTCAGTTCCGCGTCGTCGATGAGATAGTCCACATAATAGCGGTAGCCCTTGTCGGAAGGGACCCGCCCGGCCGAGGTGTGCGGCTGCTCGATCAGGCCCAGTTCTTCCAGATCGGCCATCTCGTTGCGGATGGTGGCCGGCGAAACGCCAAGCTCAAATTTGCGCGATATCGTGCGGGAACCTACAGGTTCCGCCGTGGCGATATAATCCTGCACTATGGCTTTTAGGATTTTTTGTTTGCGCTCATTCAATTTCACAAAAAAACACCTCCGCTGCCGAGCCGATTGTTAGCACTCTGTCTCGGTGAGTGCTAACAACAATACATTAACATGAAGGTAAAAGATTGTCAAGGATTTTTTTGGCGGCGGCGGCCTTTTTTTATGCAAAATATATCCGCCCGTGCTATTATGCTTATGCCGTGGAAAGGGGGTTTAACAAGCGCGGCTGAGCGCGTCGGATGTTTCCTGAAAAAAAACTGAGAAAATTTCGTTTAACCTATTGTGTTACAAAATGAACTATGATAAGATTATACCTGTATTGATTTTAGCTATTTTATTCTTTGCGAAATATGGGAAGAATTGTTCATATGGGGGTGTGAGCGGATGAAAAATTTCTGGCGGGATGATCGGGGCAACGCGATACCGATGGTGATGATAATTCTGGTGGTGGGCAGTTTGCTGGTGGCGGCGCTGGCTGTGCTGGGCGACACGGACATACGCATTTGGACAGTGAACACGAAATTGCAGCAGGCCCAGTATCTGGCACGCACGGGCGTCGAGGCTGCCATGCAGGTCTATCAAAAAGACGTGGAAACGCTTTATCCGCTTAGTGTGGAGTCCATGGCTACAGATATGACCACAGATACGGTTTATATGAAAAAAGACGGCACTTATACGAAAGATTCGTCCGATCCGGGTATAATCGGCCAGTTTCAGGTCGATGTCAAGAGTACGCAACGCGATATCGGCGGCGGAGTGAAAGTCGACGAGATCCAGTTCACCGCGAACGCGGTCTATGACGGCGTACAGGCTCAGCAGGTGGTGGGCGCCTATCCGACGCTGAACGCCCTGAACGCCGGCTGGTATGACGCCAATGGCAAAGTACAGAAAAGCAAGCTGCTGGATCAGGCGCAGGTCAAAGCCGCCTATAATATCAGCACCACGATTGACTTTAACCCGAAATTGAACGGCATTCCTCTCATTCCCGTGCCAGACACCAAATATGACGCTCAGAGGCTGATGACCGGTCTGTATCCCGGGTACGCCCTTTATTTCCCGAATGTCAACACAGGCGCCGCCAATCCCTACATTCTTGACGGAAAGAACGAATACCTGAGCATTGACAGACTTCACGCCGCTGACGCGGGAAGTTACAGGTGGCCCAGTTCGGCCGTGCTATTCGGCGCCCCGATGATCTTCATGGACATGCCGATAGACCTTCGGCCCAGCGAGGCGGACAGAAAAAACCAGGATGACTCCTTAGGGATGTACTATGGCTCTGCTGACCATGATTATGTTAATTATCACTATGGGTACACAGGGAGAACATCTACCTATACTAAATATAGCGGCTTAAATGAGCCGAGTTTTACCACCGGTGAAGCCACCGGCACTGTGGGTTCAACCCCTTTCAGTTCCACCAATATGCTGGTGCTGGACGGCGCCGATATCGTGCTTCGAGGTGATATCCGTCTCTATATGCGCGTTCAGGCATATTATTACACCACTGAAACCCCGTTGTCACCCTACCCTGATGATCCGGACAACCCCAAGGAAGCCACAGACAGGGTGCGACGCACTAGAATGTATATACATTTGGGGGATCTGGTGCTGACGAATGATTCGCCATATTCCTACCGCTATCTCAAGGATGGAACACTGGTCAAAACGCCGAGCGGCTATGATGAATATTTAAGAAATCGCGATAAGTACAAAGACCCCAATGAATATGGCAAGGTTTATTTTGACGGCAATGTCTATTTACATGTGTCCGCGAATACAGATGAAAGTCGCGGCAAATATAATGGCACGAAAAAAAATGATTACCCTTTGCTTGCAAAAACACTGCGTATTTTGGAGACTTACATTCCGTCAACTTCAGGCACGACGTACACCACCACCACAATGGGATATTCGCCTGAAACGGGAGGAAATGTTTCGAAAATCTTCGGCAAGGAAGTATACCTTTTCCGCAAGGCGCATCCTGATCCGAAGAATAATGTAAATCCGAAAAATCTGAATACTGTGGCACAGCTGGAGGATTATTATAAGTACGCCGGCGTGGATCTGCTGGGTTTGTATCTAACTACGGCAAAAACTAGCGAAGTCGCGACACTGCGAACAGCGCTTGGAGATAGCGCGTTCCAATTCAATAAGCATACGGCTGCTGATTTTATTATACCAACAAATACGGCCGACAAAGAGCATCCGAATATGGGCGGCTTGGCTGAGATCGTTTGGGAATGAGGTGAGAGCAATGAAGAAACAAAACGGGTTCACCGTGGTGGAGATGATTGTGGCGATGACACTCTTGGTCATCATCGTCTTCGCCTTCGCTCCGGCCCTGGCCTTTTACTATAAGCAGATCACCGTCGCCAGTCAGGGCGAGCAGCATATCTTCGATGTGAACGAGGATCTGAACGAGCAATTGGCACTGCGCGCGCGGGACGGGGCGGATAATCCCTTTGATCTGACTTTTTCCGGCCCTGACATCACGAAGGATATCGACGGGAAGGTCTTCGGGACCAATCTCACCGCGGACGGGGTGACGACATTTGAGGCGGCGGCGGTGGACGCCGAAGGCCGGGTCAGATTTGGGATCAGTGTCAAGCCGAGCACGATAGTAGCCGCTTATGACGGCGTGATGACGGTCACCGCCACCTTTAAGCTGGAAACACCCGCCAAGTTAAAACTGGTCGATAAGACCGGCGCCGCCGTTTCCGGCGCTGTGTTCAAGATTATCAATAATAATGAAGCCGAATTGAGCGGTGTGGCTTTTCTTCCGGATAAGAGTCCGTATACGGTGATATACAACGGACTGGATGAAAACGGGATGGCGACGGATTTCAAATCCTCTTTTGAAATATCCCCCTATCCGTATATGGTGGCCACGGCGGACGGGCAGTATTATTACGGCAGCCTGAACACGGCCGGAGATCTGAAGCTGATCGACATGAATGATCAGATCGCTTCGGGTACTCCCGGTGGCGGCTCGAAGATGGGCGCCTCCGACGTCAGCAAGCCGGGAGCGGCGACTCCTGAAAGGCCGCGCATCGTGAGCGACCTGATCTGGGACGGCCGGAATTATATCGCCGGCGCGATCGGCGTATTGGATGAACAACCGCCGCGTTCTGACAGCGGTGATTTTCCGCCGCGTCTGGCGGTGATGAACGATCTGAGTACTTGGAAAACATTGAAGGATCTGGGGGCGAATACGACACAAAACCGTATTTATGAGACGCGGTGTCTGGTGCCGCTGATTAACGGCGGTTTCGCGGTGTTGGGGCGTTATCTCGCTCCGGAGAAATATAACCGGATCACGCTGATGAATGTTACTGATTCCGGCGTAAATGTCGGCGACATCTTGGGCAGCCCCGATCTTCTGCATGAGGGACTGCAATACAAGGACGGGGCAAAAACGCTGCTGATAGATTCGGACTTAAATATTCTCGCCGGTCAGCACAAGGAGTGGGCGGACAAGGATGACTTCAATTTTAACCGCGGGATCATTTTGGTGAATATAGACGGGGTGGATATTGATTTCAAGGAGATTGTCAGCGGGTTTGTAAGCACCGCCAGCCAATATTTGCCGGGGAAGACGCAGGACGCGAGCAACTACGCCGGCTATTATACCGGGGGCGACGTAGGCAGTATCGACGGCAAATACGGTTTTATCTTCACCACCTATAAACGGTGGGTCAACAACGGATCGTATGAACCGGGTGCCATCATCGCTCTGACACTGGACGCGGATGAGGTGAAATTCGATCTGAGTCTGGGCGATGCTTACGATGTCGATAACAACCCTCTTGTTAATATGCAGTCCTTTGGAGATCAATACGGATATAACGATATAGTTTTCGGCAACGGCACGGTAGTCGCCAATTCCGCCAATCAGACCGAAAACTGGATAGTGGTCGGGGAACGCGGTCTCATCCTTTATAGGGATAAGAGCAACGTCAACCGCTTCCAGCAGACCACTAGAATCTATGACGGCGGCACGCTGCTGGAGGACAAGGTGCGTGAAACTTTGCAGTTCACGCGGGCGGCGTTTTATGAGGGCAGTTTTTACGCCATGGGCTATCGCGGCGAGGTCAGTCACGCCTTCGCCGACGACGGCAGCCGCAACGCCACGCCGGCGCATGTCGCGGACGGCGAGTATTACGCCGTGCTGTATCAGTCCAAGGACGGCGGTCGCACCTGGTATAAAGTGGCAGGCCTGAATAGCGGTTTTGAGCACAGTGACAACAACACCTACGCGACCGAAGTGGTCGGGATCGCGATGCGCTAACGGGAGGACGCGAATATGAGATTTTTGGCGCGGAAACAAGACGGCTTCACGCTGGTGGAAATGATAACGGCGCTTGTGCTGATGGGGATCGTTAGCGTGGGTCTGGTCAGTTTTATACACTATATGTATGACAGCTATAAAAGGAGCGAGACGCTGTGGATCGAGGAGCAGGCGGTGCATAAAGTGGCGCAGGCTATTTATGATTTGACCGATATTTCTTTTCAAGCGGAGATCCTGAACAGTATGAGCAGTATACCCAAAGACAAGGATGGTGATACGCAATATAACAGAAACACGTTTTATATTTTCGGCGATTCTTCGAATACCAGCAGTCCCCGTCTTACCGCCCTAGACGCCGTCGGTAATTATGTCAAGGTGGACACGGTCGAATTGAACGGCGTGTATTTCGAACCGAAAGAGCAGTATCCGATGGATATGGTCTTCACTCCGGCCAAGGACGCGGACGGTAAGACTCTGAAACAGGCGATGACCTTCACACTGACCGGACGGAAGGCGGACTTTAGTTTGGACACCACCGTTTATTTCCCGAATATGAATGACAATCAGCAGTTGGGCGGTGTGAGCAGCGGGCGGGTGCTGGCTTTTCAGACTTGGGGCGATAAGATCGTGATGAATCTGAAATCCATCATCGTCGAGATGCCGTCCATCACTTGTTGTTCAAGATACTGAAGACTGGATTTAAAAAAGAGACGCCGGGAGGCGTCTTTTTTTGCCTGTGTGCGCCCGGCATGGACGACGACTTGGCGGTGAAATCACATCAGGCGGTTGCAGGGCGGACGAACTTGCACACGGGGCGATTGCCATTACAGTTCCGACAGGATGCGCTCCCGCGCCGCCCGGACGGCGCAGATGGTTTTTTCCAGATCAATGGTGGGATACTCGCCGTCGTCATACAGAACGCGCCCGTCCGCCATCGTCAAAACCACATCCGTGCCGCAGGCGGCATAGAGCAGATGATTCGGCAAATCAGCCGGCGGCTGCAGATACGGCGCGCTCAGATCCAAAACGATAAGGTCGGCGGCATATCCTTCCCTGAGCGCTCCGGTCCCGCTCCGTCCCTGGGCCAGCGCGCCGGCGACGGTCGCGGC
>JAISAH010000132.1 GCA_031266805.1 Gracilibacteraceae bacterium
CTGATCAGCAATACAAAAACCGAAAAAGGTCTTTCCGTTCAATGCGTTCTTGATGCTGATATATATGAAAAAGGGATGAAGATATCTGACGAGCAATTCGAATCCATAAACATTCTCAAAAATGATTTTCACGGAGAATGGAATTACACGATTCGGCCAAACACCCACTAACAACTTGTCAACTTTATTAAGTTGCAATCCCCTGAGTACGACGGCACGGGCATCCCCCGCCGTGTAGCGTGACACGGAAAACAGAAAAGGGAAACAGGCGGACGGGACGGCAAAAACTCGTGATTGGATAAAGAAAACCGCCCTGTACGGGACAAAGGCAGCACTACATATTTTGCTGCCATTGAGTGTGCCGAAAACTTTGGGAGACGTCTCTATGCGGAAGACACTCCCGAAAGAGCGCAATTAAAAGAAAATCTTTATCTATCGATGGCGCTAATGCCATCGCAGCTCTCCGCTGCGCTATCCTCTCTTATTCCTTTGATTCTTTCTGCTCACACGCCGCCGCTGCTTAACCCCTACTTTTTTGTCGCACAGGTTTTGATTTGCTGAGTCAATGCTATACCCTCCAGTTTACCGCTCATTAGTCGGCAAAAGTAATTCCCGGGCGGCGGCGCTTGTTTTACGGTCACTCTGCCCAAGGAATCGTAATCAGTTCCTCATAATCATTCTATCAGCATTAACTCTTGTCCTTTGCCGGCGATATATCCCGGCTGGAATCTTGTGCCGACCTGCGTCGCGTAAAACGTCGTTCTTTCAAAATAATCCGCTGTTTCCGCCGGGTCTATAGAAACAATCACTCCCGCGTCTTCACCGGCGCCGGCGTTTATTAAATAACACTGCTTTGATTCTTCGCTTAATTCAAAATCAATTAACGGAAAAGCATCGTTACTCGCCTGATTATCTTTTAAGGTAACAGTCTGCGTTAATATCCATATTTTTACAGTATCTTTTGGCAAACTAAACGCCGCCATAGATATGCCGTTATGATCATCCTGAATGACCACGGGCGAACGATCATTATACCAATCCGCTGATGTTTCCGTCGTCCGAAAACCGGGAATATCTCCGCTCGCCGAATAATCCACCAAACACTCCATTCTTTCAGATCCGTCCATCTGATCCGTAATTATGAAAGCGTAAGCATCTTCATTTGGGTTTTCTTTTTTAATGAAAAAATAAACAAGATCGTTATTTTGCTCATCATGCTGCGACAAAAAATAGTCCTCGATTTCAGATTGCCACGCCGATACCGGCGCGGGCTCTGGGTCGGCCGTCTCAGGCGGCGGCGCGCCGCAAGCCGCTAATGCCGCGGCGATCCCAGCCAGAGTGAGCAGCCGGTAAAAATTGATCTTTTTCATATATATCCCCCTAAACACAAAACACTTAAAATCCCCGTCATTCCGGGATCCCGCCCGGAATCCAAAAGACAAGGATTGTTTTCATAATATTCTGCTATTTTGTATGTCAGAGATAATAGTTTCAACATCGCGATTATCTTCCCATGGTCCATGTATTTTGAATAAATCCATTAATTTTTGTTCTTTGGGATCATCATCCAAAAAAACCACGATAACTCGTGAGTTATTTATATTTATTTCAGGTTCTTCAAAAATAATTTTGCCATCCTTGTACATTCCATATATAGCACTTTGCATAAAAACCTCCATAATATACCTTGACTAAGGCCATTATCCCGCATCCCCACGCAATTATCGGGTATGATCATTGGCATAAATATTGTAGCATTTTTAAAGGTGGAAAACAATACCGGCACGCAAAATCCATGTCAAATATTACTTCATATGGGAAAACTTTGCCGACAAATCCGCGACGAATCGCCACTGCCGCTCCATGTATGTTTTTACCGCCAAGGTGTTTTCCGCGTATGCCGCAAGGATCGCTTGAGCGGCAAACCGGCTGCGCAAATCCGCCTGCTGAACGGCTTTTGCGGCGGCGAACCCGCTTTCTAAGGCCGCTGATATTCCCTCGCCCATCGGGTTGAGAAAACCGGCGGCTTCACCGGCAAACAAGATTCGTCCCGCGCCGTGATTTATTGGACAACCGGGCAAGACCTGCGGCATCAGCCATTTTTCAACTTTTTCCCGCGCGTCAATTTTGGCGCTATGTTCCCGTGCCATATATTCAATAAAGCTTGAATAATATGATCCTATTTTTGCCGTATCTTTAACTTCAACCGATACGCCAAAGATAAGCTGATCGTCCTTGACGTTGAACCAGGCGTCATAGCCGGAAAACCGCGGCTGCAGATAGGCGTAAAAATAGTGAGGATCCAAATCAACGGATCCTTTGTTGAAAGTCTGATATGTGTAAATATAGCCGCGCGGAAAAGGAAACAATTTGCGTTTAACTGAACATACGCCGCTGCAGTCTATGACTATTTTGGCTTTTGCCAAATACTCGCCGCCGCCTTTGTTTTTCAGCTTTACGACGACAAAATCGCCTTTTTCCTCATAATTTATGACCGCCGTCTCGTCTTTCCATGTTGCGCCGACCGCCGCCGCTTTTTGCGCCAGCCAGTAATCGAAAGAGTTTCTCCAAATATTCAGGCCTTTTTGTTCGTAAACGTATTCTTTTCCTTCATCATTGGTGAAAACCATGCCTCTGTTTTCCGCAGGAGCGCATACCGCCGCCCGGGGAGGCGGGCTGCCGAAATATGATTCAAGGAGCTGGAGCGATTTATTGATCAAAATGCCTGAACAGGATTTGTCGCGGGGCATTTTAAATTTCTCGGCGACCAGCACATTATAGCCATTGGCGGCTAATTCCCTTGCCGCGCTGCTGCCCGCCGGCCCCGCCCCGATTATTAAAACGTCGCAATGACGAGGATTAGTCATCTTCCCTAAATATTCAGCATAAACGACTGCTCGGCCCGCTGTTTTTCCGTCAGGTCCAGCAGACTCTGCACCGTGACGCCGGTGAGAAACTCGCGGACGACTTTGTCCAGCGGCGTAAAAACCGCGTCCTGCATCACGATTTCGATGTCGGGCGCGTTCTCGTTCACCGTGGCTTCCGTGGCGTCGGTCAGCGCGGCCTCCAAACAGGAGAGCACATCCCAAACCGTGATGGCGAGCGGGGAACGGGCGAGCTGGTAGCCGCCGCGCGAACCTTTTACCGCCAGCAGGATGCCGGCTTTTTTTAACTGCGTAAACACCTGTTCCAGGTATATTTTTGATATGCCCAATTGAGTGGCGACGTTTACGGCGGCAATATTGTCGCCGCTGCGGTTTTTCGCCATCTCGACGACCGCGGCCAGAGCATACCGCCCTTTGACAGAAATCCTCATGCCCAACCTCCATTGTGGTAAAACATCACTTCATATCTTCCATCGCCCGCGCCAGTTCCGCGAGCGGGATCTCGCGCTGCTCTCCCGTCCGCATGTCGCGGACGAGGGCTGCGCCGCGCTCCAGTTCGTCCTCGCCCAGAATGAGCGTAAACGCGGCCTGCTTGCGGTCGGCCAGTTTGAGCTGGCTTTTGAGAGTCCGGCCCTGCAGATCCATCAGCACGGTAAAACCCGCAGCCCGCAGCTCCGCCGCCAGCGCCGCCCCCCGCCGCCGGGCCGTCTCGCCCAGCGTCGCCAAAACGTAACAGGGCGGGCCGGAAACAGGCAAAGCGGCGCCCTGCTCCGCCAGAGCGCCGAGCAGACGCTCCAGACCGAGGGCGAAACCGACGCCCGGCGAGGGCGGCCCGCCGATCTCCTGCACGAGGCCGTCATAGCGCCCGCCGCCGCAGACGGCGTTTTGGGCGCCGAGACCGGGGGCGAGGATCTCGAAAGCCGTTTTGCAATAATAATCAAGTCCGCGGACCAGCCGCTCGTTCAGCTGATAAGGTATGCCCATCGCCTCAAGATAAGAGCGCGCCGCCGTGAAATGCTCCCGGCAGTCGGGGCAGAGACTGTCCGGCAGCGCCGGCGCGCCGGCCGTCGCTTTTTGGCAGCTTTCTTTTTTGCAGTCGAGGACGCGCAAGGGGTTTTTGTCGAGACGGGCGCGGCAGTCTTCGCACAGCTCCCCGGCCAAGGGGCGGAGGAAAGCGGACAGAGCGGCGATGTAGCCCGGCCGGCAGACGGGGCAGCCGACGGAATTGAGACGGAGAGAAAGCCCCTTGAGGCCCAGCTTTTCCCCCAGAGTCCAAGCCAGCCAGATAATCTCGGCGTCGGCCAGCGGGTCGCCCGTGCCCAGCGCTTCCGCGCCGAACTGGTGGAACTGGTGGAAACGCCCGGCCTGCGGTTTTTCATGCCGGAACATGGGGCCGAGATAATAAAGCTTCCAAGGGGGCGTCTGCCCGTACAGCTTGTTTTCCGCGTAGGCGCGCGCGACCGAAGCCGTGCCTTCGGGGCGGAGGGTCAGGGAGCGGCCGCCTTTATCCTCAAAAGTGAACATCTCTTTGTTCACGATATCCGTCGCGGCGCCGACTCCGCGCTGAAAAAGCTCCGTCGCCTCAAAAACCGGCGTGCGGATCTCCTCATAACCGCAGCTCTGACAGAGATCGTGGATCGTTTTTTCCATATATTGCCAATAGGCGGTCTGCCGCGGTAAAAAGTCCTGGGTGCCTTGCGGGCGCCGGATCGACATGGCGCATCCTCCTCCTAATATCAGGAAGTGCTGATTAATTGATCAGTGCTTCCATAAATATACCACGGCGGCGGCGGCTTGGCAACAGGCGCGAACTACATGAATTTGACCAGAATGCTGTTGGCGACAAAATAACGATCCGGGTCGAGGCGCAAAACGTCTCCTTCGCTCAGGAGCAGGCGGGCGCGAATCAGCTCCGCCGGCGTCTCCCCGAAAACGTCCGCCAGGCTAGCGCCGAAGCGCCGGCTGAACTCCCGCCGGTCCAGACCTTCCCGTGTGCGCAGTCTCAGCATGACATATTCTTTGATCCGGGTCTCCCGGTCCAGCGGTTCCGCGCCCTCCGCCGCCAGCGGCGGCAGACCGGCGCGCAGGAGAGCGGCGTATTCTTTGAGCGTAGCGCGGCGGGTCCGCACCGGCTGAGAGCGCTCCGTCAGACAGGAGACCGCTCCCGCTCCCAGACCCAGATATTCTTCCCCGCGCCAATAGCCGGCGTTATGGCGGCAGGCGCGCCCCGGAAGGGAAAAATTGGATATTTCGTCCTGCCGGTAGCCCGCACCGGCCAAATATTCCCGCGCCCAGGCGTACATATCCGCCTGGGCGTCGTCGTCTGGCAGCCGCGTCCGCCCGGCGGCCAGATCCGCGGCCAGCGGCGTCCCCTCTTCCGGCGTCAGGGCGTAAAGGGAAAGATGGCTCAGGCCGGCGTCCGTCAGGGCCCGCACCGCCGTTTGCCAATCGGCGTCCGTCTGCCCGGGCAGACCGAACAGCAGATCGGCGCCGATATTGCTGAAACCGGCGCAGCGAGCCAGACGCAGCGCCCGCCACACGTCGTCCGCCCTGTGCCGGCGCCCGATGCGGGCGAGCAAAGTATCGCTCAAACTCTGAACGCCGAGCGAAAGGCGGTTGAAGCCGCCCGCCCTCAGTACGGCCAGTTTTTCCTCGGTCAGGGAACCTGGGTTCGCCTCGGCTGTCTTTTCCGCGCCGGGCGCGAAAACGGCCCGGCGGGTGATATCCGTTAATTCCGCCAGTTCCGCCGGCGAGAGCGCGGTCGGAGTACCGCCGCCCAGATATAGCGTGTCAAAAGTCTCGCCTGAGACCGCTCGCTCAAAATCAAGGGCCAGCGCGGCCAGATATTCCCGCCGCGCCGCCGGGGCCGCCCGCTCGCCCGCCTCGGAGTAAAAGGCGCAGTAAGCGCATTTTTGCGCGCAGAACGGCACATGGATGTAAAGAAGCATATTTCACCGTCCCCCGGTATGCGCGCCGCTTGTTCAGGTTCTCCGCTATCTAGTATAGTCCGGAACGCGGGAAAATTCAATGACGACTTTTCGGATTTCGTCGATCGGAAATGACTTTACTCATCAAGCGTTACCGTCCCCATCGCTCTGTCCACTGTTATCATTTGTCCGTTTTGGATGGCTCGCGTGGAAGGTTCCGATTATAATTTTTTCTAAGGTGGTCGGCTATTTGAATTGAAAATTGAATCTTGATAAACACACTGGATATAAATCTATATTGACACGAGCGCTCCGATATGCTATCCTACGCCTATCCTACGCCGCTTCGCTCCCCCCGGAGGAAACGCCGGAAATCTTCTACTTGAATGACTCTATTGGATATTTATATGAAAAACAGAGCCGGAATGTTTTTTACACAGTGTTCATAAGGGACTGTTTGGAGAAATCAATATGAGCCATCTTTTGCGCAAAGCCACCGCAAGCGGGGATATGGAAAAACTGAAAGCGCGCCTCGATGCCGGCGACGACATCGAATCCCGCGACAAGGGCACGGGGCGGACGGCCTTGCTTGAAGCTGTCATCGCCGGACACAGGGACGTTGCGGCGCTGCTGATCGAAAAGGGCGCGGACCTTGGGGTTTCCTGCAAAGCCGTGGGCATGGACTGCCTTGGCTGGGCGGTCGAAACGGGTCACGGCGAACTGGTTGACGACTTGCTCGCTTGGGGGATGGATCCGAACCGCGTGCCGGCGGCGTCATTCGTGGGCGCCCCGCCGCTGATGATCGCCGCGCGGCAGGGTTTTGTGGACATCGCCAGGCGGCTCGTGGACGCGGGAGCCGATCCCGGCGCCTTGGATCGCGCCGGCAGGAGCGCCCTGTCGCTTGCGGAAGAAAGGGACCACGCCGAGACGGTCGCTTTCCTGAAGACCCTGCCCGGTTCCGCGCCGGTGCCTCCACCGGCGCCGGAGGCCATCCCGTGGCCCGCGCCGGATTATGAATTAGGCGGCCCCATCCCGGACGGCGCAAGCCCCGCCAAAATCACGCGCGGCTTCATTCTGGCGATGCATCGCTGGGAAACGGATGCCCATCGCGCGCTTGAGGAAGATCGCGCCAAAGGCGCGCCTTCCGATATGGACGCCGCCCTCGCGGAAGCCCGCGCGATCCGCGATCTGTACTGCACCGCGAAGAAGCGCGCGTACACAAGGGCGGGCATCGGACATCTGCCGGATTTCGACGGGCATTTGGCGATGATTGCCGAGAACTGTCCGGCGCCCCGCCGCTGTGAGATACTTACACGCAATGCGGCGGCTGCGCCCGGCGACGTGAATTACGAGGAAATCCTGTTCGTATTGCTGCAAAAACGCGGGGAATGGCGGATCGACTCCGCCAAGCGCCGTTTGGTCGGGCAGCTGTCCTGGGACGGGATGATTCTTTGAGGGAAATATTCTACGAAAGCTGACGGCGAAATGTCTTATACGAAAATGTGCAAAGAGGTAGAGAAACATCTCAAAGCGCGCGGATTGCCGGTTTCGGGGAAAAGCGCCGATTCCAAAGAGGAAACCGAGGCGCATCGCCGCGTGGGGTCAAGGGCGTGATTTCATTTTCCGCAAATGGATTACGGAGGAAAAATACGCGGAAACGGTTTCTGTCGTCCACCAAGGGTGGGTCGCGTATGACAGCGATTTCGGCAGAATCGAAATTGGCGGCAATCAGGGCCGGATACGGCGCAGCGCCTGTTCAGCCATCGCCAACAATGTCACTGCCGCCGCCCAAGCGTTCCGCAATCCTCTCGATCCCGGCTTTCCATTTCGGATAGAGCGCTTCGTTTTGCGACCACAGTTCCTTCAATTCGGAGCCCTCCTGTGTCACGCGCCGCAATGTTGAACCCGTCAAACCGATAGCCCGTTCCATTGACAACGGAATCCAGCACCGCGCCGCACACCAAAGCGGATATTCCTTCGTCATATTCAAGGTAATCGGCATCCGCCGCCGTGTCGAACGCCCGCTCAAGATATGCCGTTACGTCCGCACACCTTTTCAATTCGTCCATCACATCATAAGCTGTATCGTCGTCAAAAATTTCATGACCCCATGCTCCCATCGTTTATTCCCCTCCTTGTAATATGACTTTTTATGTCTGATCGTAATTCGCCGCCGCGCCGCCGCAGTCCGCGCAGACGCAAAAATAGTACAGCACGGACAGACCGCAGCGCGGTCGTGACCAAAACCGCGCTGCGCCGGCCTATGTTCGTCGCAACCATTATATCAAATCTCGGTATTAAATCAAGGAATCCGGGAAAAAGCAATCAGAAATCAAGAACGAGTGGAAGCAAATCAAAATTGAAAATTGTTGTCTTAAAACGGGTCTGAGTGCGGTTATTACGTTTTGCAACAAAGAGAATGAACGGATCAATATAGATGCCGCTGATAATTTTTCTTATTATTCCGATTTGATGATTCCTGCCCGTGTTTCAGCGACGACTCGCATTTTTGCCGAAAGTACGTCGCAGACCTCGCGCGGGTGCGTGACCATCAGCATATGTCCTCCCGTGTTGAAAACGATCAACTCTTTGTACGGCGCGCACAAGCGCTCGAACACCTTTTGCGTATACTCCGGCGTGAACAGCCTGTCGCCGCTGTCGGCAACGATATAGAGCGGACAGCGAACGCTGCCGTCCGTCAGACCGGGAAAACGCGTCGTGAACAGGCTGGCGAGAAAATGAAGCGAGTAGCGTTTCAGGCACAGCGGGTCGCGCTCGAACGGTCCCCAAACCTCCGCTTCCGCGCCGATTCGGGCGCGGTCGAGGTAGAAGCCAAGCGACAGCTCCAAATCCGGCAGCAGCTTCGCAAGGAGTTTCAGCGCACTCTGCATCGGACGGTACACGCTTCCAAGCCATCTTGGAAAACGCGAAACGGTTATGCTGTCCGGCAATTCCGACAGCAGCACATTATGCGGGAAGGCCGCCGCGATCCGCCCGTCCTCGGCGGCCAGCGCCGCCGCGACAATGCCGCCTTGGCTGGAGCCCATCGCGATCACGGGCAAGCGGAGGCGCTCAAGCGCAAACGTCACGGCGTCGCGCCCGTTTTGCACGATGTCGCGGAGTGTGTAGCGTTTCACGTCACGAGGGCTTTTGCCATGTCCGACCGGGTGAAGCCCGACGACGGCAAAACCCCGCTCCGCAAAGCCGCGCAGCAGCGGCTCGTAATACAATGGGTGAACCATCGTCGCGGGAATAAATACTATGGCCGCCTCCGGCGCGGACGGCGGCTCCCATACAGACAGGACAATCCGCGCGCCGCCGGATGTTACGGCGTGTTCCGAGTAGAGTGTTTCCGCAATATGTTCCGGTTCTGTATTATCCATACCATACCATATCCTTCAAAGATACCGCCTGACCTTTTCGCAGTAGCGGATATAATCCTTGCCGTAATGTTTGCGGCAAAACGCTTCCTCATTCTTGATCTGGAAGTGGAATGTAAGGGAGATCATCACCAGCACGAGCAACACGCCGGGATTCGGAAAAATAAGGAATATCCCGAAAAACAGCGCGTCCAGTGATGTGTACATCGGGTTGCGGCTGCGGGCGTACATACCGGTCGTCACGAGCCTGCCCGCGTGTTTCTCATCAATTCCGGTTATTTAACGCAATGAATCCCTTTGATGGCGGTCATCATGTCCGCCATAAGTTCCGGCGAAAGATGCCCCCTGTGTCGCGGGCAAACATTGCGGCATTCGGCAGATACTCCTTTGTTTTTTCGGCCATCGCAAAAGGAACTTCCGAGTCGTCGCGGCAATGGTACAGATATACGGGCTGCGTAACATTTTCTATGTCGAATCCCCAATCAGCCATAAATTCCAATTTGCCGCAGGCGGCCATTCCCATGCAACCGCCAACCAGAGAATCACGAATATAGGGAATTG
>JAISAH010000055.1 GCA_031266805.1 Gracilibacteraceae bacterium
TTGGCAATGGAAATCATGCGGCAGAACGGCGTTCGCCTTATCGGAGTGGACGACGGCCTTGACACGGACGTGGAGGACGATTTTATCCCGTTCCGCAATGTCCTCCATGAGTTTTACGCTTGTGTCAAGCAAGAAACAACGAAAAAAGCACTTTTTTCGGCAGCTCCATCACGTCTCGCCGAGTTCGTCCACGGAAAGATTTTTAGGGGGTGTGAGGTGTAAGTCCTTACCATCGGCGTATTCGGGAAACTCACTGATCGTTTTCTGTCGGGCGTTCCAGCGCGCGTTTTTTTCTTCCTCCGGTATCGCGCTATCGGCGTCGGCGCGAACTTCCGGTGTCACATCGGAGAGTTCGAGTGGTTTCAGAGCCGCCACAGCGTTCGCCGTATTCAGCCAAAAGAATTCCCTTCGCGGGTTTATCCGCTCTGCCGCGAATTTCCCGTGCAGTAGTTTTTCAACTTTTTCGTTGTTCTCGACCACACAGGCGCAAACGCAGTCGAACGGGACGGGGACGCCCGTAGTAAACAATTCCTTCACACGGGATTGAACTTCATCCCTGTCTGTTTTCCCTATTTTCACAACACCCGGCATAACGGGGTTTGTGAGTATATAAACAATTTCCGCCATATTTCCCTCCCGGAAAACCCATCCATATACACGTTTGGTTTCACGTTACATTATATATTACATTAAAACTTGGAAGGTTTCAACCGCTTTTTAACAGTTTCGCCGTCCCAGCCGTCCGCCCA
This sequence comes from Gracilibacteraceae bacterium, assembly GCA_031266805.1. GTDB lineage: Bacteria > Bacillota > Desulfitobacteriia > Desulfitobacteriales > Syntrophobotulaceae > JAIRRL01. The sequence continues at coordinate 750 of JAISAH010000055.1, forward strand.
CACGATCTCAATATCCCGCTCTCCGTGAACGAGGATTTTATCAATCGTTAAATCCACAAGCGCCCGATCAACCCTATCAACCGTCAACAACAGGCGCAGTTCCGCCAACCGCCCCTCAACATCGTCACGTCCTGTCGTGAGTTCGCACAGCCGCCCGCGGAGAGTTTCAAGCGCCGCGTTTTTTTGCGTGATCGCGCCATTGATGATCTCTTTTTTCTTGACGAAAGCGTCCTTTGACAGTTTGCCCGATACAAGGGCGGTGAAGTTCTTGGCGATAGATTCCTCCAAGAGCCGAACGGCGTTTTCCTCTGTCTTGATCCTGCCGGCAAGCTCCGTTTTCTCGTTTGCAGCCCGCTTTAGCGCGGATAGTTCCAGTTCTTCGCGGTCAATAAGCTCCGACACGAGCGCTCGGACAGAAGTGAGTACGATTTTTTCAAGGTCACTCTGCAAAACTGTGTGCGTCCGGCAGCCGTAGTGGGCTGTAAACTTTACCGTGCCACACTTGAAGCGCGGATTGCTCTTTGTATAATGAACCATCGCGTGACCGCAGGTCGGGCATTTGACTTTGTTTCCGAATATATGCCCCGGCGCGTCGCCACACCGCTTCCTTGGCAAAACAAGTTGCGCCTTTTTGAAGTCGGTCTCTGAGACAAGCGCCTCATGCGCGCCATCCACGATAATCCATTCCTTGCGGGGACGCGGCGTGGTTTTGCCCGTGCCTGGTTCGATCACTCTGAGACGATTAGAGATTGCTTTGCCGAGATAGACTTCATTCATAATGATTTTTCGCACGGCGTAGTTTGTCCAAAAGCAAAAATCCGGGTCAACTGCCTGTGTCCAGATATTTTTGCATCCGTTACCGCTTTTGTAGACCGAGGGTGACGGCACACCCTGCGCGTTGAGCATTTGCGCGATCTCTACCGGTCGCCGCCCTTCGCAGGCGAGGGAGAACATCAGGCGAACATAACCCGCCGCCTCGTCGTCCGGCACGAGCCTGTTCTTCTCAGTGCCGGACTTTTTGTAGCCGAAGGGAGCGAGGTAAAGGCATTCCCCGCGTTTCATCTTTACGAGTCTGGCCGTGATAGATTTTTGCGCGAGATCACGGTTATAGTGCTGGTTGACAAGATTGATCATCGCCAGTTCCAGATTGGAAAGCGAATGCTTAAAGCTGTCGTACCCATCGTTGATGGCAATAAAGCGCACGCCCCGCGTCACAAGATAGTTCATCAAAATATCGTCCACGTCGAGCATGACGCGCCCGATGCGTGAAAGGTCTTTTACAACAATGCAGTCCACCGCACCGCGCTCCACATCGGTCATGAGACGCCTATAATCGCGGCGATCCATGCTTTCCCCGCTCTCGCCGTCGTCGACGTACTCGGAAATGGCGGCGTTTTCAAATTCGCGTCGCCCGGCGATGTACGCCCGGATCATGTCGCGCTGATTCGTGATGGAGTTGCTCTCGCCCCTGCCGTCCTCATGCGATATGCGGAGATACAGCGCGATTGTGTATGGTATGGCGGGGAGTACATCCGTCCCGGCGTCAGGCATCGGCGCCCACCCCGCTTTCTTCAATTAGAACCCGCAGTTCCGCGAAGCTGTCCATGTAGTTAAGCTCAATGCCGATCTCGTTTGTCATCGGCGTGACGGTTATCCGACTGACAAGCGCCTGTATGAGTTCTTTTGTAGGCGCGTCAAAATCATGGAATGCGCCGAATTGCTCACGCCATGTATTGTGCTTCGCACCGTGTACATCAAGCCGTCGCAGTTCGCCCTCAATGCAGGCAAGCCGAGCTTCGGCTTCTTCTTTAGCGCGCCGTGCCTTTTCGCGCACCAATTCATACTCGCGGAAGTCAAGCAGACCGCCAAGGTGGTGGGTGTACGCCGCCTTGATCGTGGCGTCAGCGGCGGCTGATGTTTTCTCTTGTCTCGCCCTGTCCCGCGAGAGTTCGGCCCGCTTCTGTTTGATGGCGTCGGAGTTTGCCGCGAGCGTAACAAGACTGTCGTACTCAATTATCAAATCCATCTGTGCCCGCAGGGTTTTCGTTACCACCGCGTCAAGCCGGGCAAGCGTAAGTGAAGAAGCGCGTTTTATTCCGCGCTCATACTTCAACTCATCAGCGCAACGGCGGCAGATGTAGTAAAAGATAGAATTGTCGGAGCCTCCGCTAATGCGCCTTGCGGGATGACCGCAGCGGGAACAGAAAATCCTCCCGACGTAGCGGTTCTCTGGCAGACATCTTTTCTTAGGGCGGTATTTCTCCGCCGTCCCGTCCAACAGCGTTTGAACGGTGCCGAACTGTTCTTGGCTGATGATGGCGGAGTGTGCGTTTTCGTGGCGGATCCATTGTTCGGACGGCAGTCTGCGGTGTTTTTTGCCGTCGCAGTCGTATTTGTTTTGAAGGAGGCGGCCTGTGTAAGTTTCGTTTCGTAACAGATTACTCAGCATATAGGCGCTCCACCGCAGATCGCCGGCGAATTTTTCGTGGAAAATCTCGCCCAAGAGGAATCGGCGCTTCTGCGGAGAGGGCACGCGCTCTCGGTTCAGCAGCTTCGCTATTGCTTGGACGCTCTCACCGTCCAGACGCATATCGAATACGCGCCGAACAATCGCGGCTTCTTCCGGCTCAATGATAAGGGTTTTGCCGTCCTCGCTTTTGCGGTAGCCATAGGGCTTGCCCCCGATCGGTTCGCCGCGCCGCTTTTTCGCGTCGTGTGCTGATCTTATTTTCTTCCCCAAATCCCTGCTGTACACATGGTTGACAAGGTTCTTGAATAGGATCAGGAGCTTTTTCCGTCCTGCGTCGTCGGCGAAACTGTCGTAATAATCGTTTATTGAGATAAATCGCACATTGCAAGCGGGGAAGGTGTCAAACAGCAGTTCCCCGACCTCTATATACGTTCTACCCAGACGCGAGAGGTCTTTCACAATTACGCACTTGGTCGATCCGTCCAATATGCCGGTCATAAGTTCCGCATAGCCAGGGCGGTCAAAATCCATGCCGGTATATCCCGTGTCCGTGGTAATGACATTTTTGAGATCAAGGTCGGTTTTATCCCGGACATAATCCCGGATGATCGCCGCCTGATTCTCCATGGAATCCTCGGACTTTTCACCATCCGCAGATACGCGGGTGTAGCCGGTGGCGGCATACACGGCGGCTTTAACCGCAGTCGCCTCTGGCTGCCGGTTTTTTCTGCTCTTTCTCGCCATATCAGGCCACCGCCCCTTCTAAAGCGGAGACAAGGCAATCCCTGTCCGTAAATTCGAGCGGCGTGTCGAAGTCGCACAGATACCGCAAACGTATCTCTACATGCTTGCTGTCGTAGACGATAATGGAATCAATCAAACTAGCGACGGCGCGGCGGTCGAGCGCGGCGAGGTTTTCGTGAGCTTTAAAATGCTTGATCATACTCCGGGAGCGAACGTCGTCGCCAATATACTCAAGGTCGCGCCGGAGGCCGGATATATTGCGCTCAGCGGCCTCTATCTGCCGGCGAAAGCCCTCCTTGAACATTTTGTATTCGGTCTCGTTGATCACACCGTCCACAAAATGCTCGTAAGCCTTCACCGCATAGTCCCGGTAGTCGCGGATGGATTGCAGGGCTTTGTCGATCATGCCCTCAACAGCGAGACGCTTTCGGCCTTGCAAAGTCTCAATGCCGCAACCGTCCTCAATCTCGGGGGGGCTGACAAGCCCCGCGATCTGTTTCTGGATGGATGCCAGCGTGTAGCGTTCAATGGCTGATCCGCTGACATTGTTGTTTTTGCACGTCCCGTATTTTTTGTGGGTCGAGCAAATATAGTTGACGTAGCTCTTACCGCTATTTTTGACGGTGGTTTTCACGATCATGGACCCGCCGCAGTTGCCGCAGATTACAAAACCGGAGAACAGGTGCAGGGTTTCCGCGCCGGGCGGCGTTCGAGTGTCCTTTGCCATGAGCGTCTGCACAAGCTCAAAGTCCTCTGCGGAGACAATCGCCTCATGGTCGTTTTCATGGACGCTCCATGCCTCGCGTGGCTTGTAGAACACCTTCTTAACCCGATAACTGGCTTTCGTCCGCTTGCCCTGCTCAAGCGCGCCGGTATAGACGCGGTTGGTGAGGATCCGTTTGACTGCGTTCGCCGTCCACACGGATTGCTTATGCCCCGCGAACGGCGTGTAGTATTTCATGCCCTGAGATTTCTTGTATTCGGCGGGGGACAGCACACCGGCCGCGTTGAGCCGCTCAGCGGTCTGCCCCTCGCCGCAGCCGCGGATTTTGTCCTCAAAAATAGCGCGCACTACATCGGCGGCGTAATCATCCGGCACAAGCGTCTTATCAGGCGACTTCAAATAGCCGTAAACGGCGTAGTTGCAGACGAATTCGCCATTTTTACGCTTGATGGCTATGGCCGATCTCGTTTTGTTGGAAATATCCTCAAGAAACGCTTCGTTGATGATATTTTTGAATGGGATAATTAAGCCGTTGCTGCCGTCCGACATATCGGAGCGAAGGCTGTCGTAATCGTCATTGACGCTGATAAAGCGCACGCCTTTGGAAGTGAAGTAGCGTTCGATGTATTTTCCCGTCTCAATGTGATCGCGGCCGAGGCGCGAAAAATCTTTGACGACCACGCAGTTGACCTCGCCGCTCTCAATATGGGCGATCATAGCTTTGAAATTTTCGCGGTCAAAGTCGGCGCCCGTCGCCCCATCGTCGGCAAGAATGTGGGCCACGCGAATATCGGGTTTATGGCTCACAAAATCAAGCAATAAATCTCGCTGGTTTTTGATGGAGTTGCTTTCGTCTTTCGCAAGGCCGTCTTTGCGGCGATCCTCTTTGGATAGACGCGAATAGACATCGGCGGTCCATACATCCGGGATGGCTGTGTTTCTCATAATGGCGGTAGCTCCTTTTCGTTATTCCAGCCAGCCCGCAGGAATCGAAAAGGGTTGCCGCGTCAGTCCAATGCCTATTGTAGCATATCTTCGGCGCGGCGCCTACGGGCCTAATGATTTTTTTCGCAAATACTGATTTTACTGATTTTCGCTTTGATGTTCAAGGGATTTTCGCTTATAGCTTTATGCCCTGCAGGAGGTATTGTTTCAGCCTGTCCTTCAGCGTTGAGCCATTGTCGGCGAACGATACTCGCACCACCGTGTCGCCGCAGCGGTAGAGGCGGGGGTTTTTGATCTGCCGAAGGTAAGACTTCCTGCGTTCCTCAAGCGGCAGAGACATGTCGATCACCACCTCCTGTATATCGGCGAGCGTGTTGATATCCACCTCTCCGAACGGGTTTGGCGCAGCCAAATTATTTCTCATACTCGCGTACTCCTATGATTTATATTAACTGCCTTTATCGGCACAATGGCGCGCCGGACATGCGGATATGGCCGCCGCCCGGCGCGCTGGTTCTGCCGATAAATGGTGTAATTCAAGCCACATTTGCACTCGCGCGCCCCCGGCTTATGGGAATATATCAGACGCCTTACGGCTCACAGGGCCTGAATACGGTCGATTGCAGGTCAAACCAATATCCACGCCGCTCCCCCTCATCTCTCGGAGCGGGCTGCCCCAGGCTGTGACGCCGGCAAGGCAGGAGTATCATGATCGCCTCCGCCTTGTCGCCGCGCCCGCCGGTCAAACGCTCGCGACCTACTGTCTGAGGCCGGTCATGGCGCGGCGGGGTGTTCGCTCGAAGGGGAAGTCAACGTATCCGATATACTGATATGACCGAGAGGATCCCCGGTGTTTGTCAAAGAACATTTCCCGCGGGAGTAAGCCCCCAAGCGGAAACGGCCGCGTTCAGCGGCCTTGCGAAAGACATAACGCCTTATGTCCCTCGCAAGGGCGTTGAACTCTGGCAAGCCAAGATTTTAGGCCCCGCGCGGCGGGCACTGCACCCGCCGCCGGAGCTACAGAGCTTCGACCTAACATCGGAATTTCAATGTCGCCATGATCAGTCTCGTTTTCAGCCGGTCGTAGAGGTCGGTGTTCAGATAGCTTGTCCCGCATACGTCGACGGTGGCCAGACGGCGCATGTACGGCTCAAAATGCCGCTGGATCACCATCATGGCTTCAATATCGCCGCCTGTGGCGGCCTTTAGCACCGGGTACGACACCCGGCTATGCCTTTTTGGGGAAGAACGTGTTTGCGTCATGACCGTTACCCTCCAGTATCTTTCTTAATTTCGCGTATGCTTTGTGCTTAACGTCGTTGACTGTGCGCCGGGGCACGCCCGTTTCGTCTGCGATTTCAAGATCGGACATTTCCAGCCAGTGCGCCATCAGGATGATATTGCGCGCGCGCTCGTCAATTTGCGTGAGCGCGTTGTAGAGTAGCGCGTCCCGCACCGCCACGGAGTATTGCAAGACCCGGAACTCGGATCCCACGAGATCATAGGCTTCCCCGGCGCTTTTGTCCGCAAGGGCGGCCACATCTTCCTCGTTCATCTCGCTGAACAGGGTTTGCTTTTTCATCTGCCGTTTCGTGTCACGGTGAAATTTTTTCACCTCTTTATCAAGCGCCCCCTTAAGAAAAGAGTCATACTCCATTTCTGTCCGCTGCACATGGGAAGGAGAATCTACCATTCGGTATCACCTCCTTCCTGGTATGAACTTTGTGGGGGACTTTTCTTTTTTGTCCCTTCACTACGTAACAACCCAGCAAGAGGCGATTTTGGCAATGTTTTAGGAAATTTCTTAAAAATATTTTTTTGAGAACCCAGATCAGAGAGAGCGCCGCGACAACAAAAAACGCCCGGCAGGACACGTTTGTGTCTCGCGCAGGCGCTTGGAATGTAAAAATGGAACTGTGAGTTCCGTTTTTGGCTAAAAACGACCTCTGAAAGTTCCGCTATAAGCGTAGAAAAGCCCGTTCCGCAGAACAGGCTTTTTTTGACGGTTTACCGTATTGAGTTATTTGAGCGGCGTTTTTATACTCTGCCGGCTACATCGCGCGGCTCAACACCGTGAGCCGCGCCCGAGTTTTGTGTAACATACTGACCTCCATCCACATTGAGCTGTGTCGTCACGCCTTCTTTTGGAGCTTTGTTTCTGTTTTCCACTATCAATGAGTGGAGTGCCGACAATATGGTGTTTATCCGTTTGTCGTCGCCTTGGCACAGCGCCAGGATAATCTCTTCCAACTCCAGATGATCATGCTCTGTTTCAGGGTAAAAAAACCGATCCGCAGTGATATGAAGCTCGTGGATCATATGAAAAAGCAGTTCAAAGCTCGGCTTTTTCTCGTCATTTTCAATCGCTCCCAGATGGCGGGGCGTGATACCTAACCGTTTCGCCAGTTCCGCGCGCGTTATGCCTTTTTCCAGCCGGGCGGATTTGATAGCCCCTCCCAACACTTCCGGCACGTTGTCTGTGTTGTTATGCATTCTGACGCACGCTCAGGCGCAGCCCGATCAGGACCGCCGCGATCCAGACGGCGAGTACCGCAAAAAACGGGGCGAAGGGCGGAGCGTCAGCCGGCGGCATGGTCGAGGCGACGGGCGGCGCGATCAGGCCGGTCCCGCTCTCCGGCGCCTCGGTCAGCATGAAGGCGATATCCACAGTCTGGGCGGCGAAAACCGCGCTCAAAACGTGGCGTCCGCCCTCCATCTCCGCCAGCCGCTCCGCCGCCACGGTCAAAACCGTGCTGCCGGAGCGGACCGCGTAGTCCGTACCGGGCGTCCACAGATCCTCGTCGCAATACAGATCCAGAAATTCCTCCAGCGGGATGTCGATCCGCACTTCCAGCGGGCCGCTCCCGTCATAGCTGATTTCGTATTCGGCCGCGCCTTCCCCCGGGGCGGGCGGCAAGAAGGTCAGGACAGGCCCCGCTGCGGGCGGGGTATCGACGGCGGCCGGGGCGGCAGTCTCCGGCGGGGCGGTTTCAGCCGGGGCCGGATTCGCCTCTGTTGGCTCTTCCGGCGCGGGTCCCGCCGGCTGAGCGGCGCTGACGATTATGGAACCGCCCTCATCGCCGCCGCCGGGCTGCGCCGGAGCGGTCGGCGTTACGGGATTAGCCGGTGGTTCCGGAGTTGGCTGTTCGGGGATGGCGGGGGTTTCTGGGGTATTTGGCTGTTCCGGAGTTGCCGGTTGTTCAGGAGTGACCGGTGCTTCCGGAGTAGTTGGCTGTTCGGGGTTTGCCGGCTGTTCGGGGCTGGCCGGTTGTTCCGGGGTGGAAGGCTGTTCAGGAGTAGTCGGCTGCTCAGGGGCGCCCGGTTGTTCGGGGCCAGTCGGCTGTTCAGGACTGACCGGCTGTTCCGGGCGGGTCGGTTGCCCGGGATCCGGTTCATCAGGGTCAGATTCTTCCGGGTCGATGGGGCTAGCAGGTTCGGGGGCCAAGTCCACCGTGAAGCGCTGTGCTGACACTTGCTGGACGCCGTCGATACTGAACTCGGCGGCTCCCGTATGCACGATACCGTCTTTATCCAGATCGGGAAACACCTGAGCGATGAGCGTCACTACCGTACTGCCGCTGTTGGCGTCGTAATACGCGGTCCCCAGTATGGCCCCGTCCAGCCAGAAACGCTCGAAGTAGGGGAAATTGTTGTCGGCGGCGTCGATCACGCCGTCGCCGTTCATATCTATGTCCGCTGCCGTGAAGAACTGGGGGGCCAGAAGCGTGACGATATAGTTCTCATCAGTACCGGGCACGGCGGGCAGACCGATCGTACTCGTCACCTCGTAATCGTTCGTGTCCGCGAGACCGGTGTCGTCCGGTTCTTTCACCCTGACGGTGAGTTCCTGAATATCGAGCAGGTACTCCGGATACTCTTTAGGGCGTACCTCTATCGTAAAGGGAAATTCGCCCGTCTCCCGCGGCGCGCCATAAAACTGGCCGCTCACCATCTCCAGCCCGTCGAAAAACTGGCCCTTCTGCATCAGGTTCAGCCCGAGGGGCAGGCCTCCGTCGCTGATGATCTTAAATACCAGTTCCACATTATTCGGCATCACCGTCTCGATGATCTCCTGATACGGCACGAGGCGCCAAGCGTTACCATAGTCCCACCGCGTGATCTCGCCGTCTATCTCCACGCAGTTGACGCCGTTCGCTCCCGCCCAGTCTACGATGAAGCTCTCCGTGATCCCGTAGATGGTGGTCTTGGTGGAGAGTACCGTTTCGGCCGGCAGCGTTTTGGAAAAATATGGCTCGCCGCCGAAGCTGATCACGCTCATCGGCACATACAAGTCCACCTCTGGAGCCATGTTCGTTTCGGTCAGGAAGTAGAGGGGGAGATCAATCATACCGTGGGAGATGGTGATTTTGCTTAGGGAGGAACATTGGGAAAACACGTCATCGCCGACGCTGGTCACGCCAGCGGGAATGGTTACGCTGGTCATCTTGGTGCAGAAGCGCAAGGCTTCTCTGCCAATGCTGGTCACGCCGTCTGGAATAATGATACCAGTCAGGCTGGTGCAACTGTTAAACGCCCATTCACCAACGCTGGTCACAGTGTCCGGGATTGTGATACTGGTCAGGCCGGAGCAACCGGCAAACGCGCTTTGACCGATGTTGGTCACGCCATCTTGAATCGTGATATTCGTCATGCCAGAGCAAAAAGAAAACACATCTTTGCCAATACTGGTCATACTACCCGGAATAGTGAGACCAGTCAGACCTCGGCATAGGTAAAAAGCTTTATCGCCGATGCTGGTCACACTGTCGGGAATGATTAAGTCGCCGGTCAGGCCGGTACAACCGTAAAATGCCTCAGTGCCGATGCTGGTCACGCTGTCTTGGATAGTGATACCCGTCAGGTTGGTGCATCCGGAAAATGCCTTACTGCCAATGCTGGTTACGCCGTCCGAAATGATTAAGTCGCCGGTCAGGCCGGTGCAACCGTAAAATGCCTCAGTGCCGATGCTGGTCACGCTGTCTGGGATAATCAAATCGCCGGTCAGACTTGAGCAACCGGAAAACACATAGTTGCCGATGCTGGTCACGCCGCTCGAAATAATCAAATCACCGGTCAGACCGGAGCAACCAGAAAACGCAAACCAGGCAATGTTGGTCACACTGTTCGGAATGATTAAATCGCCGGTAAGTCCGGAACAGTCTTGAAACGCGCTATTACCGATGCTGGTCACACCTTTCGGGATTATTAGGTCGCCGGTCAAACCGGAGCAACTGCGAAAGGCATCAGCACCGATGCTGGTCACACCATCCGGGATAATCAATTTGCCAGTCAGACCGGAGCAGCCGTAAAACGCATAACCTTCTATTTTGGCCACGCCATCTGGAATGCTCAAATCACCGGTTAGGCCGGAGCAGTCGTAAAACGCTTGATAGCCGATGCTGGTCACACTGTTTGGGATAATCAAATTGCCTGTTAGAGCAGAGCAGCCGGAAAACGCATAGCTGCCGACGCTGGTCACGCCATCCGGAATGATTAAGCCGCCAGTCATGCCGAAACAACCGTAAAACGAATAACCTTCTATTTTGGTCACGCCATTCGGAATGCTCAAATCACCGGTAAGTCCGGAACAGTCTTGAAACGCGCTATTACCGATGCTGGTCACACTGTTTGGAATAATCAAATTGCCTGTTAGAGCGGAGCAGCCGGAAAACGCATAGCTACCGATGCTGGTCACGCCATCCGGAATGATTAAGTTGCCAGTCAGGCCAGAGCAGCCGTAAAACGTCTCACTGCCGATGATGGTCACGCCGTCCGGAATGATTAAGTTGCCGGTCAGGCCAGAGCAAGCGTAAAACGCCCTAGACCCGATGCCGGTCACTCCGTCCGGGATAATCAAGTTGCCAATCAGGCTGGAGCAACCATAAAACGCGCCATTGCCGATGTTGGTCACACCGTCAGGAATAATTAATTCACCAATCAGGCCGGAGCAACCGGCAAGCGCTTCTTGACCTATGCTTGTCACGCTATCTGGAATTATTAATTCACCAGTCAGACCGGAGCAATTCTTAAACGCCCCACTGTCGATGGTAGTCACACCGTCCGGAATAATTAAGTCGCCGGTCAGACCGGAGCAGTCTTGAAACGCCCTATAACCAATGTTGGTCACGCTGTTTGGAATGATTAAGTCGCCACTCAGGCTGGAGCAGTTGTAAAACGCTTGATAGCCGATGCTGGTCACGCTGTCCGGGATGATTAAATCGCCGGTCAGGCCGGTGCAACCGGAAAATGCGTTGCCGTCAATTCTGGTTACGCTGTCAGGGATGGTGATACCGGTCATACTTGTGCAGTCTCGAAAGGCATCCCGATCTATTACCTTTACGGCGAGACCATTAATCTCAGCAGGAATCTCCACATTACCACCTGGACCACTGTATCCTGTGATCGCAATCGTATTCGTATCGCCGCTGATTTTATAAGCAAAATCCTCAGGCGGCGCGGCGCCGACTATTAGGGGAATGTCCGGCTCAGTCGGGTCAGGAGAGGAAAGCAAGGTCAGGAAGAAGACCGCCGCACCGAGGAGCAGCGCCACGCTGAGAAGCGTTTGGTATAGAGGCCGTTTATTATGAGTAGACTGATGTTGTGGTTCGCGTTTGTACATGGCGTTTCGCTCCTTTCGCCCGCTGAGTTCGCCGGCGCGGCCGGCCTGTAGGTGTCACTGTTGGCAAGAGCGCCTACTAAGCGCCTGCGGCGCAAGGCGCTCTAGGCCACAGTACGGACTCGACTATGCCGCTAAAGCGGCAGTCTCGTACCTGCATTCCGGACTCGTTCCGGAATCCAAAAAGACGGGGAACGGGAAAAGGGATGGATTCTGGGACAAGCCCAGAATGACGGGCTCCGCACCCTTCGGGGACGCCCCCCTGAGTGGAGGCTTTGAGAATTACCGCTATGTGACGCTTGGGACGTCATTGCCTCCCCGCTAGCTGGGAGGCACCACCGGGAGGGATGGCATTCGTTTTCGACTCATTCGTCTCCCCTGCAAGTGGGCGTTCCCGAAGGGGGCGGAGGGTGGAAACTGGAGTGGCGAGTGGAGAGTGGAGAGTTGGGAGTTGGGAGTTGGGAGAGTGAGGGACGGGACAAGAGGCAACGCACCTTGCCCCGCTCCCTCAGAATCACTTCATCATTTCGATCCTCGTTGGAACATCACCGCCATACGCGAGTTATCAATTTCAGTCTTTCTCATGGCGGTGTGTTCCTGCCGATAGCCGCGCTCCCTGTTTCGCTTTGGCGCGGTCGCGCGTCTATCCCCCAAAAGCGTATACTTTAGTCTCAGTGGTTATGGCTCCGAAGTCCGTGCCTGTGGGGTCGTTCCCTGGCAGGAGGACTACGGCGGACTTGGTCTGGGCGGCGAGGGCGGAGCCGGTCAGGGCGTCCACCAGCGTATTGCCGTCCGCGGTGTAGATATTCGTGTACTCGAAGGTCAGAGCGTCGCGGATGGCTTTGTTCGTCTCGTAGCGGGTCGCGCCGTAGAGCCGCGTCGCGCCGGCCACATCTTGCACGAGTGTCGGGCCGCCCAGAACATACGCTGTTCCTGTAGGCGCGGCGCTGACGCTGCCGTCAGGGCTGGCGATCTGTATAGCATATCCGTTAGCGGCGGCGAAGGAGGCCGCGCTGACGGCGTCGGCGATGGCGTTATAGCCGACTACGAAGGTGCCTTGCGGCGCGGCCAGTTTGGCGTTGATCAGGTTCGCCGTCTCAAAGCGGTTCGCGCCTTTGAGGGTTTCGACCTCAACGCCGGGCAGCACCGCCTGCAGCGCGTCTATCACCGCCTGGTTTATCGCGCCTACGGCGTAGACTTTCTTCGCGCCGAGCCGCTGGATCTCCGCGACTACGCCCGGATCAAGACTGCCGGTGCTGAGTAAAATGGGGGCTTTTTCCTGACCGGCCAGCGGCGCGACGGCCAGCGCGTCGATCAGATTGTTCTGGCCGCCGGGGGCGAGGATCACCGTCTCCGCGCTCGTCCAGCCCTGGCGGGAGATAGCGACGGAGGTTTCCACCCGGTTCAGGCCGGAGATATGCGTGAGCGTGGCTTTGCTGACCGTGACCGGGGCGACGGGTTCAGGCGTTACGGTTTCCACGGGCGCGGATCCGCCCCCGCCGCCTCCGGTTTTAATCTGTGCCCAAGCCAAAACATAAGGCGAGAGTTCGGTGAGCGTGACTTCAATCCCATAACTTTCAGCTTTTACGGGGATCGATTCCGTCCCGCTTGCTTTATAATGCAGTAAAACGAAATGGTAATTATTGGACCTCTGAGCTATCGTCGCGTTGGGATAAGGGAAAACCACCTTGATGCTTTCGCCGTTTGCCAAACTGTAGGCTGCGCCGTCAGAGGCCCGTACAAGTTCCAGATCCATAAACAGCAGACTGGCGGAAGATTCCGGCGTCAGAGAGCGGAAGGCCGTGTCCTCGCGCAGCGCGTAAACCATATTCCATAGCTCCGCGTCGGTCGCCGGATCCGCTTTGTAGATCGGCGGGGTGTCTATCAGTTTTATCAGCTCCGGTGCGGAAAGATCCGGCGTAACTAGCGGCGCGTCGCTGCCGCTCAGGGCTTTGATCTCGCCTTTCAAAGTCAACGCGGCCGGCAAGGCGTAATTGAACGCTTTTTCGCCCGTGAGCGCGTATCCCGTCACTGTGACGGTTTTATTTTTACCGACCGCGGCCGTGTCAAAATCAGCCTCGGCGAGAATGGGATCCAGCGTCACTTTGCCTTCGTCGCCGCGCGCTATGCCGGTAAGGCCGGGTATGCCGCTGAGAACCGCGCCGGTTTCGCCGTCATATACTTTCGCGTTGACGCTGACGCCCCTTGCGTTCCAGGCCAGGATCTTCGGCGCGATAGTAAAAGCATCGGAGGCCGCAGCGCCGGAGGGAGACGCGGCTGTGACCGTGTAGTCGCCGGCTTCTGTCGGTTTGTCGTTTGTCG
>JAISAH010000075.1 GCA_031266805.1 Gracilibacteraceae bacterium
TGTTCGTCGTCCGTTTTGACATAACGGTCAAAATAATGGACATACATTTGCATTTGGCCGAGATCTTGGTGTTTCAGGAGACCATTTTTCAAGTCGATCAAGACATAGCATTTGAGCAAACGGTTATATAGGACCAAATCGACCATGAAATACTGCTCGTTAAACGTAAACCGTTTCTGCCGCGCCTCAAAGAGAAACCCTTTGCCGAGCTCAAGAAGGAATGCCTGCAGTTTGCTGATGATTGCTGTTTCCAAATCGCTTTCGCTATACTCGGAGTGCTCTTCCATTCCAAGAAATTCCAGCACAAGCGGGTTTTTCAGCATATCACGGGGATTTTCGAGTACCTGTCCTTCTTTGGCCAGTTTCATTACCGCGTCCTTGTCGCGGGAGAGAGCTAGCCGCTCATACAAGCTGCTGCCATACTGCCGCTGAAGCTGACGGTACGTCCACCCCTGCCGTGCCGCTTCGATTTCATAAAAGCGACGTTCTTGCTCGTTCTCAATCCGCATCAAAATTAGGTAATGCGACCAGCCAAGCGTGAACGGGTATGATTCGGCAAACGATGTTTGCTGTTTTTGAGATTTATTGAAAAAAGCAGGCAGCGACTGTCCTTTTTCAGATTCGGCAAACAATGTTTGCCGAATTGATGGCGCATAAACTTGGTAAAATTTTCTTGCGTTTTTCAACGTCGTTTCCGAGAAACCCTTGCCAACACGCCTGTTCAAATACGCCGACAATGCTTTGAGCAAGCCTTTCCCATATTTAGCGCGGACTTTGCCTTCTTGTTCTTCCTCTATTATCATTCGCCCGATCTCAAAGTAGGCCGCACACATTGTTAGATCGGCAGTGCGCCCCGCATAGGCCCGCGCCTGTTCGATTATGTTTGCCACGCCTTCAAAAAATGTGTCGGTGTTGTTCATGATCTCCACTGTATCCCCCCTCACATTAATAAGTGTACATCATAGTATCCCATTTGTCAAGTACTAATTTTTCAATCAACAATATAAATATTCCTAATTCTGTTCAAATATTTTCAATCCTATTAACTGTACTTTGAGAGGAAACTGAAGCGCGTAATACGGCCTAAATCGCAATGGATAAGGAGCAAGCGGATAACAAACATGTCCCAACAGCCGAATCTTTGGCAAGATCATCCCCGCGTGTGCGGGGAACAAAAACCAGTATAAATTTTCCTGATTCTGGGGTCACCCCCGCGTATGCGAGGAGCGAGAAGCGTCAAAACCGTCCCGCATATATATTATACTCGTCTGCTCTCCCCTCCAGCACGGCGGCGTAAATATTCTCGCCTTCAGGCAAGGTCAACTCAACAATCGCGTCGTCTTTTTCGTGGCAAAGCAATATACCCACCGGCGGGTGTTCGTCGTCCGTTTTGACATAACGGTCAAAATACGACGTTACGGTTATGATATTTGTTGTCCGACAAAACCATCATAAACGGGGGTGACGACGTGCATATAACAAAGTTTAATCCAGACGCTGGTCGGTGTCAAGGGTGTTTATGTTTGAAGGGCAACAACTTGCCCTGCCTCCTGCCTCCTGCCTAATTTTCTGTTCTTGAAAAAAGCAGTCCGCCAATGATAAGGAAAATAATGGTAATTACTGCGCACCACGCGATAGCCGCCCATATGCTGTAACCCTCGCCGCCGAGCGTTAAACCGCTTATGGCCTTCCAAACGGTATTGACAGGTTGGCGGGCGCAAAAAACTTGCAGGGCTTGGGGCATGGTTTCAATCGGCACAAACGCGCCGGTGAAATAGGGAAGAAACATAAGCGGCATTCCGTAGGCGCTGGCCGCGTCCGGGCTGGAGGCGGCGAACCCCATCACAACGGCGATCGACGTCATAGCAAGGGCAAACAACAACAAAATAACGATTGCGCAAAGCCAAGCCGTGAAAGTTGCCGGCGAGCGATAACCGAGAGCGAGCGCCAATCCGACTACGCAGATCAGCGCCAATGAATTTCGGATCAGCGAAGCGAAAATATGCCCGACGATAAAGACCGGGCGGGCGACAGGCATACTGCGAAGCCGGGCGACCAGTCCTTTTGCCATATCGTCATTCACTGCCGTGGCTGTGGTCGAGGCAAGAAAGCCAAAGCTCATCAGTAAAATGCCCGGAAGCACATAGTTCAGATAGCTTTCATCGCCCAAGGCTATCCCCATCGCGCCGCCAAAAAGGTATTTGAACAGCAGCAGAAAGATGATCGGCAGTATCGCGGAAGTGATCAGAGTGTCTATCCGCCGCATGATATGTTTAGCGCCGCGCCCCGATAAGACAAGACAGTCCCCGATCGCATAAGCAAAGCGTTTCATTGATTTGCCTCCTTCGTGACGAGCTGTAAAAACACATCTTCAATACTCGCCCTTTTTTGCTCCATCTGTGTCACGCTTAAGTCGGATAAGCGGTCAATAATCTCCGCCACGGCTTTCATTCTCCCGTCCGTAGTAATGGAAAGCGTCAGCGCGTCATTATCAGCGGACAGAGAAGATCCATCAAGTCGTTCCTTTGCTTTTGCTAAATCAGCTGCTGTTTCAAAATACAAAACGAGGCTGCTGCCGACAATCAGCGACTTCAATCCCTCCGGCGTTCCTTGCTTGACGATCTTGCCGTCGTTTAAAATAGCAATCGTGTCGGCAAGCCGCTCGGCTTCGTCCAAGTATTGTGTGGTAAGAAAAATCGTTATCCCGCTCTTTGTAAGCTCTCGAACGATTTGCCACATTTCAAGCCGGTTTTGCGGGTCAAGCCCGGTAGTCGGTTCATCCAAAAAGATGATTTCAGGATCAGCGGTCAGGCTCATGGCGATGTCAAGCCGCCGCCGCATACCGCCGGAATAAGCCGATACCGCTTTATGCGCGTCCGCCGTCAGTCCAAATCGCCGGAGCAGTTCATCGGCTTTTTGCTTCGGATTTTGAATATGAAACAACCGTCCTATCATGATCAGATTTTCACGGGCGGTCAGTAATTCGTCCACCGCCGCATATTGCCCGGTCAAGCTAAAATGACGCCGGGCTTTAGCGGGCTGTTTCACAGCGTCATAGCCGCAAATCCGCGCTTCACCCGCGTTTGGCTTGAGCCGGGTGGTGAGAATGTGGATAATCGTCGTTTTACCCGCTCCGTTGGAGCCGAGCAGACAAAAAACAGAACCCTTGGGGATCTCAAAATCTACGCCTTTCAGCACCTGTGACTTCCCATAGTTTTTCGTCAACCCGCGTACGGAAACGGCAATTTCTCTTTCGTTCATTTTTGTGACCTGTATAAGAACGCGGTCATTACGCCCGCATCCGGCATTTGGAAGTATTCTCCCAAAGCGGATTTCATCATGACAAGCCCTTGTATGCAGGAAAAGAAACAGACAATCATCTCTTTCGGATTTCCTTCGCCGAAAACTCCCGCTTTCTGCCCTCTGCGGATCAGCTTTTCTCCGGCTTTTAATGTTTGGATATCCAAGTCAATAAGCGCGCCGCAATCAATGAGTGATTTTGACATCAGTCCTTGCGTAATCAAAAGCATGAGACTTACAAAATTACTGTCGTCGTCAGTCATATGCCTGTAAATTTCCGACGCGAGGTTATCAAAAATCTCACGCGGATCACCGTCTGATTCCATACTTTGAATGATGTCCTTGTTTCCTTCCATTGCCGATTCAAGCAATGAAGAAACCAACACGTCCTTCGACGGGTAATGCCGGTACATCAGACCCATGCTGATTCCGGCGCTTTCGGCAATATCCTGAATATTTGTGGCGGCAAATCCTTTTTCCGCAAATAATCGGATAGCAGCCGTCCTGATTTTTTGGTTGGAAGCGTCCCGCATTTGGGCGTATTGTTCTTTTGTCCGTGGCATCTTCTCAACTCCTATCATAATTTTAATGAATGAATTGATTTTCATTATAAAACAATGAGATCTGCTTGTCAATAGGGGACCCCCCAAAAGAAATTGTAAACACACAAAAGAAATTGTGAGTCTTGACAAGCTTTACCGCCTTATTATATGATGTATTTGGATATATCATAGGTTTAGCGGCGGAGAAGGGGGGCCTTCAGGCATGGATTTTCCAAATAGCGGCGAACCGGACAATGATGAGCGCGAATATGGCGAGTATCTCCCCGCGCCGGAAATCGCGGAGTGGACGGCGGCGGATAGCGAGAATTATTCCAGGCAGGAGATGGCTGATTTTATCGGCAAAAAGCAGCAGTACTACATGAGAAAGTTTGATTATTTGGAACAAGGGAATAAAGTAAGCTGGAATTGGGCGGCCTTTTTCTTTGGGAATTTATGGTTACTGCATCGGAAAATGTATAAATATTTCTTTGTTTTTCTCGTTATCACCTTCGTATTGAGCAACAGCGTGCCGGAGGAATATTCCCTCTTCTCTATCGCGATAACGGTGGTGATCGGTTTGATGGGCAATTACCTTTATATGCTGCACGTCAAGGAAAAACTGAAGGCAGTCTCGAGATTAGGCGACCAGCGGGAAAGATCTGACTATATCAGAAAAAAAGGCGGCGTAAACTGGCTGGGAACGATCGTGGTTCTGGCGATTATAATACTTATCGGGGGTGCTCTCGTGTACTTAGATTACGTCGGCACGGGACAAAACCTTCTGATACCGGATGAGACGCCGCCATGGAGGATTCGGTGAAAAAACTTTTAGTTCTTATTTGCGTAATGCTGGCGGCCACCGCCTGCGGGACTTCCGCTCCGGCGGCGCCGTCCGGCGGCGGCATTGTGATAGATTTGCAAAATCCCACCTATGAACAGATCTTAGACTATGGCAATATCACCGTCGCTTCCTATAGCGGCGTGGAACTGACGCTGGTCGATCTGCTCGTGTATTTGGTGCAGGAGTATCACGGCGAGTACGACGAGCGGGAAACCGATTGGAAACGCTGCCAGGACGCCCTGCATAACGCGGAGCTGCGCGCGCGCGATTATCTGATCGCTCTGGAGGCCGGCTGGAACGGCGCGCTGAGCGAGAGGGCCGCGGCGGCTTTTGCCGAGGAGGACGCCAAAATAAACGACCGTCTCGCTTCCCTCAGCAGCGATCCGGAGGAAGCGCGCCGGCTTTACGCTGAGCGCAATTTCATGGATGTCGAGCAATACCGGGCGATGCTGCGGCGGGAAATCGGCACATCCGACTATTTGCTTTATGGGCGCCCACTGACGGAGGAGGAAACGCGCCTGTACTATGACGAGGTCTTCGTGCGCGAAGCCAAATTCGCCGCCTATTATGTCTCGCTGTTCAAGGACTCCGGGACGGAGCGGCTGGAAAACATCCTGACTTATCTGGACGCCGGCGGCGAATTGCGCGATTATGAGGCCCTGCCCGTCCACCTGATGACCGTCACGCGGTTTGACGACCCCTATTACAGCTGGATCATCCGGGCGGCCCGCGGGGAATACCAGTGGTTCGAGCCGGAGCGTTCGCTGTATTACCGCGTGCTGCAAAGCCTCGGCACAGGCTACGCGGATCTGCGCGATTATATCGCGCGGTTGGTGCGGGAGGATAAAACGATCAAGGACAGGGACAAACTCTTTGTCTGGGAGGAGAGGGACGACCTGCTGGCGGGAATTCAGGTTTGGTCCTAGCAGGAAATATTTGCCAAAAATGGCGAAAGGGAGGATAATCCATGACTAAAACCATCAAAATCGAGGGCATGTCCTGCTCGCATTGTCAAGCGGCAGTGGAACGCGCCTTGAACGCTATCGACGGGGTGAAAGCCGCGGTGGATCTGGCGGCCGGCACGGCCACAGTCTCTTTGAGCCGCGCGGTTCCGGACGAAGTCCTGCGGCAGGCGGTGGAGGAAGAAGAATTCACTGTCCTCGGTATCGCTTGAAAACAAGGAGAAGACGATGGCATTACTGCTAACGGGGGACATGGGCGCCACCAAAACAGTTCTGGCGCTCTGGCCGGCGGAGGGTGCCGCGCCCCAAGGCGGGCAGCCGCTTTTTCGGCAAAAATACGACAGCCGCGGCATCACTTCTTTTGAAGATTCCGTACTCCGGTTCTTGCAGGAAGCCAAGGCGATGGAAACCAATATCCCCGCCGCCTGTTTCTGTCTGGCCGGAACGATTGTCAGCGGGCGCTGCACGCTGCCGAACCTCAATCTCACTCTCGACCTCGATTCGATTGAGCAAAAACTTTCTTTTATCCCCCGGATATCTTTTGTCAACGATCTGGAAGCTCTCGGCCACGGTCTCAATTGGCTGAAACCCAAAGATTTGCTGTTGCTGAAACCCGGCAAATTATCCTCGTATGAGGATACGCGCGGTCTGACCAAAGCGATCCTCGCGCCCGGCACCGGTCTCGGACAAGCCGCCGTACTGGCCGGAGGTCAGATCTGTCCTTCCGAAGGGCAGCACGGGGATTTTGCGCCGCAGAGCGAGCGGCAATGGCGGCTGTGGCAGTTTTTGCACCGTAAATTCGGTCATGTCAGCTGGGAGCGCGCTCTCTCCGGCGCCGGGCTGCAAAACCTCTATGAATTTTTGCAAGCGGAAAAAGCCGGCGCGCCAAATTTCACTTTGACGGAACCGCTGCCGACCCCGGCGGAGATAACGGCGCGGGCTTCCGAGGACCCTCATTCTCTTTCGGCGGAGGCGCTGGATCTTTTTACCGCCCTGCTCGGCGCGGAAGCCGGCAATATGGCGCTCCGCTATCTGGCCTTTGGCGGCGTCTATCTGGCCGGCGGCATTCCGCCCCGCATTATCGCCCAGATGAAAGAAGACCTGTTCTTAGAGTCCTTCACGGACAAAGGCCGTCTCAGCTTTTATCTGGAGAGTATCCCCGTTTATGTGGTCTTGGAGGAAGATACGCCTTTGTTCGGCGCCGCGACTCTGGCCAGAAAAATATCGGCATAAGACCCTCCGCTCCGTATCAGAAGAACAGCCGCCCCAACCGGTAGACGATAAATCCCATCAGCCAGGCAAAGGCTGTTTGATAGAGGACGACAAAGAACGTCCCTTTCAGGCTGCCAAGTTCCCGCTTCACCGTGGCGACAGCCGCGACGCAGGGCGTATACAGCAGAGTGAACACCAGAAAAGCAAAGGCGGAAAGCGGTGAAAACAGGGACTGCAGGGCATTGCCGAGGTCGGCGATATTTGCGCCTGTCAGCACGGCTAGGGAACTGATGACCGCTTCTTTGGCCATAAAGCCGGTGATGAGAGCGGTGGATACGCGCCAGTCCGCAAACCCCAGCGGCTTAAATATTTCGCTGCTGAACCGCCCGACTGCCGCCAGCATGCTGTCCGCGCTGTCGGCGACGACGTTCAGCCGCACGTCAAAAGATTGCAGAAACCAAATCACGATCGTCGCGAAAAAGATGACGGTAAAGGCTCGCTGGATAAAGTCTCTCGCCTTATCCCACATTAAGATTAGCACGGTTTTGCCCGACGGAAAACGGTAATTGGGCAGCTCCATAACAAAAGGGATCGGATCGCCCCTGAACACGGTTTTTCTCATCACGAACCCGGACAAGATCCCGAGCAGGATCCCGATCACATAGAGACTCATCATGACCAAGGCCTGACGCTCAGGGAAAAAAGCGGCGGTGAACAGGGCGTAAATGGGGATCTTGGCGCTGCAGCTCATAAACGGCGTCAATAATATGGTCATCACTCTGTCCCGTTTGCTCGGAAGCGTCCGCGCCGCCATGACAGCCGGCACGGTACAGCCGAACCCCATCAGCATAGGCACAAAGCTGCGCCCGGACAGACCGATTTTTCGGAGCAGTTTATCCATAACGAAAGCTACGCGGGCCATATAGCCGCTGTCTTCCAGGATGGACAAAAAGAAAAACAGCGTGACGATGATGGGCAGGAAACTCAGCATGGACCCCACGCCCGCGAACACGCCGTAAATAATGAGTGACTGCGTGACCGGGTTCAGGCCGTATGCCGTAAGCGCGCTGTCCGTCAAACCGGTAAGCGCGTCGATGCCCGCCGCCAGCAAGGCGCTCAGGTTGCTGCCGATGACCCCGAACGTCAGCCAGAACACCAGAAACATTATTCCCAAAAAAGTGGGAATTGCCCATATTTTATGGGTGAGGACCGAGTCGAACTTTACGCTGCGCCGGTATTCGAGGCTCTCGGCCGGTTTGACGACGCAGTTTTTAGCGACTGTTTCGATGAACTGATAGCGCATGTCCGCCAGCGCCGCTTCGCGGTCGGTATTCATTTCCGTTTCCATTTCCCTGACCGCGTGTTCTATCATATCCCGCTCGTTTTCGTTCAGCCGCAGGATCCGAAACATCGGCTCGTCGCCCTCGACCAGTTTTGTGGCGGCAAAACGCGCCGGGACGCCGGCCTTGGCGGCGTGATCTTCTATGAGATGGGACACGGCGTGGATCACTCTGTGTACCGCGCCGGAGCAGAAATCGACGCGCTGCGGTTTCCGTCTTTGCTCCGCCGCGGCGACGGCCACTTCCACCAATTCGCCGACCCCGGATCTTTTCACGGCGGAAATCGGCACGACCGGGATGCCCAGCTCTTTTTCCATGCGGGCGATATCCACGCTGCCGTTATTGGCCTGCACTTCGTCCATCATATTCAAGGCGAGCACCATCGGCATTTGCAGTTCCGTCAATTGCAAAGTAAGATACAGATTCCGCTCAAGGTTGGAGGCGTCCGCTATGTTGATGATCCCGTCCGGCTTCCGCTGCAGCAGGAAGTCGCGGGTAACGATTTCCTCGCCGCTATAGGGGGAAAGGGAGTAAATGCCCGGCAAATCGACGACGGTCACATCTTTTTGCCCGATGATGCCGCCGCTCTTTTGCTCGACCGTGACGCCGGGGAAGTTGCCGACATGCTGGTTGGAGCCGGTCAGCTGATTGAACAGCGTGGTTTTCCCGCAGTTTTGGTTGCCGGCCAGCGCGAATATCACGGACTCAGTTCCTCGACCGTGATTTTCTCGGCGTCGTCCAGACGCAAAGATAATACATACCCGCGCAAATACAGCTCTATCGGATCGCCCATCGGCGCGATTTTTTTCACCCGGATCACAGTGCGCGGCGTGATGCCCATTTCCAAAAGGCGGCGCCGGAGAACTCTTTCCCCGCCCACAGTCAAAACCCGCCCGCTTTGACCCACCTTCAAATCCCTAAGCGTCAACCCTGACTCTCCCTCCGTCATGTTAGTTATAACTAACAAAAAGCCGAAACACAGCTCGTTTTTTGCGGAAACAACCCTTTCGCGCCGCGCCGGCTTTGTCATAGTATAGCATCTTGATCGGACCCGGTCAATATAGGTGATGTAAAAAACGGATGGACAAGTCAGCGCAGTCGTGCTATAGTTAATTCAACAACAGATTCAGGCGCCTCTAAATACTCAGAAATTGTAGAAGGAGCGGAACCGCGATGGCTAAAATCAAGGTTATGCTGTGCGAACCGCAGGCCAAGCCGCGAATCGACGAGATCGACGGCGACCGGGACGCTGTGGCGGAGCTGGTGACCGGAACGTTTTGCCTGCTTGATCTCGGCGATGGGCTGGGCGTGGTTTTTGACGGAGACGGCAATAAAAAAATAAAGGATTTGAACCGCGTGATCGACGGCGCCCCGATGTTTGGGCTGTGTATTTTCTGCCGCCATGACGGCGAGGAGAATCTGTTGTCGCTGCACCCGGCGGAATGGGCGGAAATGGAGAAACTGCTGGCCTGATGGAACAGCAAGCGGCCGATCCCCCGGGTCTGGGGAAGCGCACTTTGATCGCGGGCTTTAAAAGCGGTCTGTCTGTCTCTTGGAGTCTCGCGAAAATAACTTTCCCCACGACTTTGTGCGTCGGTGTGCTGAAATACACGACCGCCGTCGCTTTTCTAACCAGACTCATCACGCCGGTCATGGATCTGTTCGGCTTGCCGGGCGAATCGGTCATCGCTTATGTTCTGGGCGCGCTGCTGAATATCTACGCGGCGATCGGCGCCATCCTCGCCATTGACCTGACCGCCAAACAGGTCTTCATCCTCGCCGTCATGCTCAGTCTCGCCCATAACCTGATCGTGGAAACGGCAGTCACCGCCAAGGTGGGAGTGCATCCGCTCTGGATGATGCTGTGCCGTCTGGCGCTGGGTTTCGGGTTCGCTTTCTTTTTTAACCTCATCCTGCCGGAAGACGGCGTCACGGCCCGGTACGGCTTTGGCGCGGCGACCGCTTCCATCCCCGCCGGTTGGGGAGACATTCTGATCGAGGCGCTGAAAAGAGCGTGCGGCGGGCTGGCGCAGATGCTGCTCATCATCATCCCCATGATGCTGGCGCTGCAGATCCTGAAAGACGTGGGCGTCATGCCGGCGCTCGTGCGGCTCTTGCGGCCTTTGACCCGCGTGCTCGGCATCTCGGAAAACACCAGCCTGATGCTGGTGGCCGGCAGCCTGTTCGGCATCGCTTACGGCGCCGGGGTCATCATCCGCTCGGCGGCGGAAGACTCGGTCAGCCGCCGCGACGTATACCTGGTCAGTCTGTTCCTCGTCTGCTGTCACTCCATATTTGAAGACACGCTGATTTTTTTGCCGCTCGGCGTAAACGTCATCATGCTTCTCTTGTTCCGGGTGGCGCTGGCGGTGATCCTTACCGCCCTGACGGCGCGTTTCTGGCGCGAATCGCGGTTTGACAGCGAAAAAACATAGCGAAAGGCGACGATTAATATGAATCGGTTGGCAAAAGACCGCCACCTGATAACCAATGTTATTCTCACTCTGACTCTGCTGGCCCTTTTTGCCAGCACGGGACTGGCCGCCTATCTGCTCGGCCTTGAATATCTGCCCGGCATCTGGTGGGGGGAAAGCGACGAAGATCCCTTTGGTTCGGCTCTCACGGAATCACGCTGGATCGTGGCTGACAGTCCTGTGCCGCTCGCGTCCCTGCCCCTGCCGCTAACTTCCGTTTATGTGGGGGAAGGGGATCTGCTCAGCGCGAACGCCTATCTGCTCCGGCTGAGAGACGGCGGCGTTTTACTGGATTATGACGCCGGCGCCCGTGTTTTTCCGGCGTCGCTGACAAAAATAATGACCGCGCTGGTCGTCATCGAGAGCGGTATTGATATGGAAGAAACCGTGACCATCAGCCGCGACCTTTTGACGCGCCTGGAGGCGGCGGACGCTTCGACCGCCGGTTTCGGGGCCGGGGACAGCGTCAAAGTGCGCGATCTTTTATACGGCGTAATCTTGCCTTCGGGCGCGGAATGCAGCGAAGCGCTGGCTGTGGCCGTCGCCGGTTCGGTCGGCGATTTCGTGCAGATGATGAACACCACCGCTTACCGGCTCGAACTCCGAAATACAAATTTCGCCAACCCTACGGGCCTGCACGACGACAGCCAGTTTTCCTCGGCCCGCGACATGGCGGAGCTTTTGCGCTACGCGGTGCAAAACGAAACCTTCCGTTCGGTTTTTCTGACCAAGGACTATGTGTCCGCCCCGACCGGCAGGCATCCGCAGGGCCTGACCATGCAAAACCGGGTGGCCAAGAATCTGGCGGTCGCGCTCATGCCGGAAGTATTCAGCTGTAAGACGGGCTACACCAGGCAGGCAGGCATTTGTCTCGCTTCGTACCTCATCGTCGGCGGCGAGGAATACATCTTTGTGACGCTGGGCGCGCCCAGAGATATAGACGACGTTTACCTGCACGATCTGGACTTTATCGCCAAAAAAATCAGTCGGCCGCCGAACCCGCTCCGTGAAGGATAAATCATGACCATGACGCCGATGCAGCGGCAGTACGCGGATATCAAGGCTCAGGTCCCGGATGCTGTCCTGTTTTTTCGGCTCGGTGATTTTTACGAAATGTTCGGCGAGGAAGCGTCGCGGATAGCGCCCGTTCTGGAGATCGCGCTGACCAGCCGCGCCGGTACCCCGATGTGCGGCGTGCCGGCTCACGCCGCCGACGCGTATGTCCAAAAACTCGTCGCTTTGGGCTATAAAGTTGCTATTTGCGAACAAACCGAGGAACCCCAAGACGGCAAAGGCATCGTCAAGCGGGAGATAATCCGTGTGGTGACGCCCGGTACCGCGGACCGCTCTGACAGCGACAACCGCCCCGCCTATCTCGCGGCGGTGTGGCGCGGCCGAAAATGGGGCCTGGCCTGGGCGGATCTGGGTACGGGCGGTTTTTTTGTTTTTCAGACGGACAGTCTGCAGGAATTAAAAGACGAACTCAGCCTGATCCAACCGGCGGAACTGCTGCTGCTGGAAGGAGTGACGGCGCTGGCGGGGTGGTATACCAGCCCGCTGATCTGGCAGCCGGATCTGCCGGCGGTGGTTGCCCGGTTCCCCAGACAGGAAAATATGCTCCGGGAGCATCGGGACGCGGCCGCCGCGGCTTCCGCTCTTTGGCAATATGTGGAACACAATCTGCCGCTTTGCGCGCAGGCCCATATCCCGGATATCTATTACGTCTCCCGCCGGGACTATATGCCGCTCGACAAATGGACGCGGCGCAATCTCGAACTGACGGAATCCTTGCGCGGCACGGAAAAAGGCACTCTGCTCAGCGTCCTAGATTTGACCAAAACGACGGCCGGCAGCCGGCTGCTGCGCCATTGGCTGGAGCGGCCGCTCGTAAGGCGGGAGGCCGTCATGGCCCGCCAGGAACGGGTGGCGCTTTTGGCGGCGGAAACATTTTTGCGGCATGATTTGCGCAAATTGCTCGCCCGAACGCGGGACCCGGAGCGGCTCTTAGGCAAGTTGTCCTACGGGCGGGGCGGGGCGCGGGAGGTGGTAGCCCTTGCCGGCACTTTGGCCGTCCTGCCGGAATTAAGCGATTTGCTGGCCGCCGCGGCCCTGTGGCCGCCTCCGGACGGCGCCCAGGCTCTGGCGGTCCTCGCGCGGGAACTGCTGGCGGCGGCCGATCCGGGCGCTCCGCCCGGCGTCAAGGACGGCGGTCTGATTTTGGCCGGCTATAACGAAGAAGTCGATCGCCTGCGCGCCGTCGCCGCCGGAGGGAAACAATGGATGGCGGACATGGAAAAACGGGAGCGGAGCCGGACCGGGATCCGGTCGCTCAAAATCGGCTACACCCGTATTTTTGGTTATTACATCGAAGTGACGCGCGCCAACGCCTCTCTGGCGCCGCCGGAATATGAGCGGCGGCAGACTTTAGCCGCGGCGGAGCGTTATACGACGCCGGAGCTGAAAGAAAGGGAGCGTCAGCTGCTGACGGCGGCGGAAGAATTGTGCCGGCTGGAATTCGAGCTTTTTCAGGGATTAAAAGATAAAGTGTTCGCGCTGGCGGCGGAAATAAGACAGGCGGCGCGGTTTCTGGCGGAACTGGATGTTCTGGCCGCCATGGCCGAGCGCGCGGTGGCCGGCGGCTATACATGTCCGGAGCTGACGGAAGACGGGCCTTTGATTATCAAAGAAGGGCGCCACCCGGTCATAGAAAACCTGACGCCGGACATGAATTTCGTGCCGAATGATACTTTGCTGACGGATAAAAAACACCTGGCCCTGATCACCGGCCCCAATATGGCGGGGAAATCCACCTATATGCGCCAGGTCGCCCTCATCGTCCTCATGGCCCAAATCGGCGGCTTCGTGCCGGCGGCGGCGGCCTCCATCCCTATCACGGACTGCATTTACACGCGTATCGGCGCTTCGGACAATCTGGCTGAGGGACAGAGCACTTTCATGGTGGAAATGCGGGAAGTGGCGCATATCCTGAACCGGGCCACCGCGGCCAGTCTGGTCGTTCTGGATGAGGTCGGACGGGGGACGGCGACTTTTGACGGGCTGTCGCTGGCCTGGGCGCTGGCGGAACATCTGACGTCTAACCCAGCGGCGGCGCCGAAAACCCTTTTTGCCACTCATTATCACGAATTGACCGGGTTGGCGGACAATCTGCCCGGGCTGTTCAATCTGCATATCGCCGTCCGGGAGGAAGCGGGAGATATCGTCTTTCTGCATAAAATCCTGCCCGGCAGCATGGGGCAAAGTTACGGCCTGCAAGTCGCCAAATTAGCCGGACTGCCGCAGCCGCTCTTAGAGCGGGCCGGACGGATTCTGGCGGAACTGGAAAATTCGGAGCCGCACCGGCGCAAACTGCGCGCGGCCAGCGAAAAATTCATCCAGCCCGCCTTGTTCGCCGAACCGGCGGAACCGCCGCTCATGCGGGAGTTGCGCGATTTGGAGCCGGAAGATCTGTCGCCGCGCCAGGCCTTGGATTATTTGTATGATCTGCGGCGGCGCTTGCGGGATGAGGGAGGGGAGGGATAGCCGATGCCTGAAATCCATATATTGGAAGAAAATACGGTCAACAGGATCGCGGCTGGCGAAGTGGTGGAACGCCCTCTCTCCGTTGTGAAAGAACTGGTGGAAAACGCGCTGGACGCCGGCGCCACTCAGGTGGAGATCCGGGTGGAGGGCGCGGGCGACAGTTTCATCAGCGTGCGCGACGACGGGCGCGGTCTGCGGCCCGGCGATCTGCCGCTGGCTTTGACCCCGCACGCCACGAGCAAACTCAGGCGGATCGAGGATTTGGAAACCATTGCCACAATGGGGTTTCGCGGCGAGGCGCTCGCGAGCATCGCCGCCGTCTCCCGCCTGAGCATCCTCTCCCGGACGCGGGAAGAAACAGCTGGCTGTCTGATCCGGTGTGAGGGCGGGACGCCGGGGCCGGTGACCGCCGCCGGCTGCGCCGCCGGGACGACGGTGACTGTGGAGGATCTTTTTTTCAATACGCCGGCCAGGCGCAAGTTTCTGCGTTCAGCCCAAACCGAGGCGGGTCTCATCGCGGAAATGACGGGCCGGCTGGCTTTCGGCCGCCCGGATGTGGCCTTCCGGCTGACGCGGGGCGGAAAAACCATCCTCGCCACGCCGGGCAACGGGCGTCTGCCCGATGTGGTCGGCGCGGCGTGGGGACGGGAGACGGCGCGGCGGATGCTGCCGGTGGCGGCGCGGCGGGGCGCGTGGGAGATAAGCGGTCTCACCGCGGCGCCGGGTTTTGCCCGCTCCAACCGCCAGCATCAGGTTTTTCTCCTGGGCGCGCGCGTTATCCGCTCGCCGGGACTGGCGCGCGCGCTGCAAGAGGCTTATCACACCCTGACGCCGGCCGGCGCCTGCCCGATCGCCGTGCTGCGCCTGACTTTGCCGCCCGGCGAAACGGACGTCAATGTGCATCCCGCTAAACTGGAAGTGAAGTTCCAGTCGGAACGGGAAGTGGAAGAATTCCTGCGGGAAAGTGTGCGGGCGGTGCTGACGGCTCAGGCCGGCGCCCGCCCGCTCGGCTGGGACGACCGGGAGATCCGGCCGTCCCGGCGGGCGGGCGGCGCCGGGCCGCTGCGCCCGCCCGCGCCCCTGCCGGAGCAGGCGCGTTTCCTCTACGCGCCGGCGCCGGCCGGACCCGAGCGGGAGAGGGAGGGGGCGGCAACCCCGCCGCCCTCCCCGCCGCCTGAGGCGGAAGAATCCCCCGCTGTTTACGCCGTTCCCGCTGTTCCGCCGCCGCCCGCCGAAGCGGCGATCCGGAACCCCGCTTCGACGGAGACGGACCCGGAACCGCCGCCCGGTCGTTTTGCCGCACTGCGTCCGCTGGCCCAGCTTTTTCGCACCTATATCCTGGCGACGGACGAAACGGATCTGTATATTATCGACCAGCACGCCGCCCATGAACGGGTGCGTTACGAGCGTCTGCTGGCGGATACTCGGGGGCGGCGGGCGGCGCAGATGCTGCTGACGCCGGAAACACTGACGTTTTCCTGGCAAGAAGAACAAATATTTTTAGAATATTATGAAAAATTGCGCGATTTGGGTTTTATCGTGGAAGAATTCGGTCCGCAAACTTATCTGCTGCGCGCCGCGCCCTGCACGGGCCCTTATGCCTCGCCGGCGGAGGTTTTTCACCGTTTTCTAGCGGAAACTCTGACCGGCGGCGCCCCGCCGGACGCGGAGCGCCTGCTGGAACGCTGGGTTTTCCTCACAGCTTGCCGCGGCGCGGTCAAAGCGGCGGAACCGTTGACTTTGCCGGCTATGGAGGAATTGCTCCATATGCTGGGACAGACGGAAAATCCCTATACCTGTCCGCACGGCCGGCCGGTCCTCTTGTCCATGAGCCGCGGCGAACTGGAAAAAAGGTTTTTCCGCACCTGAATCCGCCGGAGATGAAGCATTGAGCGCTGCGGAACTGATCGTGATCGCCGGCCCGACCGCCGTGGGCAAGAGCGCCGTGGGCGTGGCTCTGGCTCGTTCGCTCGGCGGGGAAATAATTTCCGGCGACTCGGTGCAAATATACAAAGGTCTGAATATCGGCGCCGCCAAACCGACGCCGGCTGAACAGGGGGGCGTTCCCCATTATTTATTGGACGAGCTGGAGGTGACGGAGGGCTTTAGCGCGGCGGACTTTCGGGAGCGGGCCGCGCGGCGGGCGGCGGAGATCCGGAGCCGGGGACGGCGACCGATCGTCGTAGGCGGAACCGGGCTTTATCTGCGCGCGCTGACGGACGGGTTCACTTTTGCCGCCGCCGGCAGCGCCGAGAGCAAAGAACGCTGGACGGCCGCCGCCGCCCGCTTCGGCCCGGAAATGCTCCACCGGCGGCTGCGGGATCTGGATCCCGCTTCGGCGGCCCGTCTCCACCCTCACGATACCGCCCGCCTGATCCGCGCCCTGGAAGTGTTCGACCTGACCGGCGTTCCGCTGTCGCGGCAGCGGACTTTCGCGGAACGCGAATATCCGCCCCGGCCGGGCGTCGTCATTTTTGGCCTGACAGCGCCGCGGCCGTGGTTGTACGGGCGCGTCGACGAGCGGGCGGCGGCCATGCTGGCTGGCGGGCTGATCGAGGAGACCGCCGCCCTGCTGCGCGCCGGCGCCGACCCGAGCCTCAAACCTTTGCGCAGCATCGGCTACAGGCACGCCGTCGCTTATCTGCGCGGACTGACGACCAAAGGCGAGACCCTACGGCTTTTGCAAAGAGATACCCGCCGTCTGGCCAAGCGGCAATGGACCTGGTTCGCCAGAGATCCGCGCGTGATCTGGTTCGACGTCACGGAAACGCCGCGGGAGGAGATAATTGAGCGGATGAAAATAATAATACAGTAACAGTAAGCCTTTCCTATTGCGGCGGGGCCGCGCGTCGTGTACAATAGAAAGCAGTTTCAGCGAAAGGATTGGTAGAATAATGATGACAAAGTCGTCCTTGAATTTACAGGACAGTTTTTTGAACCAGTTGCGCAAGGAAAACGTGCCGGTCACCATATATCTCGTCAACGGGTTTCAGCTTAAAGGACTGGTGCGCGCCTTTGACAATTACACGGTTTTTCTGGAATTCGACGGCAAACAGCAATTGATTTTTAAACACGCCATATCGACGGTGATGCCCAACCGGGCGGTATCGCTGCATTTTATGACCCAGCAGGATCAAGGGGAAAAAACGTGACGGAAAAAACGCTGCCGCTAAGTGAGGAGCAATTGCGGGAGATCGCCGAGGAGTTCGGCACTCCTTTTCATTTATACGACGAACGGGGCATCCGAGCGAACATGCGCCGCCTGTCACGGGCTTTCGCGGGTCTGCCGGATTTTAAGGAGTATTTCGCGGTCAAAGCCGCGCCGAATCCCTATTTACTGCGGATTTTGCGCGAAGAGGGAGCGGGGGCGGACTGCAGTTCCCTCCCCGAGTTGATTTTAGCGGAAAAAACGGGGCTGCGGGGCCGGGAGATCGTCTTCACCTCAAACGACACGCCGGCGGCGGAATACCGCAAGGCGGCGGAATTAGGGGCTATCATCAATCTGGACGACCTGAGCCATCTGCCTTTTTTACGCGAAACCGCGGGACTGCCGGACCTCATCTCTTTCCGCTATAACCCCGGTCCCCTGCGGCGGGGCAACGCGATCATCGGCCAGCCGGAGGCGGCGAAATACGGTCTGACGAAAGAACAGCTTTTCACCGGGTTTGAGCAGGCTCGCGTCTGGGGAGTCAAGCGCTTCGGCCTCCACGCCATGATAATATCCAATGAGCTTGATCCGGATTATTTTCTCGATACCGCCCGCATGATGTTTGAACTGGCGGGGGAGTTGGCCGGCGCCGGCGTGCCGCTGGAGTTCATCAATCTGGGCGGGGGAGTGGGGATCCCTTACCGGCCGGAGGAACAGGAAGTGGATCTGGAGTATCTGGGGCGCGAAACGGCGCGGCTTTACGCCGAACTGATCACGGGCCGCGGTCTGGGGTCGCCGCGGGTGGCCATGGAATGCGGCCGCCTGATGACGGGACCTTTTGGCTGGCTCGTCGCGACAGTCCGCCATAAAAAAGATATATACAAACAGTATGCCGGCCTTGACGCCTGCATGGCTGATTTAATGCGCCCGGCGCTCTACGGGGCTTATCACCATATCACGCCGCTCGGAAAAACCGGCGCTCCTTACGACCATTTGTACGATGTGACCGGCAGCCTGTGCGAGAACAACGACAAATTCGCCATCGACCGTCCGCTGCCTTTGCTTGAGCGGGGCGATATTTTGGTCATCCACGACACGGGGGCACACGGCCACGCGATGGGATTCAATTACAACGGCAAGCTCCGTTCCAAAGAGCTGCTGCTCGGTTTGGACGGCCGGACGCGGCAGATCCGCCGCGCGGAAACGACGGATGATTATTTCGCGACTTTGGATTTTACAGATTTTACCGGGCGCTAGTAGTTAAAAGAAAAAGACCTAATGGCCTTGATTTTCGTGGTTTTCGGCTTTATAATAAATGGAGCGGGTGATGGGAATCGAACCCACGTAGCCAGCTTGGAAGGCTGGTGCTCTACCATTGAGCTACACCCGCGCGGGCGCCGTCATTATAACACAGATCCATACGGCTGGCAACAGTTATATTAAATTTATAATGTTGCCCGCTTGGTTTTTAAAGGGTTTTTAAGGGAAAATAGGAGGAGAAATTGGATTCAGTCATTTCCGCGCAAGATGAGTTTGGGGCGGGCAAAATAGGCAAATTGCTATGGAAATACTCGCTGCCGGCGATCGTGGGTATGATGGTGAGCAGCGCCTACAACATAATATCCCGGGTTTTCGTCGGCCAAACCGAAGGGCTGCAGGCGCTTTCCGGCGTGGCGGTC
>JAISAH010000077.1 GCA_031266805.1 Gracilibacteraceae bacterium
CACATTTCGCGGAATTTTTTCGTTTTCGGGCCAGGGACCCTTGGAAAGTCCGCATTGTTATACTAAAAAACCGTTTTTGCCGTCAAAGTCAAGTTTTACTCACGTCCAGTGCCGACAGCTGATTGTCGTTGCAGAAAAACTCCCTCAGCGCGGGGTTCTTGCTCACCTCCAGCGCCGTTAGCTGATTGCCTTCGCAGTCAAGATCCCTCAGCGCGGTGTTTTTGCTCACGTCCAGCGCCGTCAGTTGATTGCCGCCGCAATTAAGATACTCCAGCGCGGGGTTCTTGCTCACGTCCAGCGCCCTCAGCTGATTGCCTTCGCAGTCAAAATCCCTCAGCGCGAAGTTCTTGCTTACGTCCAGCGCCCTCAGTTGATTGCTGTAGCAGTAAAGCCCCGTCAGCATAGGGTTCTTGCTCACATCCAGCGCCGTCAGTTGATTACCGGCGCAGTCAAGCTCACTTAGCGCGGTGTTCTTGCTCGTGTCCAGCGCCGTCAGCTGATTGACGCCGCAATCAAGATACTCCAGCGCGGTGAAATGTTCTATCCCGTTTAGGCTGGTGATATTACGATAGCCTACGGCCAAATTTATTATGCCCGCGACATCCGTATCGTAAATCGGGCCGTTAGATTTTTGGATCTCGCTTCGCACAGCTCGCAGAAAACTCGGGTCGGTGAAATCATTCGTTATGTCCGTCGCCGCGACCAGCGGCGCCCCCCAGAGCAGCACTCCCAATATCAGAACGCCTAAAACGCCGAACAAATTCCCGATTTTCCAAGGGATTTTTTGTCGTGCTTGCATGTTTGTAACTCCTTTTATTAAGGGACTGTTTGGAAATAAAGTGGTCAGTTGACGACGGAATTTCGCGTCCTGGGAAGACGTCAGGTTTCGCTAATACTGGTGGTATTCGCGGAATCTGACAACGCAGTCAGGGCGCGAAAGATCAAGTCAAATGGCGGCTTTATTTTCAAACAGTTCCTAAGTCTCTGTGCGAACAATGGATAAATACATAAATCCATCAGAAGTGAATCTGACTTCATATGTTTTCGTGTACGATATCTTTTGGTATTCCGGGCCGTCATAATAGGCGACTGTCATGGTGAGCCGGTCCTTATCAAATAATTTGCTTTCCAGTTTAGGAAATCTAGCGCCGCCAAATCCAGACATAGTGTTGATAAAAATACTGTCTTCCGCTTGTTCGTAGCCTTCAACCTGACTTAAGTCAAATATAAATCTTTCAAAGTAACCTTGTAACAACTGCCGAATATCCCGCACCGGAACGGAATATTTGTCTACATCTTCGTTGAAATACATCAAAGGATCCTTGATCCCCTCAAAAACCTCCTGGTTAAATACGTAAACGAAAAACATAAACAAAGTTTCTGACGGGATAGTTTCAGGATCCGTAAATAGCAATTCATTACTGCCAATAAGACACAAATCCAAATCTGAAGCAATTTTATACATGAGTTCATTGTCAGACAAGGATTTATAGAAATCAATATTCGCCGCCAAGTCGTCAGAGGCGGGTTGATCCGGATCATTTACCGGTGGCTCTGCGCCGCAAGCTATAAGCATAAATACGCAAATCGCCAAAAGAGCGATCAATAACACTCGTTTGCCAGACATAAATTCACTTCCTTTCGCGAAATTGAGGAATATTAAATAAACAATACCATAACTCATTCCATGTACCCATCATACTCCATTGTGAGAGAGGGGGACATATTCCCTTGATAGTCTACAGGGTGACAATATCACTTGATAAACACACAAACGCTATTTTTTCTCTTGACTAAGGACGATGATAAGCGTATACTGAACGTAAGGAAAGTAAGGAGGGGTGCGAAATGGAAGTTGCCAAGATCACGTCCAAAGGCCAGATCACCATCCCCGTGGCCATCCGCAAGAACATGAAACTGAAGGACGGTGATAAAGTCCTGTTCGTACTTGAGGGTGGAAGATACTACGTCGAAAACGCTGCGATGGTAGCTATCAATCGGATTCAGGAGGCTTTTGCAGGCGAGGCTGAGCGCCTAGACCTGCAAGACGAGGATGACGTGGTGGCGATGGTGAAGGAGATCCGGCGCGACCGATGGGAGAAGAGCCATGCGGATAATGCTTGACACGAACCTGCTCATCTCTATGTTCATCTTCCCCAACGATTTCATGAACCGCATCAAGAAAGTGCTGTGCAGCGATCACCAAATCCTGCTCTGCACCTACGTCGTCGACGAGTTGAAGGAAGTCGTGGCCCGGAAGTCCCCCGCGAGGTCAGCCGATATTGACTGGTTCCTGCAATCATTCCCCTATACCCTCGTCTACACGCCGGAACAGTTCGATGCAGAGGAATACCCGAAAATCCGCGACATTGCTGATCTGCCGGTTCTGGTGTCCGCCATTCTGGAAGACGCAGACATCCTCATAACCAGTGACAAGGATTTCACCGATGTCGAAATCGAGAAGCCGGAAATCCTAAAGCCCCACGACTTCATGGCAATATATGGCTGAATGAATATTGCTATTGCTGTATAGTCTCCTTTGTCAGGGGGGACATCCTAGCGAAGACTTTTTTACTTGAGGACAAACGAATCTCCTGTCTGACGGCACTAAGGCGGCCATATCGTCCGGCAGCGGGGCTGTGACGTGAACGGGGCGCCCGGTGAGCGGATGGGGAAAACGGTAGGAAAAAGCGTGCAGCGCCTGGCGGGGCATAAATTCCCGGCTGCCGCCATACATATCGTCGCCGAGCAGCGGGTGGCCGGCGGCGGCGGCGTGCGCGCGGATCTGGTGCGTGCGGCCGGTGAGCAAGGTGAATTCCACCAGGGAATAATTTCCATATGAGGCGCGGAGCCGAAAACCCGTGCGCGCTTCCTGCCCGTCCGCCCGCACGGCGCGCCGCGTCCCGCCACCCGGATGAAACCCGAGCGGCTGATCCCAGAGTCCTGTTTCCGGGGAGGGAACGCCGCTGACCAGACCGAGATAGAGTTTTTCCGTTGTGCCCTGCTTGCTCCGCCAGCCAAGCTGCTGCTGGGCGTAGCGGTTGAGGGCGATGAGGACGATGCCGGACGTGTCCCGGTCGAGGCGGGAAGTCGGCCGAAAAACGCGGTCTTCCCCCTTGCGCCGCCAATAATGCGCCACGGCGTTTCCCAGGCTGCCCGCCGGGTATTTGGCGTTCGGATGCACGATTTGCCCGGCCGGTTTGTTCACGGCGAGATAACAGTCGTCTTCATATAAAACGGAAACCGGCAGATCTTCCGGCGTGAGCAGCCCTGTCTCCCGGTTGGCGATATCGACCGTCAGGCGCTGACCGGCCAGGCCGCACGTATTCAGATAAACAAAACGCCCGTCCAGCCAGACGCGCTCGCCGTCCTTCAATTGCCGCAGGAGTTTTTGCGAAAAATGAAAACGGGTCCTCAGGATATGCTCCAGCTTCCGGCCTTCGTCGCCGGCCTCCAAGACGTGAGAAAACAGCTCACTCATCTTCGCCCCGCATTATGCCGATTCATCCTCGTGCTTTTGCCATACTTCCGCCAAATGGGCGCGCAAAGCGCTCAGACCGCCCTCGTCCAGCCGGCGCAGCGCCTCGGCCCCCGTGAGGGCCAGCATCAGCTCCCGCCGGTCTTCCTCGCGGGGATAGCGGGCAAAGATCCGCCGGCGATATTCAGCCAGCAGAGCCAGATATTCCTCATATTCCGGGCCGCACAGCAGCGCGGCCTCGTCGCGCAGCCGGGCCGCCAGTCCGGGGCTGACCCCGCCCGTGGACACGGCTATGCTCAAAGGGCCGCGCCGCGCGATCGCCGGCAGATAAAAATCGCAGAGCGCCGGCCTGTCCGCCACGTTGACCAGCAAACGGCGTTGCGCGGCCAGAGCGGCGATTTTTTCATTGACCGCCTCGCTGTCCGTGGCGACGACGACGAGAAAGACCTCCGCCAAATCCTCCGGCAGGAATTCCCGCCGCTCCAGCGCGACGCGCCCCTCCGCCGCCCAGCCCTCCACCGTCTCCGTCAGACGCGGGCTCACCACGCGCACGGCGGCGCCGCACTCCAAAAGCCCGGATATTTTACGCTCGCCGACCGCTCCCCCGCCGACGACCAGGCAGAGGCGGCCTTCCAGTTTCAGGCTGATCGGATATAGATTCATTTCAAAAATTTGGCAATGGCGTCGCTGAGTTTTTGCAGCTCCGCCAGATTGTTTTGGGCATAGGCGCGCCACAGGCAGTGGCGGATATGGTCGTCCAAAACGACGCGGCCCGTGCTGTTCAGGGCGGAACGCACCGCCGACAGCTGGATTAAGACGTCGCTGCAGTCAACGTCGTCTTCCACCATCCGTTTTACCCCCTCCAAATGGCCGATGATCCGGGACAGGCGGTTCAAAACCTCCTTGCGCCGCGGGTGCAGATGATCGTCCCCGTGACTGTGGCCGCCACCCGCGTGGTCGTGGCCGTGGCTGTGACCGTGGTCATGGTCGTCGTGGCTGTGATCGTGATCGGACATAATGCCAGTCCCTTTCCTAATCCCTTTCTAATATAGCCATAAAAGCGTCTTGGGGGATCTCGACGGCGCCCACCTGTTTCATGCGCTTCTTGCCTTCTTTCTGTTTTTCCAGCAGTTTGCGCTTGCGCGTGATATCGCCGCCGTAGCATTTGGCCAGCACGTCCTTGCGCAGGGCGCGGATCGTCTCTCGGGCGATCACGCGGGACCCGACGGCGGCCTGCACCGGCACCTCAAACAATTGGCGCGGGATGAGCCGGCGCAGTTTTTCCACGATCTTGCGCCCGCGGACATAGGCCTTGTCGCGATGGACGATAAACGAAAGCGCGTCCACGATCTCCCCGTTCAGCATGATGTCCAGCTTGACGAGGTCGGCGGCGTGATAGCCGCGCAGTTCATAGTCGAGCGAGGCGTAACCTCTCGAGCGTGATTTGAGCTGATCGAAATAATCGTAAACGATCTCGCTGAGCGGGATGTCATAGCTGAGGCTGACGCGGGTCTCCGTCAGGTAATCCATCGTGATGTAAACGCCGCGTTTTTCCTGATTCAGCTCCATGATCGCCCCGACAAATTCCGCCGGCGCCATGATGGAGGCCCGCACGACCGGTTCTTCCACCCCGGCGGTGTCCCCGGCCGGCGGCATGAGGGCCGGATTGTCCACGAGCAGACTTTCGCCGGTCAGGAGATTGACGCGGTAGACGACGCTGGGCGCGGTCGTGATGATACCCAGGTCAAACTCCCGTTCTAGGCGTTCCTGGATGATCTCCATATGCAAAAGGCCGAGAAAGCCGCAGCGAAAACCAAAGCCGAGGGCGGCGGACGTTTCGTTTTCAAACATGAGACTGGCGTCGTTCAGCTGCAATTTTTCCAGCGCGTCTTTCAGGCGGGGGAAGTCCGAGGTTTCCACCGGATACATGCCGCAAAACACCATGGACACCGCTTTTTTATAACCGGGCAGCGGTTCGGCCGCCGCGCGGGCGTCGTCGGTGATCGTGTCTCCCACCCGCGTGTCGGCCACGTTTTTGATACTGCCGGCCACATAGCCGACCATGCCCGCTTTCAGTTCCGCGGCCTGGGTCATCTGCGGCGCAAAAAAACCGACTTCGGTCACCTCAAAACTTTTGCCCGTCGCCATCATGCGGATGTGGCCGCCTTTGCGCACCGAGCCGTCAAAAACGCGCAAATAAGGGATAGCGCCGCGGTAGGAGTCGAATTTCGAGTCGAAGATCAGCGCCCGAAGCGGGGCGTCGTCGTCGCCGCGGGGGGGCGGGATGAGGCGCACGATCGCTTCCAGTATTTCCTCGATGCCCACGCCGTTTTTGGCGGAAGCCATGATCGCTTCGGAGGCGTCCAGCCCGATCACGTCCTCGATCTCCTGCTTTACCCGCTCCGGCTCCGCGCTGGGCAGATCGATCTTGTTTATTATGGTAATTATTTCCAGGTCGTTTTCCAGCGCCAGATAAACGTTGGCCAGCGTCTGAGCCTCGATGCCCTGCGCCGCGTCCACGACTAAGAGCGCCCCTTCGCAGGCGGCCAGGCTGCGCGAGACTTCATAGGAAAAATCGACGTGCCCCGGCGTGTCAATGAGATTGAGTTCATAAACTTGCCCGTCCCGCGCCGGATAGCGCAGTCGGACAGGCTGCAGCTTGATCGTGATGCCGCGCTCCCGCTCCAGATCCATCGAATCCAGCACCTGTTCCTTCAGCTCGCGCGCCGACATGGCGCCGGTGTATTCGATCAAACGGTCGGCCAGCGTGGATTTGCCGTGGTCGATATGGGCGATGATGCAAAAATTGCGGATAGTCGGAGACGCCTGAGCCATGTGTATTCCTCCGTCGGTTAGTCTCCAGCTATTATAGCATTTTTTACGGCATACAGCCAACAATTTTCTGGCAAAAGGACAAATTTCGCCCAAACGGAAAGGACGTCAATCATCAAGGAAAATTTCTTTTGCATTCTAGAGTTTGATGTGGCACAATAAGTCTGACGTAGGGGAGCGAAACGAGGTGAAACTAAAAATGACTTGTGTTTCGAGGCAACGCCTGATAAGATGTTCCCAGATGTTAAGGACTTGTGCAACAATAACTTGTACTTCTCGCTTGGCCTTTTGCCGTCAGGCTGCGTTGTCGTCAGTCACCATACCCCGGGTATGTCTCCCTCCTCCGCCTTGCCTGACGACAAAATTCCTGCGCGAGATTGTGCAATTTATCATTGCACAAATCCTAAGCGACGTTTGTTTTCTGATAAAGGGGGATTAAGAATGTGTAATGTCTTTGATGCAGCAAGCTTTTTTATTGATATGGCCAACAACGAAACAGAAGACAGCATGACTAATCTGCGCCTGAATAAGTTGCTGTATTTTGCGCAGGGCCTACATTTAGCCAGATATGGCATTCCGCTGTTTGATAACGATTTTGAAGCGTGGCCATATGGGCCTGTAGCTGCGCCTGTGTACGAAAAATATAAAGGTTATGGGCGTGACGCAATTAGGTCAGTTGACCCAAATTATTATCAAAGACTGCAAGGCAATGAAGTTGACACGCTATTGGACGTTTTCCGTGAATATGGAAAGTACACCAGCGCAGGATTGGTTAAACTCACGCACGCAAAATCGTCGCCGTGGAGCGAGACTTGCAACAGATCGCAAAGAGGGATAATCCCGATGAACGAGATGAAAGAGTTCTTTAGTAAGCCGGAATATCATGTACGAAGCGTAGGGGACGACTTATTTCTTGCAGTTAAAGCGGGGAAAATTCGCGTCGTCG
The DNA here is from genome assembly GCA_031266805.1 of Gracilibacteraceae bacterium. GTDB lineage: Bacteria > Bacillota > Desulfitobacteriia > Desulfitobacteriales > Syntrophobotulaceae > JAIRRL01. Next base: position 7,257 of record JAISAH010000077.1, read on the forward strand.
AAGAATTTTCGCGTGATGATGATGAATATTACGAGCGGGAGATTGTGGTGTGATACTTGCGTGTAAATGGGAAATTTGGCTAGCAGACGTTCCTTTTAAGGAAATGAATGCCAGTAAGGTTGATACGGTATTCCGGCGATTCAGGCCCGGTTAAAGAGTTCTGTCAAGCGCGGCAATACCGCGTTCAGATCGGCCACCAGTCCGTAATCGCACTGCCGGAACACCGGCGCGTTCTTGTCTTTGTTGACGGCGGCGATCACGCCGGCCCGGTCGATCCCGGCCATATGCTGCACCTGGCCGGAAACGCCGCAGGCGATATAGACCTCCGGCGTGGCTATGACGCCGGAAACGCCGATGTACCTCTCTTTGGGCAGCCAGCGTTCTTCTTCCGCCACCGGGCGGCTGCAGCCGATTTCCGCCCCGAGGGCCGCGGCGAAAGCCCGGACCGCTCCCAGATTGTCCGCCGTCCCCAGGCCGCGGCCCACGCCGACTATGCGGCCGGCGGCCGGCAGATTTACATTTGGCGCCGGTTTTTTCTGCTGTTCCAACAACCGGGTACCCGGCGCCGCTTCCGGCCGCAGCTCGATCACTTCGCCCGGCGGCGGCGCTGTCTCGCCGGGCGGGAAAACGCCGGCGCCCACGCAGACGACCGCCGTCGGGCCGGAAACCCTCTCCGTTTTCCAGGCCGCGCCGCCGTATATCATGCGCCGGCCCACGATCCCGCCGCCGTCCGCATCCGCTTCCAGCGAATCTATATCAGTCAACGCGGAAACCCCGACGGCGGCGGCGATGGCCGCCGCCGTCAGACGTCCGTCACAGCTGCTCTCCACCAACACCAGTTCCGGCTGTTTTTCCCGCACCAGAGCGACAATAGCCGGGATATAACTGAGGTATGAAACTCCGGTCAACGGGCCGAGATAATAGACCGTCCCGGCGCCGGCCGCTTTTTCCCGGTCGCCGGCGTAGATCAGAGCGGTTTCTTCCCCCCAGGCCGCGGCCCCGGCGGACAGTTCCGCGATCCGCTCCGCGCCGCCGGCTATTATCCATACGGATTTCAGTTTTTTCATGTCGATTCACCTCAATACTTTCCGCAAATGCCCGTAAAAAACGGCGATGCTTTCCTCGCTCTCTCCTTCGACGATTATTTGCCGCCGCTCCTGCTTTTCCGGCGCCAGTATGCTGACGGTCTTCGCCCCGCGCGGCGGCGGGGCGCTCACTTCCGCCGCGTCCCAGATAGTGACCGGTTTTTTCCCCGCGGCCAGAATATCTTTCATGCCGGGGATGCGCGGCAGATTGGCGTCCGTGGTCAGCGCCGCCACGGCCGGCAAGTCCACGCGCAAGACTTCGCGGCTGTTTTCCAGCGAGCGCTCCGCCCGCAGAGCGCCGCCTGCAAAACTCAGGGCGCTGACCGCGTTCAGCGTTCGCCAGCCAATCAGCGCGCCCAGCAAGGGGCCGACCTGCCGCGCGTATATGTCGCCGGAACCTTCGCCGCAAAGCACGAGATCCACGCCGCCGATTTTTTCGATGCCGGCCTTCAGGAGATACGCCGTCGCCAGAGAGTCGGAAAGGGTTTCTTCATCCGTTTTGATCCCGTACATAGCCGCCGGCCCGCGGGAAAGGACGGCTTTTTGCAGCTTGGAATCATTGGCCCCGGCGCCGGCGGTCAGAGCCAGAACTTCGCCGCCCGCGCTTTCCGCCAGGCGGACGCCGGCTTCGATCGCATTGAGGTCGTACTGCCCGATCTTGCGGGCGGCGCCGCTCCAATCCGGCGTCCGGTCCGGCCGGATTTTCAAATCCTGCTCCTCCGGCACGCATTTGTAACAAATAACTATTCGCATAATCTGCCCTCCTCAATATTTAGAGGTATCCCAATGATAAATCAATTTTTTTGCCGCCAGCTCAGCGGCGCCAGCACGCAGGTCGGTATCGCGATCAACGGAATGCCGATCGCGCCCAGCGCCGAATAACCGCGGCTGACAATGGCGGTCAGCCCCAGACGGGAAATCAGGAGAACCGCGCCGAGAAACACGGCCCCGACCAGCAGGCGCTGCGCGAGCGGACGGCTCCAAAGGCCCTCCGCCGGCATGATTTTGGCGGCGCGAGCGATAATGGCCTGGTAGGCCGGCACGCCGCTGGTAACCAGCGCGAAAAACATGACGACAAAATAAATGAGTACGGCCGACGGCAGAATTTTAGTCAGAAAATTCTGGATAATCCACATGGTCGGGACATCCGAAGCCATGACCTCGGGGGTATAAGGCAATATGACCATTACTTCGAGAAAAAGAACGAACGCGGTCAGGATAAAACACCATAACCCTGTGGCAAACGAGTGTTTTTTTGTCGCCACTTTTTGCATCAGCGCGCAGAGGACCATGCCGTTGCAGGCGCCGGAAAACCCAAAGAGCAGCGCCCGCCAGACCCCGAAACCCAGATCCGCCTCCGGCGGCGCATACCAGGTGGAGACGATGAAGGCGAACTGTTCCCATTGACTGTACAGGGCCGCCCCCGTGAGCAGGGCAAAACCGGCGGCCAGAATCACGCAGAAAACGGAGGCGAGCCGGCGGATCATCGCCGCGCCGCGCAGCACGAGGAGCAGGCAGATGAGGCCCAGAAGCAGCGCGCCCGCGAGCGGCGGCCAACCCGCGAGCTGATGCATGAACGTCCCGCCCATCGATACCACGGCGCTCAGAGTCAATGTTTGCGCCATCAGCATGTATAACTCCATCAGCGGCGTACACACGGGCGAAAAACGGCCGTAGAGGACCCGGCAAAACGAGTTGTAGTCGTACACTTTATGCCGGCGCGTCAATTCCGCGGAGAATCCGATAATTATCCCGGTAATCACCGGAAAACTCAGCGCGAAAACAAAAGACCAGGCGCCGTAAGGCACGAGGTAAACCTTGGAGTAAATACCGGAAATCATGGACGGGCCGACCAAAGAGCCGAAAAACACCGCGCCGATGGGAAATCCTACTTTGAACCCGGAAGAACTCTCCATTTGGCGACACCACCTTATTAGATTCGAGTAGGTCAGTCAGCGATAATTTTTTAAGATCGCCCGCCCGGCGACATGGATCATGACCTCGTCCGTGCCGCCGCCGATGCGATGGACGCGTGTATCCAGCCATAACCGGGATATGCGGCAATCGACGGTATAGCCGATGCCGCCCATGATCTGCAGCGCGTCGTCCGCCACTTCCATAGCCGCTTGCGCGCAGTAGAGCTTGGCCAAAGCGGAGGAGATCCGCACCGGTATTTTATTATCGATTTCCCAGGCGCATTTGTAAACCATATTGCGCATATTTTCAATTTTGATTTTCATTTGGGTTATTTTGAGCTGAATAAGCTGATTGTCGCCGATGGGCCGGCCGAATTGCACCCGCTGACAGGCATAGCGCGCCGCGTCCTCAAAAGCGCATTCCGCCGAGCCCAAAAGACCGGCGGCTATCAGCAGCCGCTCCGCCTCAAAATTGATCATCGCTTGCCTGAACCCGTCGCCTTCTTTGCCGACCAGATCTTTTTCCGTGAGTTCCACGTCGTCCAGATACACTTCGCAGGTGTCCAGCATGTGCCAGCCGATCTTCTTCAGCGGCTCCGCCTTGACCCCCGGTTTTTGCATCGGCAGCCACCACATGGAAAAAGCCTGCCGTTTATCAGCGGCCGTCTCATCGGCGTCGCGGGCCAGGCACAGCATGTAGGGCGCCCGCAGCGCGTTGCTCATAAAAGATTTATGCCCGTTGATATACACGCCGCCGTTCCGCCGCTTAAACGTCGTGGCGATCGCCCCGCTGTCCGAACCGGCCTGCGGCTCGGTAAAACCGAGGACAAAAGCCGCCTGCCCCGCTTTGACGGCCGTCATGGTCTGCTCGATTTGCTCCGGCGAGCCAAATTCCAGCATATCCTTGATGGACAGCGGCTGCCCGAAAGAAAAATGCGGTCCGCCATTTTTGGTTATTTCTTCCATTACAAGCATCATCGTCACGGTGTCCGCCGGAGTTCCGCCATATTCCTCCGGCACGCCGAGCAGGCCAAACCCGCCGGCGGTCAAAGCGTCAATAAAACGCTGCGGGTATTCATGATTTTCATAACACTCCTTCATATAGGCTTCCGGGCAATCCCGGCGCATCAGCTCCCGCAGGCTTTCGAGCAGAAGCTCCTGCTCCTCGGTCAGTCTGAAATCCATGCCGCTTCCTCCTTGCATAATTGCTTGATTATTTCGCATCTCCTGATCTTACCGGCTTCATCCATCGCTATTTCGCCCACAAATCTCACGAGCCGCGGCTTTTTGTAATCGGCGATATGCCGCCGGCAATGCGCTCGGATCTCCGCCGCGGTCACGGCGGCGCCGGCCCGCACCTTGACGGCGGCGGCCACCGCTTCTCCGAACACCGCGTCCGGCATCCCGAACACCACGCATTCCTCCACAGCCGGGTGCAGGCGCAAAGCGTTTTCCACTTCCTGGACAAAGACGTTTTCCCCGCCGGATTTGATCATGCCCGTTTTGCGGGAAACCATGTATAAATAGCCGTCCTCATCCCGTTTCATCATATCGCCCGTGCGCAGCCAGCCGTCCGGCAAAAAAACTTCACGATCCGCTTCCGGCTGACCGCAATAACCGCTGAAAAGGGCCGGCCCGCGGACCAGAGCTTCGCCGACCACGCCCGGCGGCGTTTCCCGGCCCGCGGCATCCGCTACCATCACTTCCAAAAAAGGCATAGGCAGACCGACGCTGCTCAGAGCCGGCGCCCGCTCCGCCAGCATGGCCCGCCTCAAGACCAGACTTGTGCCCGTCCCGCTCTCTGTCTGCCCCCAGCCGTAGTTGACCTCGCAGTGGGGAAAACCCTGATAAATGCGGCGGACGACGTCGGGGGCGGCGGCGCCGGCCGAACTCTGCACGAGTTTGACGCTGCTCAGATCATAGCGGCCAAAATCGGGATGATCGAGCAGCCGGAGATAAGTGCTGGGCGGCAGCAGCAGCAGGTAAGTGATCCGCTCCCGTTCAATGGCCGTAAGTATCTCCGCCGGCTGAAAAGCGTCGCCAATCACAAGCGTCGCGCCGGAACTCAGAGCGGAGGCGAACCAGCTGTGGCCGCCGTGATGTCCCAGCGGGCATTGCACGAGCACGGTCTCCCCCGGATCGGCCCCCATGCGGCTGGACATCATGACGGAAATGATTTCCGCCAGATCGGCGCGGTGAGTGCGCAGGGCGCCTTTGGGCAGCCCGGTCGTGCCGCCGGTAAATTGCAGGCGGGAAACGGCGGCGGCGTCTCGGAACAGCGCCGGTTCCTCCCCGCCGCCCAAAGCGGCGGCGGCCCGCAGGGAGAGCGGCCCGGACGCCGCCGCGCCGCTCTCCCTGCGATGGATGAGCAAAAGCTCCGGCAGGCTGTCCGCCGCCGGGAGTTTATCCTGAAATTCCTCGCCGCACACCAGAAGACGGCAGCGGCTGAAACGCAGCAGACGCCCGATTTCCGGCGCCGCCAGCCGGTGATTCAGTGGAACGGCCGCGGCGCCGATTTTTTGCAGGGCGTAATACACTTCGATCAATTCGGGGCAGTTGCGCAATAAATAGGCGGCTTTATCCCCGGGCCGCAGGCCGAGCGCGAGAAAACCCCGGGCCAGACGGTTGACCTCGTCATTCAGTTCGGCGTAACTGAGACGGCGGCCGCCGGCGATCAAAGCCGTCTTGCTCGGGAAACGGCGCGTATTGAGCATGAAAAGTTCCGCTACATTTTGATATGGCATCGCTCAGGCCCTTTTTTGGAAAAATTTGGCTGCAGCCTCTCTGTAGGCGGCCGTCTGCGTGCAGAAAGGCGAAGCGACGGACTCCGCCTGCGTCGCCATCTCCAGTTCCGGCGCCGCCGCCCGGTTGATCATACTTTTCGTCAATTGCAGAGACACCGGGGAAACAGCCGCCAGTTCGCGGGCCAGGGCCAGAGTCCCTTCCTCCAGTTCCGGCCCCGGCAGCACGCGGTTGACCAGACCCAGCCGCCAACCTTCGCTGGCGCTGAGACGTCGTCCGGTAAAAAGGATTTCCTTGGCGCGCTGTGGGCCAAGCAAACGCGGCAGGAGAGCCGTGAGCCCCAATTCCGGCACAATCCCCAGCAAGACGAAATTCGGCCAGAAAAACGCCTGCTCGGAAGCCGTCACCAGATCACAGGCCAGAGCCAGGCTCATAGCCCCGCCGACGGCGTATCCCTCTACCATCGCCAATACGGGTTTCTCGATCCGCCGCACCGCTTCGACCGCCCGCACATATTTTTGCAGGAGGCGGCGCGACTGCTCCGGCGTGATTTCCGCGCCGGAGCTTTGCCGCATATCGCCGCCGGCGGAAAAAACCTCGCCCTCGCCGCGCAGGATGATCACGCGCGTCGCCTCGTTTTCTTCCAGCGCCGTCAGGTTTTCCCGCAGCAGATCCATCATGCGGCCGTCCAGGGCGTTTTTCCGCTCCGGTTTGTTCAGGATCAGCCAGGCGATCTCCCCGCTATGCTTTACATATACTGTGTCCGTCATTTTTCCCCCTTCTTTTTCAAATTTTCAGCGCCGCCAGATAGCCGGCTTTCGTCGCGTCCGCTATGCGCGCCGGTTCCAGGCAGTCGCCGGCCTCGTATACCGCCCTGACCCCCGCCTGCCGCAGCCTCTGCGCCAATTGCCGATTGGCGGCAAATCCCAGCGTCACGGCCACGGTGTCCGCCTCCACGGTAAAACAGGTCCCATCCTCTTTTTGGACGGCGACGCCCGTCTCCGTCACGGCCGTCACGCGGCTTGACGCCTCCAGGCGCACGTTCTCCGCCTTGCGGAAGGCCGAGATCATGAGAAATCTGTCGCTGCCGCCGACGTCGGCGCCGATGCGTTTGCCTTCTTCCAGCAGCGTGATCTCCCGCCCGTGTTTCATCATTTCCTTCGTCAGTTCACAGCCGGGCAGCCCGCCGCCGACGACGGCCAACTTGCGGCCCAGCGGCCAGGACACGCGCGCCATAAATTTCCGGGCCAGAGCGGGCGTGTAGCAGAAGCGCAAAAATATCGCCCCGCTCCGCCACATAAAGTTCCGCCATGGGCTGGAGCTGCGCGGCGCCCGCCCGCTTAGCAGGCTGAGAAAATCATGCGACTGCACTACGTTGTCCCGCTCCGCTCCGGGCGCGCCGAGAGCGATCGGAATCCCGCCCGCCGCTATGATCACGGCGTCCGCCTCCAGAAGGCGCGGCAATTCCAGGGTAAAGGGCGTGTTGAGACGGAGCCGGATATCCGGACGCGCCGCCAAATACTGTTTATAGTATTGCAGCAGCAGTTCATAAGTGGGGCTGAAGACGGAACTGAGCAGCAGACAGCCGCCCAGCCGCGGCCCGCGTTCGTACACAGTCACCTGATGTCCGCGCTCCAAAGCGGTCACCGCGGCGGCCAGACCGGCCGGCCCGCTGCCGACGACGACGACCTTGCGGGGGGCGGCGGCGGGGGGCGGCGATTCGTCCAGCTCCGGCCCCATCCGCGGATTGACGCCGCAAAAGTTCAGGGGTCGGCCGGCGCTGACCGCGTCGTCGATACAGCGGCAGCAGGTAATGCAGCGTTTTATTTCCTGCGGCCGGTTTTCCATGATTTTGCGCGGAAATTCCGGATCGGCAATATTGTAGCGCAGACCGGCGATTACATCCGCCTTGCCCTGCCGCAGGATCTCCTCCATGACCCAGGGATCGGTCATCCGATAACCCTGAGCCACGGGCAGACGAGCTACGGATTTTATCGCCGCCGCTATCCAGGCCCAATGGCCGTCCGGCACGTCCTTCGTGGTCAGCGCCACGGATGATTCATGCCAGCCGACCGCCAGATTATGCAGATCCATGCCGGCTTCTTCCAGATAAGGGACCACCGCCAGTGAATCGGTAATTTCATGCCCGCCCAGGATGTATTCGACCGGCGACCAGCGCACGGTGATGATAAAATCTTCGCCGCAGGCGGCCCGCAGATCGCGGATCACCTCCGTCGTCAGACGGACGCGGTTTGGCAGACTGCCGCCATACTCGTCCTCCCGCTTGTTCGTGGCCCGGGAGAGAAACCGGTTCAGGATGCCGCCGACGCCGGCCATGACCTCCGCCCCGTCCCAGCCCGCTTCTTGCAAGAGCAAGGCGCTGCGCGTCATGTGCCGCCGGAAAACGGCGATATCCTCTTGGCTCATGACGCGGATGGGCGGGGAGTTTTTCAGCACCGGCACATCGGAGGGGCCCCAGTGTTCTTCCCGGTCTTCCGCCGCCGCCTTCCAGTCGTGGACGGCGTAAAGCTGGCCGGCGAGCAGACCGGAATGTCTGTGTACGGCTTCGGCCATCCGCCGCAGGTTAGGCAGATCGCTTTCGGCGAAGGCGATCGGCAGGGGGTACAGATGGTCCTGCTGATCCGGGCGGCGCGGGAACATGGCCACGGTCTGGCAGATCAGCGCCACTTGTCCGCGCGCCCTCTCTTCCAAATAATGGATAAAACGGGGCTGCGCCGTGCCGTCCATGTCCACATAACCGCGGCCCGGCGACATGGAAGTCGTCATAAGGCGGTTTTTCAATACTCTGTTTCTCAATCGCAGCGGGGCGCTCAACAGGGGAAACTGCTCCGTCATAATGCCCTCCTTTAGGAAGTGTCGGTAAATAAGTCTCGCCTGTATTCTTAGCAAATTATGTGCCAGCGCCAAAAAAAAGCGCGCCAAAAACACGCCGGCCCTGAACCGGCGCGCGTTCGTCCGCCCGGACCGCCGTCAGTCGTTCTTGACGGAAACCTTCAGTTTTATATCAAAGTGTTCAATTTTCCGGTACAAAGTGTTACGCGCGATATGCAGCTCTTTGGCGGCGTGCGACAGATTGCCGCCGTGTTTTTCCAGAGCCCGGCATATTTGTTCCCGGGTCAGCAGGCGCGGCGAGGGCATGGGCGCTCCTTCCAGCCCCGGCGCGGCCGCCGCCGCGAAATCCGCCAGAGCGGCGGGCAGAAAATCAATATTCGGCGGCGCGTTTTCCGACATGATGAGCAGGCGCTCAACGGCGTTGCGCATTTCGCGCACATTGCCCGGCCAGGGGTAACGGGCGAACAGGTGCAGTATGTCCGGCGGCAGAGGTTTAGGCGTCAGATGGAAGCGCGCCGCCAGCATATCGTTAAAATAGGCGGCTAAGAGCGGAATATCGCTCGCGCGTTCCCGCAGCAGAGGCAGTCTGATTTCAAAAACGCTCAGCCGATAGTACAAATCGCGGCGAAATTTCTTTTCGGCGATCAATTGTTCCAGATTCTGGTTCGTCGCGGCGATAACGCGCACGTTAAGTTTACGGATCTTTTGCGAACCGAGACGAGTCACCGTCTGCTCCTGCAGCACTCGCAGCAGGACCACCTGCATGTCGGGCGGCATCTCCCCGATCTCGTCCAAAAACAAGGTGCCGCCTTCGGCGTATTCCACCTTGCCGGCGGCGCCGGCGGAGCGAGCGCCCGTAAAAGCGCCGCCTTCATAGCCGAACAGCTCGCTGGCCAGCAATTCCCTGGGGACGGCCCCGCAATTGACCGGCACAAAAGGCCCCGGCCGCCCGCTGCGGCGGTGGATGGCCCGGGCTACTACTTCTTTGCCCGTGCCGGTGTCGCCGAGGATGAGGACCCCGGTCGGCCGGGCGGAGATCTTCTGCACCGCCGCGTCCACTTTTTGCCAGGCGGGGCTTTCCCCGACATAATCCGGACGCTCCGGGGGCGGACCGGGCATGACCCGCGGTCTGCCCCCGCCCGCCGTCAGCACGAGGACGACGTGTTCTTCCTCCGGCAAAGGCATGACGAATCGGCGCGCCAGACAAAACGCCTCCCCGGTCCGGCCGGTGAATACCGGCGTCCCGGGCCGGTTGCTCCGCCCATGGCGGACAGCGGCCAGATCTGCCTTATCGGACACATAATCCCCCAAACTCCGGTCGATCGGATCCGTTTCCCCGGAAAACGCCCGCCGCCAAACTTGGTTGGCCGCCCGGATCCGCCCCCGCCTGTCCAGTACCAGCACGGCCTCCGGCGTCTGCTCCGCCAGAGCGTTCCACAGCGTGAATTCCGGCTGATCCGCGGCGGCAAAACAGCCGACGGCGGCGGCCGCCGCCGTCTGACAGCAGCGCAGGGCCGAGTCCGGCAAGAGGCGGAAAGGATCGTTCATATTCAGCAGGCCCATGAAATCCCCGCCCTGAAAGAGCGGGGCGCTGACGCCCGAATAATTGTGAGCCACCGCCCGGTAATGCTCGTAACCGTCCACCCGCGCCGGGTTTTTTTCCCGCAGGGCGATGGTGACGTTGCCGTTGCCCACGGCCGCCTCGTGCTGAAAAGTGCCGTATGTGCGCGTGTAAACCGAAAAGGGGGAGACGAATTTATACACAAAGCCGGATCTGTCGCTCAGGCTGATATTACAATTGAACAGCGCCATCAGGAACTCTAGTATCGGCTCGGCCGCCCGGAGCAGTCCCTGGTTTTCCGTCTGTTTTTTGGCCAGCAGTTCCTTGTCGTGGCGGGGAAAGCCGGCGGACCACGGATCCAGCCCGCTCGCCCGGCAGCGCCGCCAGGAGCGGGCGATCTCCGGCCGCACCGTCTTCAGGACGATATTCTGGCTGACATAGGTCTTCCAAGCTTCCCGCATTTTTTCCTGATTGTAGCTCAAAGCAACCCCTCCCGTCTCTGGCGCCTTGCCGGATCTTATGTTACTTTAGAGGTGTCCATTAAAGTATAGCAAAAATTCCGTCAAAAACAAAGCGCTCCGGCGGATGATAACCCTTTGACAGGCAAAAATTGAACAGTTTGTTCAGTTTTTGCCCGCGAAAATTACCGCCGGCGAACGCTCCCGTTTTTTTCAGCGCCTGAACTTTCGTCATTTGCGGCGCCCCGCGAAATAATTCACCGGCGGCCATATTACTGGCATAAATCTTGCACTGATATGTTGACGCCGGAGAGTAAGCGCCGCCAAAGCAGCGGCGGAAGGAGGAGTAATGAAACAAAGCGAAATACCGGTATTCGGTAATCTACAGGGGGTAAAAGTTTTAAGCGTCGGTACGGCCATCGCCTGTCCGGCGGCCTGCAGCCTGTTTGCCGAACAGGGGGCCTCCGTCGTCAGCGTCGAGAGCGCCGCGGCCCGGGACATGCTGCGCAGTATCGGCGACTGCTGGACAGTCGAGCGCCGGAACAACCGCACCATCGCCTTGAACATTCGCGCGCCGGAAGGCAAAATTATCCTGAAAAAAATGATCGAGCGGAGCGACGTCCTGGTCGAGTCCTCAAAGGGCGGCGCCTGGGCCAAATGGGATCTGCCGGACGAGACGCTATGGGAAATCAATCCCCGTCTGGTCGTCGCCCATATTTCCGGCTATGGGCAAACCGGCGATCCCGCCTATGTGAGCCGCGCCTCCTATGACCCGATCGGTCAGGCTTTCAGCGGTTTTCTCGCGGTGAACGGCGCGCCGGAAGAGCCGCTGCCGGTCAAGCCTTATACCTGCGACTATGTTACGGCCTTATTCACGGCCTGGGCCGCGCTGGCCGCCCTGTACCGCGCCCGGGAGACCGGCCGGGGCGAGAGCATTGACGTCACCCAGTTTGAGGCGATGGCCCGTATTCAGGCCGATTACCTGATGGATGGGCTGAACCGCGGTCTGCAGGCGCCGCGCATGGGTATCTACGGCAACGCGGTCTGCGCCCTGCCGAATGTGCAAATATGCGGGGACGGCAATTTTGTCATGACGGCCATCGGCGGCGCCGTTATTTTCCAAAAATTAGAAAAATTGATCGGCCTCGGTGACGATCCGGATTTTGCCGAACCGCACGGCGTCGTCAACCGGGACGATCATCCGCGCGGGGAAAAAATCCGCGCCGCCATGAGCGCCTACTGCGCCGCCCATACGGCGGAAGAGGTGAACGAGGCCCTCAACGCTCTGCAAATACCGTGCAGCGCCGTCATGACTTACGAGATGATGAAAAACCATCCTCACTATCTGGCGCGCGGAACTTTTACCTCCTGGCTGGATCCCGGCACGGAAAAAGAAGTCCTGGGCGTCAACGCCATCCCTTTTTTCCAGAATAATCCCAGCCGGATCTATCGCGGCGGACCCCGGTACGGCGAAGACAACGAGGATATTTTACAGGAATTGGAATATAGCGCGGCGGACATCGCCCGTCTGTACGAGACCGGCGTCATCAATAAATAAGGAGGATCTCGCAAAATGGAAAATATTGGGAACAAAAGCTACTATCCTTGGGTAGTCGCGGTCAGCGCCCTCTTTTGGTCCGGACTGGTCTTCGGTCTCATGGGCAACACCGTCGGTCTGTACTACGCGCCGGTTTCCGCGGAAATGGGCTGGAGCATAACGCAGACGTCCTTTTTCATGACGATTTTTCCCATCGTGGCCGGTATTTTTTCGCCGATAGCGGGCAAAATCTACAGTTCCTACAATAAGACCCACTACCTGCTGGCCGGCGTGGCGCTGGTCTGGTGCCTGACTCATATTTGGTCGGCCTTTTATACCTCCGTCTGGCAGTGGAATGTTTACGGATTTATCACCGGCATCCTCGGGGGCATGCTTATGTATATCCCCATCCCCATGATGATCAACAACTGGTTTACGGTGCAAAAAGGCGTGGCGCTGGGTCTGGCCGCCTGCTTTGTCAATATCGTGCCGGCTGTTTGCAACCCGATCATCACGAAGCAGATCGCGGCGTACGGCTGGCGCAACGTGCGTCTCACCATAGCTATCATAGTCGCCGTCGTCGTCATTCCGCTCACGCTGGCTCTCGTGCGCAAGTTTCCCAAGGATAAGGGAGTGCAGCCCTGGGGCGGCGAAGCCGCCGCCAGCACATCGGGCGCCGCCGCGCTGTCCGGGGTCAAGGCCAGTTCCGCTCTGGCTTCCGCGCCTTTCTGGCTGGCGATTTTGATGGTTTCCTGCCTTGTCTCCACCGCTTCGATCAATCAGCGTATCGCCGGTTTGGCCGCGGCGCGCGAATTCGATCCGGCCATTATCGGCTTGGCCGCCTCCTGTATCATGGTCGGCGGCGTAGCCGGCAAATTCATTCTCGGTTTTATCCGCGACATTTCCAAAAACGCGGTCTTCACCGGCGTCGCCTGCGGCTGTTTCGGCCTGCTCGGCTGCCTTCTCTTTCTCACGCTCGGCACGACCAGCACTTTTTTATTCTTTGCCAGTATTCTCATTTACGGTTTCGGTTACGCCGGATTGACCGTCGTGCCGCCCATAGTCGTAGAATCCGCCTTCGGCGGCAAAAATTTCGCTCAGATATTCGCCAATGTTTCGGTCGCCACCTGCGTGGCCAGTTCGATCTCCTCTCTTGTCTACGCCCAGATCATAGACCGTTCGGGCGGCAGATACGAGGGCTGCTTTGTTTTTGCCATCATCCTCTACGCGATCTTCACCGTCTGCGTGCCGCTGACCATCAAACTGGGACAAAAACTGCCGCGCGAAAGCGCGGAGTAGGCGGGTTGTGATGAAAGAGATCGTAAGTGATCTGGTCGCCGAGCAAGCGGCCGCGGATCGTCTGGTCGCCAATCTGAGCCCCGCGGAATGGGCGCGCGAATACCGGTACGAACCTTGGAATATCAAGGACAGCATCATCCATATCGCTTTTTTTGACTATGCGGCGCTGAAACTGCTGCGCGGCGAAGCCACGGACCTGATGGCGATTTCCGCCGAATCGGAGCAGGACGAGTACGTCCGTCAGGTAAAAGAACGCGGCGAAATGTCCCCCGCTCAGGCGCTGGACTGGTGGCGGGAGGTGCGCACCCGCATGGACGCCGCTCTGTATGACAAAAACCCCAAAGAGCGCGTCCCGTGGGCGCCCGGCCTGCCTATGTCGGCTAAGTCTCTGGCTTCGGCGCGTCTGATGGAGTTATGGGCCCATTCCGTTGACATCTGCGACGCCCTGGGCCTGCCTCCTCTCGTGGAAGACCGCATCACGAGTACGCTTTTCCTGTCGTGGCAGGCGCGGCCCAACGCTTACCGCATCAATAATTTGCCGCTCGCGGAAACGCCGCTGTACTTGGAACTTACTCTGCCTTCCGGCCGGCTGTGGACAAAAGGCGAGCCCGGCGCCGCCGACTCTATCCGCGGCGCCGCCGCCGACTGGGCGCTGGTGGCCGTGCGCCGCCGAAACTGGAGGGATCTGGCCCTGACGGTGTCCGGGCCAGAGGCGCGGCGCTTCGCCGATATAGCGCAGACCTACGCCGGCTGGCCCGATCCGCTTCCCCCGCCCGGAGCGTGATAGGAGGGACGGGCTTGCCAGTGTACCATAAACGCGAGCAGGGCGAGGGGTAATACCCTCTTACCCTGCTCGCCCTGTTCCCTGTCCGAGATACTCCTTGAGGTATGTCGACTGACGACAACTGAACTCAATATCTCTCCAGTATTGTTTGGGTCTTTAGCCAAGGTGTTTTGTCCAATTCCCCGAACAACAAAGACCAGGGCCGACAAAATGTGGGTGAAGTGAGCCGTGGGAATGGAGCGTAGCGGAATGACCTAGGCGAACGGAACCCCGAGCCGCCTACCGGCGGCGAAGCGTAAACAGTCCTGTTATGTGCCGTAATTTTTCTTGCCCGGAGCCATGGATGGCGGAGGGCATTTTTCCATTGATTTTTTATTTCCTTAACTTAATTTCTATTTTTATTTTATTTGCC
>JAISAH010000134.1 GCA_031266805.1 Gracilibacteraceae bacterium
AAAAGCGCTGGAGTAACGGAGCTTGTCAAGGCGACCGTGGAATACCGGAACCGGCCTTCCAGGCCGGCGAGGATATGCCGCGAAAGCGCCTTGACAAGCACATCGACCCAATAAGCTGGTGTTTGCCCCTGCCAGACGTGGCAGGGGCTGCCCCGCGGCGAGCGACCGGTCCTTGTCACCAATGTATCAACAACAGAACAAATATTTTGGGTAAGGGGGGTGACACTTTAAAGCGATAATTAACGGGCTTTGGGGGTGACATTTTCACTTGATCTTGACAGAATTTTTTGCCGCCGTCATTTCTCTCTCCTCTCTAGTAGTCTCTCTCCTCTCCCCACTCCCTCGTATCCACTCTGTTTAGCGCTGCCACAGCGGGCGGCAGCGGCGGATGATTTCTTCTTCCGCCGCCAGTTCCTCTAATATGGCGTGATCACCCTCCTGCCAGAGGACTGTTTTCCCGAGTGGCGCTACCCTTCCGTCCCGCGTCAGCTCCAGGGCGCCGGGGATGAGATCGGGCCGGCGTAAAAACGTGCGCCGTAGGCTCTCCTTACGCCGCCAGCGGGCGACGGTGGCGTGATGTCCGGAGAGAAGCACCTCCGGCACGCTTTGTCCGGCAAAAACCGGCGGCCGCGTGTAATGCGGGTATTCCAGCCACCCGTCGCCGGCGTGCGAATCCGCGTCGGCCGCTTCTTTTTGCCCCAGGACCCCAGGCACCAGGCGGGAGACGGCGTCGACCAGCACCAGGGCGGCCAATTCGCCCCCGGTCAGCACGTAATCGCCGATGGATATCTCCTCGTCCGCCAGAGCGCGGACGCGTTCGTCAAAACCCTCATAATGTCCGCAAAAGAGGACTAGTTCGTCATAGGCGGCCAGAGCGGCGGCCCGGCGCTGCGTGAACAGTTCGCCCTGAGGGGTGAGCAGCACCGTCCGCCTGACGCCGGCGGGCGGCGGCAAGGCGGCCAGCGCCGCGTAAAGCGGCTCCGGTTTCAAAATCATGCCGCCGCCACCGCCGTAAGGCGTGTCGTCGACGTTTTTGTGCCGGCTCACGGCATAGTCCCGGAAATTTATCAGCTCAAAGGAGATGAGACCGGCGTCCCGCCCCCTTTTCAGCATACTGACCTCCGTCGGGGCGAACATCTCCGGAAACAGCGTAAAAATCGTAAACTTCATCGCGGGCCTTTTTCAGCGCAAACCGGGCGGCAGATCCACATCCATGCGCCGTCCCGGCACGTCTACCCGCCGCACCACCGTCTTCAGCGCCGGCACGCAGATCTCCCCCGCTCCGCCCCGCACTATGTAAACATCATTGGCCCCGGTCTCCAGGATCCGTTCCAGTTTGCCCAGCCAAACGCCGCCGTCGAAAACATCCATCCCCTCCAGCTCATAATAGTACCAGCGCCCCGGCGCGAGCGGCGCCGCCTGGGCGCGGGGGACGCGCACCTCAAAACCGCGGTATTTCGCCGCCGCTTCTTGGCTGCCGATACCGGCCAGCGTCAGGTAAACCATCTTGCCGTCTCCGGCCACCGCTTGCCGCACAGAGAGAACTTCCTCGGTCCCGCCGCCGCGGAGCGTGACTTCCCCCAGCGCCAAAAACCGCCGCGGATCGTCTGTCAGCGGATATACTTTCAGTTCCCCCTTGAGGCCTCGCGGTTTTAACACCTGGCCGATGAGGACCGTGGTCTCTGTGGTCTCCGGTTCGCTCTTATCACTCACGCCGCCCTCCGCCGCTCTAAGCGCAACAAACCCGGCGCTGGTGCAAGCGCCGGGTTTGCCGCATCCGCGGGATATTACAGATCAAAGATCTTCGTGGGATTCATCCGGTTGATCGGGTCAAACGCGCGCTTGATATTGCGGAAAGCGCCCATGGTCACCGGTTCGTACTCGTTGGGCAGCAGAGGTTTTTTCAAAAGTCCGACCCCGTGCTCGCCGCTCATCGTGCCGCCCAGATCCAGGGCCATCTTCACCAAAGCGGCTTCCGCCTTATGCACGCGCTCGCTCTGCTCCTTGTTCCTCTGATCAAAGAGGACGAGCGGATGGAAGTTGCCGTCGCCGGCATGAGCCAGAATACCGATGTCCAGGTCATAATCCTTGGATGTTTGCACAATACCGGCCACGGCCTGCGGGAATTTGGAACGGGGCACCGTGATATCCTGCATGGAATACGACGGCGCTCTGTGCGCCACAGAACCGATAGCCACGCGGCGGGCCAGCCAGCAGGCGTCCACCTCGGCCGCTGTCGTCGCTATTTTGAATTGTTTCGGTTTGGCTTTTTTCACGACTTCCGTGATCGTTTTGACCTGATCGTCCAAATCGCCGTAAGCCGGGCCGTCCACCTCGATGATCAGCATGGCGCCCGCGTCGCGCGGCAGTCCGGCGCCCGTGGCGTCCTCCGCCGTGTTGATGATGAGATTGTCCATCATCTCCAGCGTGGTCGGCACGATGCCCGCCGCCACGATATCGGCCACGGACTGGGCCGCGTCGACCGGCTCGTTGTAAAAAGCCAGCATCGTGCGTTTGGCCGCAGGGATGGGTTCTATCCGGATGGCGAATTTAGTCATATAACCGAGGGTCCCCTCGGATCCGCACATGATGCGGGTGAGGTCATAAAACGGCTCGCTGCAAAAATCACGGCCGCCGACCCAGCGCACTTTGCCGTCGGAAGTGACAAACTCCATGCCGTAAATATAATCGCGGGTCACGCCGTATTTGAAGCATTTCGGTCCGCCGGAACACTCACCGACGTTGCCGCCCATGGTCGAGGCTTTATAGCTGGCCGGATCGGGCGGATAATAATACCCATATTTTGCCAACATCTCCTGGATATCATAATTAACGACGCCAGGCTCGATGATGGCCACATAGTTGTCGAGATCGACCTCGAGAACTTTTTTCATGCGACAGCAGTTCATGATGATACAGTTGTCCACGGGTATCGTGCCGCCGCTCTCATTGGTGCCCGCTCCGCGCGGAACGATGTTCACCCCGGTGGCGCGGCAGTAGTTGACGATATCCACAACTTCCTGGGTCGATTCCGGGAACACCACCGCGCGCGGCACGCCGAAAAGCAGCGTCGCGTCGTAGCCATAAGCGTACATGGCCACCCGGCCGGTCACCACGTCTTGTTCGCCGGCAATATTGATCAAAGCTTCAACTAAAGTGTCCTGATCAGTTTTTTGCGCAACCGCCATGTCAATTCCTCCTTCTTCAATCAGTCAGTCAAGCAATACTCAGAATTTGACGCCGGGAGCCAATATCCCTTTCGGGTCAAACTCCTTACGTATATTATGCAGCAACTGCGTGATGCTGTCAAACATCGCCGTGTCGCTGTATTCGTCGCAACGCAGTTTGCTGCCCAGAAGGCCGGACACGTTGCCGCCCAGTTTCATAGCGGCGTTATTCAGTTTAACGGCGTCCGCGTCCGGGTTGGCGGTGGCGACGGTGATTTTGCCAAGCTGCGCTTCGATGAGCGTGAATTCGTTTTCGTTCAGCGGGCCGACTACGCCCTGGGCGGCGTCCAGACCTTTGACCACGTTGGAGGCGCCCACCGTGAACCGCACTTTGTTCGCGTTCAGGTTCACCGCCTCGCGCGCCTTGAGCCAGCCCAGCTCCGTGGCCGCGTATTCTTTCGGATCGGTGATGATCTTCGTCGTCGTCGCGCCGGCGATCTTCAGTTCCGCTTCCACGATCTTGGCATATTCCACATTGGCCTTGGGGAATTCCTCGATATCCACAAAAGCTACCGCGCCTTTGGCCCCGCTCAAAATATTCTGGCCGAGTTTCGCCGTGATCGCGTTTTCCCGCACCACGAACAGGCGGCGTTTCTGGATGGCGAGGAACGCTTTCGCCGCCGCGGAGATATTGGGCAGATCGGCGACGACGGCGCTCTTGCACACGGGCGCCGGCAGGAGTTTTGTGAGGATCTTGGTGAGGATGCCGAGCGTCGCCCGCGTGCCGGAGATGAAGTGGATGAGATCAAGGCCGGAAACGCATTTGATGCATTTGGTGCCGATCTTCATGGTCTCGCCCGTGGGCAGCACCATCTCGTAAGCGATGATATAAGTGCGCGGCGGCATATACCTGAACGATTTGGAATCGGGGTCACCGACGCCGAAACAGCCGGCGACGGAACTCGTGCCGACGGCGTAAGGCTCAGGCGGGAAATACAGCCCCTCTTTCAGCAGGCTGTCGCAAAAATCCTTGTGCAGCATACCCGGCTGCACCCAGCAGGTCAGGTTGTCCTTGTCGATTTCCAGTATCTGGTTCATGCGCTGGGTGACGACGGCGATCCCGCCAGCCAGCCCGGCCGTCTCGACGACTCTGCCGCCGACATTGACTTTGACGCCGGCTTCAGCGGCGGCTTTGACGATAGCGGCCACATCCTCGCCGGTTCCCGGGCACACGACAGCGGCCGGCTGTTCGCCGCCCCGCAGATATTTCGCCATATCTTTCGTAACCACGTTCTCAGCGCCGAGCACGCTTTTTAATTGCTCCACGATTTGACTCATTTACTACCCGCCTTTCGTTATTAAAATCCCCGGCGCGGCAGGCGATCCGGCCCGCCCCGCCTAACATTGCGAGGTCGGCTAATCGCGCAGGGCCTCCGCCAGAACGTCCGCGACATGTTTGACCGGCACTTTTGAGCCTTTCAGTTTCAGACCGCTGTTGATTTTCAGCATACAGGCCGGACAGCTGGTGGCGACTGTCTCCGCGCCGCTGCCGATGATGTTGGCCGCCTTGTCCGCCGTGATCTTGGTCGAGAGCTCCTGATAGAACGCCATGACGAGACCGGCGGCGCCGCAGCAGCGGTTGGCCTCAAACATTTCGTTGTATTGCAGGCGCGGCACGCTCTTCAGCAGTTTGCGCGGCTCATCCGTCACTTTCAGGTAACGGACCAGATGACATGGGTCGTGATAGGTGACGATCTGCGGGGAATCGCTGTGCAGTTTGTCCTCGATGCCGAGGGTGCTGACGAGTTCTGAAAATTCAAATACTTTAGCGGCGAAAGCCTTGACCGTCGGCAGATAACTGGGGTCGTCGTGGAAAAGTTCCACCATTTCCTTTTTGAGCATCGACGCGCAGGAACCGCAGGCCGTCACGACGGTGTCGTATTTGCCGAACGTGGCGATCACTTTTTTCGCCTGAGCCCGCGCCGCCTCGAAATCGCCGTAAACATACTGCGGCAGGCCGCAACATGGCTGATCCCTGGGGACCGTCACTTCGCAGCCGGCTTTGGTCAGCACTTTCACCACGGAATGGGCCGAGGAAACGAAAGCGTAATTCATGAAACATCCCACGAAAAAGGCCACTCGTTTTTTCGGAGCGGAAACAGACACGACTTCGGGCACCTGCGCCACGAACGGGTTGTTGGAACTCGGCATCGTGTACATGTCGATGCCGCGGAAGAATTGCATGCCGTCCAGACGGCGCATCGCGTTTTTGCCGAAACCGTCAAAGAAGTTGAATACGAATTTCAGACGGCCGGGTTTGGTCATGCTGCTGAGGATAAGAGATTTTAAGAACGGCCGGATCCCTTTTTTCAGCTTGTAGTCGCGGCGGGCGGCCAGCACCAGCTCATGCGTTTTAACGCCGCTCGGACAGGCGATGGCACATTCCCCGCACAGCAGACAGCTGTTGATCACGTTCTCGTAATCGTGATCATCTTCGATCTTGCCGTCCGCGAGCGCCTTGATCAACTGCACCCTGCCCCGGGCCACAAAAAATTCCGCTCCGTCTTTCTTGTACGTTTTGCACGCCCCATGACAGAAACCGCAGCGTCCGCAGGTATTCAGCTTTTCATAGATTTCGGCTAGAATATCCCCCACTTCAATTCCCCCTTCTTGCCTTCATTTCAGGCCAATGTTGGTGTAACGGAAGTTACTTGCTCTTATTATAGACTACAACCAAGCTTGTTTACAAGACTTTTTTCTACAAAATTTTCGGAAAAATATCGACAGTCGCTCAAATATCGCGCATAGAACAGGCTTTCTTCGCTTCTTCGACAATTTTCGCGGCGGTCATGCCGAAAAACTCCTGTATATCCTCATAGGAAGCGCAGATGCCGAATATATCCCGCGAACCGACCATGCGCACGGGCACGGGACAGCAGCCGGCCAAAAACTCCGCCACGGCGCTGCCCATGCCGGCGCGCGTGCTGTGCTCTTCCGCCGTGACCACGGCCCGCGTCTTGTGGGCTGTGGCCAGCAAAGTCTTCTCGTCCAGCGGTTTGATCGTGTGCAGATTGACGACCTCGGCCTCCAGACCGCCGGCGGCCAGCTCCGCCGCCGCCTCCAGCGCCTTGGCCGTCATGCAGCCGCAGGCGACGATCGTCACGTCCCGGCCCGGGCGAAGGATATTGGCCCGGCCAAGGACAAAAGGATCGTCCTCCCGGGTGACGAGCGGCGTCGGCATACGGCCGACGCGCATATAGACCGGCCCGGCATGGGCGGCGACGGCGCGGACGGCTTTTTTCATCTCTATGGCGTCCGCCGGCTCCAGCACGGTCAGGCCGGGGATGACGCGGGCCAGAGCGATGTCCTCCAGCGGCAGATGGGTAGGGCCGTCCTTGGCGGAGGAGGCGCCGATATTATGCCCGGCGACCTTGACGTTTTGCCCGGCGTAGCAGACGGACAGGCGGAGCTGCTCCCAGCCGTTGCCGAGGAGAAAATTAGCGTAAGCGTTGACAAAAGGGATCTTGCCGGCCACGGCGAACCCGGCGCCCGTCGCCATGATGTCCGACTCGGCTATTCCCAGATCGAAGAAGCGGTCGGGGAAAGCTTCCTTGAACAGCACCGTCATCGACGCTTTGGCGACGTCGGCGTCCAGGACGACGATATCTTCGTTTTCCCGGCCCAGCTCCACTAGGGCGCGTCCGTAAGCTTCCCGGGGGGCGATTTTCATGGCCAATTCAGCTCAACTCCTTCATCGCGGCCGCGTATTCTTCGTCATCCGGCGCCGCCGCGTGCCAGCCGACTTCGTCTTCCATAAACGAGATCCCCTTGCCCTTGACCGTATGAGCGATAAGAACGGACGGGCCTTCCCGCCAGTCCCGCGCCGCGGCGAAGGCGTCGTAGATCGCGCTCAGATCATGCCCGTCTATTTCCAGGACGTGCCAGCCGAACCGGTCCCATTTGCCCCGCAGGTCGCCCAAAGTCTTGACCTCGTCGACCGGGCCGTCCAGCTGGAGTTTATTGTAATCGACTATGGCGCAGACGTTGGCCAGCCGGAAATGCGCCGCCGTCATCATCGCTTCCCAGACCTGCCCCTCGTGCAGCTCGCCGTCTCCGAGCATGACATAGGCGCGCTGGTCGGTCCCGTTCAGGCGCGCGGCCAGAGCGGCGCCGTTGGCGACGGAGAGGCCCTGACCGAGCGAGCCGGAAGCGATGTCCACGCCCGGCGTGAGCTCACAGCTGGGGTAAGCCGGCAGGCGCCCGGTCTTGGCGCGAAAATCCGTGATTTCCTCGGGGTCGAGGAAGCCTTTTTCCATGAGAACAGCGTAGAGAGCGGGGGCGGCGTGCCCCTTGGAGAGAAAAAAATAGTCCCGGCCGCTCCGGCGCGGATCGCGCGGATCCACGCGCATAAAACCCTCGTACAGCGTCGCGAGCAGGTCCGTCGCGGAGAGGCAGCCGCCGGGATGACCGCCCTGAGCCAGATGCGTCATCCTGATGATGGCGCGGCGCATGTTTTTCGCCGTGCGCGCCGCCGCCGCCAGCACTTGTTCCTTGTCGGGCATGGCGTTAGGTCCTCCGGTAATTTTTTCTTGTTATTGGCGCTGAATGATGATAGAATTTAAGCGCGGGTAGTCAACGAATAGGAAAGGTGATACAGATTTGGAAAATTTATTTCAACCGGCGGAAATAGCTTCCATAGTGCTGCCTGAGGAAAAAATCAAAAGCCGGGTCGCCGCGCTCGGCCGGCAGATCACCCGGGATTACGCGGGCAAACGCCTGATAATGGTAGGCGTGCTCAAAGGCGCCGTTCCTTTTCTCGCGGATCTGATCCGCTGCGTGGCCCTGCCGCTCCAATATGATTTCATCGCGGTGGCCAGTTACGGCGCTTCTACGGTTTCCTCCGGCGCGGTGCGTATGCTCAAAGACTTGGAACTGAGCGTCGAGGGTTTTGACGTGCTGCTGGTGGAGGATATCATCGACACCGGTCTGACGCTGCGTTATCTGCGCGAAAATCTGTATAACCGCCGTCCGGCCAGCCTGAAAATAGCCGCCTTACTGAATAAGCCGTCCCGGCGCGGCGCGGAGATCACTGCGGACTACTGCGGCTTCACCGTGCCGGATGAGTTTTTGGTCGGTTACGGGTTGGACTATAACCAGAATTTCCGCAACCTGCCTTATGTCGGCGCGCTCAGGCGGGAAGTCTGGCAGGAGCGCTGAGTGTTAAAGGAGAGCGCATGGATATCATGATCGCCCCGTCCATCCTCGCCGCCGATTTCGCGCGGCTGGGCGAGGAAATAGCGCGCGTGGAGGCGGCGGGCTGCGAGTTGCTGCATATCGACGTGATGGACGGGCATTTCGTGCCCAATCTGACCATAGGCCCCGACGCGGTCAAGGCGCTGCGCGGCGTTACTGGGCTGCCGTTTGACGTGCATTTGATGGTGGAAAACCCGGAGGATCATATTGAGCGTTTTGCCGCGGCCGGCGCGGACTATATCACCGTGCACGCTGAAGCGGCGCGGCATCTGCACCGTCTGCTCGCGCAGATAAGAGCCTGCGGCGCGCGGGCGGGGGCGGCTCTGAATCCGGCCACGCCGTGGGAAAATCTGCGCCATGTGGCGGGGGATCTGGATCTGGTACTCCTGATGACGGTGGATCCCGGTTTTGGCGGGCAATCGTTCATCGGCGCCATGCTACCAAAAATAGCCGCCTGCGCCAAGTGGCTGCACGCGGAAAACCCGGCCTGCCGGCTGGAAGTGGACGGCGGAATCAACACCGCGACGGCGCCGGCGGCGCTGGCGGCCGGCGCCGATATTTTGGTGGCCGGAGCCGCCGTGTTCGGACAGGCCGACCCGGCGGCGGCGCTGCGGGCCTTGCAAGAACTGGCGCACCGGCAGTCCTAAGAATTCTTGATCAAGCCGTTTTCGGTTCACTCATCGTCGTCGTCATCGTCGTCCAACTCATCCCAGGCGTCGGATACTTTTTCCCATTCTTCATCGTCTTCGATATCCACGAGGACTTCTTCGCCCTTCTCATTTTTTTCCAGCTTCAAAATGATGGCTTCCATTTCCTCGTCTTCTTCGTCTTCCTCGTCGTCTTCATCTTCGGCGTCGACCGGCAGCAGCACGAAATATGTGCCGCCGTCAACTTGGAGCGTCTCCAGATGCATAAATTCATGCTCGACGCCCTCTTCGTCAGTCAACAGCACACTGTCAATCAATTGTTCCTCTTCGTCCGTTTCTTCAGTCAGCTCCGGCTTGATCTTGTCAGCCATGCCCGTACCTCCCCCGCATATTGCGTTTTCTGGCATCATCATACTCTTTTTAAGCGGCAAAGTCAACTCATTTCGCCGGGGGCGCGCCCTTTTCCCGCCCGGGCCGGAGAGGCTGTCCAGATAGCCCTGCAAGATCATAGCCGCCGCTGTTTTATCGATCACCTGTTTCCGTTTGGCCCGCGACAAATCCGCTTCCAGGAGGGCGCGTTCCGCCGCGACGGTGCTGAGACGCTCGTCCCAAAAAAGCACGGGCAGCGAAAATTTTTTCCGCAACAAAGCGGCGAATTCCTCCGTCTCCCTGACGCGGGGGCCGGAAGTTCCGTTCATATTACGGGGATAGCCGAGCAAAAACCGGGCCGCCCCGTAGCGAGCGGCCAGCGCCGCCAATTCGCTCATTTCCCGCGGCCCGCGCCGGATCACGCAGACAGGCTGAGCCGTCCAGCCGAAAACATCGCTGACCGCCACGCCTATGGTTTTTGTTCCCAAATCAAGCCCCAGGACGCGCGGCTGCGGCTCCGCCGTCAATCCTGCCTCAATTCGCGCAAATAACTGCGCACCAGCTCCTCCAGCAGTTCGTGCCGCTCTATCTTGCGGATCCGCGCCCGGGCCTGCTTATGGCTGGTAATATAGGCCGGATCGCCGGACATCAGATAGCCGACCACTTGATTGATCGGATCGTAGCCTTTTTCCAGCAGCGAATTATAGACTTCGCTCAGGATCTCGCCGGGCGACGCTTCCTCTTTGTTTTTGCGAAACAGTTTTGTCTCCTCAAAATCACTCAATTCAACCCTCCCGCTAAATGCCGCGCCACGATGTCCGGCGCTTTGAGCAGCGCTTCCACCAGCTTCGCCGGGTCTTTGCCGCCGGCCTGCGCCATATCCGCGCGGCCGCCGCCGCCGCCGCCGGTGAGCGCGGCTACTTCCTTGATCAGTTTCCCGGCGTGCAGACCGCGCAGTCCTTCCGGCAGCACGGCCGTCACCAAATTGACCTTGCCGCCTTCCGCCGCGCCCAAGACGATAACTCCGCTCTGCCGGGCGGCGCGCCAGCGGTCTTTCAGCATATCGGCCGTTTTGCGCAAAGTTTCCATGTCGCGGGCCTGGGCGCGGGCCGCCAGCACCGTGACGCCGCCCACATCTTTCGTCTGCCCCAGAAGCGCGTCCGCTTCCTGCCCAGTCAGCCGGGCCTGCAGGCGCTGCACCTCCCGCTCCAGCTCCTTGATCTCCGCGACGGCGGCCAGCGCCCTTTTTCCCAGCTCGCGCGGCCCGGCCTTCAGTATCTGCTCCGCTTCCGCGATCTCCCGCTCCATTTTTTCCGCGTATTCAAGCGTCCCAAACCCGGTCGCCGCCTCGATCCGGCGCAATCCGGCCCCTACGCCGCTTTCGCTCAATATTTTTAAAATACCGATCTCGCCGGTGTTGGTGACATGGGTGCCGCCGCACAGTTCCTTGCTGTAGCCGCCGGCGCACACGACCCGCACGGTTTCCCCGTATTTTTCGCCGAACAGCGCCGCCGCGCCCTGAGCCTTAGCTTCCGCCAGCGGCATCTCCCGCGTGCGCACGGACATCGCCCGCAGCAGGACGTCGTTGACCCGTGTTTCCACGGCGCGCAGTTCCTCCGGCGTCAGCGCGGCGAAATGCGTGAAATCAAAGCGCAGACGCTCCGGAGTCACGAGCGAGCCGGCCTGCCGCACATGATCGCCCAGCACTTCCCGCAAGGCCCGGTGCAAGAGATGCGTGGCCGTGTGGTTGCGGGATACCGCCCGCCGCTCCCGCTCGTCCACCTGCGCGGTCGCCTTGTCGCCGGCGCGCAGTTTTCCCGCCTGTACGGCGATCTTATGCAAAACCGTCCCGGACGGCAGCCGGCGCAATTCCGTCACCTCCGCCACAGTTTCGCCGGCGGTGATCACGCCCGTATCCGAAATCTGGCCGCCGCTTTCCGCGAAAAACGGCGTCTGCCGCAGCACGCACCAGGCCGTTTCCCCCTCCCGCAGCTCGGTCAGCTCGCTCTGGTCAAACAGGGCTTCTATTTCCGTGTCCGCCTTATACAGCGCGTACCCGACAAAAGGGGTCGCCTTGAACCGGAGTGAATTTTCGAGCAAGACGGGGTCTTCCTCCGCGGCCCGCATTTGTTTGGACTGATCCCGCGCCTGCCGGCGATGCTCCTCCGCCGCGGCGTGAAATCCCTCCATGTCCGCGGTCAAATTTTGCTCCTCCAGCATTTCCGCCGTTAATTCCGGCGGGAATCCGTAAGTTTCATACAGATTGAACATGTCCGCGCCGCTCAGGGCCGCCCCGCCGCCGGCCTGCAATTCCCGCATTTTCTGCTGCAAAATGGCCGTTCCCTGTTCGAGCGTGGCCTGAAAATTCTTTTCCTCCATGCGCAAATGATTGAGGATAAAATCCCCGTTTTCCCGCAGTTCGCCGTAGTAACCGCCGTAGCCGTCCAAGACGACTTGGTACAGCCGTTCGAGAAAAGGCCCAGCGACGCCGAGCAGTTTGGCGTAGCGGACGGCGCGGCGCAGGATCCGCCGCAGAACGTAACCGCGCCCCTCGCTGGAGGGATAGATGCCGTCCGCCAGCATGAAACACACGGCCCGCGCGTGGTCGGCCACCACTTTCAGCGCCATGTCCGTCTGTTTGTCCGCTTTGTAGCGCGTTCCCGCCAGCGCCGCCGTTTCTTGGATGAGGGGCTGGAACAGATCGGTGTCGAAATTCGTGTCCGCGTTTTGCATGACGGAAGCGATGCGCTCCAGCCCCATGCCCGTATCGATATTCTGCTTGGGCAGCGGCGTCAGTTTTCCCTGCTCGTCGCGGCTGTACTGCATGAACACCAGATTCCATATTTCCAGATAGCGGTCACATTCGCAGCCGACGGCGCATTCCGGCCGGCCGCAGCCCCGCGCCTCGCCCTGATCCACATATATTTCCGAGCAGGGTCCGCAAGGCCCGGTCGGCCCCGCCGCCCAAAAATTCGTCTCATCCGTCAGCACGCGCTCCGGCCGGATCGAGGTTTCGCTCAGCCAAAAAGCGCGGGCGTCCTCGTCTCCGGGGTAAATAGTCACCCACAGGCGCTCCGGCGCTATGCGCAGCACAGCAGTCACATACTCCCAGGCCCAGTGGATCGCGTCTTTTTTGAAATAATCCCCGAAGGAAAAATTTCCCAACATCTCGAAAAAGGTGTGATGACGCGCTGTTTTCCCAACTATTTCCAGATCGGGGGTCCGCACGCATTTCTGACTCGTGGCGGCGCGGTTGAACGGCGGTTCCACTTTCCGCATAAAATACGGTTTGAACGGAACCATGCCGGCCACGGTCAAAAGCAAAGTCGGGTCGTCCCGCGGTATCAGCGAAGCGCTTGGCTGCCGCGTATGCGCTTTGCTCTCGAAAAATCGCAGAAACATTTCTCTCAGTTCGCTGCCCGTAAACATTTTATCCCCTCCGCCACGCTGTCGTCAGAGCTTTCGCTCTTTACCATATTGTACACGCGAAACGGCGAATTGTAAAGCAAAGGTAATTGCCAAAAATATTCGTCCTATCCTCTTCCGGCTATTGCGCAAGCGGGAAAAGCGTGATACACTATGTAAAGTTTCCTCGATAGCTCAATGGTAGAGCAACCGGCTGTTAACCGGTAGGTTGCAGGTTCGAGTCCTGCTCGGGGAGCCATGGCAGGGTAGCCAAGCGGTTAAGGCAAGTGGTTCATACCCGCTCATCCGAGGGTTCGATTCCCTCCCCTGCTACCATATTTAAAACGCGCGAGCCATACAGCTCGTTATGAGAAAGAACCCTTGATGATCAGGGTTCTTCTTCGTTTATCGCCGCCTCGCTTCCTTGTAATCATAGTCGTTGTCATATTTTATTGTGCCGAACAAGGTTAAAATTTCCGCTGTTTTACGTTTTCTAATGAACTCCTTCAACGCGAGGTTTACCGTGTCCTTCTTTGTTTTCAATCCGCCGGCTTTTAAAGCGGTGTCCAACAACTCCGTGTCAATTGATAAATTAGTGGCCATATCAACAGCCTCCTCTCTATGTGTGATATTCTACACAATTACATGTGTGAAGTCAACAGCGATGCAAAAACGGGTGCGACAAATTTGTGTCATTCCGGCTTCATGCTGGGCCGCTTGACAAAGGCGGGGGTATTTGCTAAAGTGTTATTGATAAAATATTATCGATAATTTTTATCATAAGAACACCGAAAAAAGGTTGTGATCATTTTTGAAAGAAACGCCTATTTCCCTGCCTGCGTACAATCGCCTGACCCGATACCTGAACTATCTGCAGCAGCTGCCGGAAGGCGGGCCCCTTAATGTTTCCGCCGCCGGCATCGCTGCGGAATTGGCGTTAAGCGACATTCAGGTGCGCAAGGATCTGGCCGCCGTCAGCCGCGGCGGGCGGCCCCGCGTCGGCTATGTCACACGGGAGCTCGTCGCCGATCTGGAACATTTTCTCGGCCGCGACAACTCCTCGGACGCGGCGCTGGTCGGAGCGGGACATCTGGGGCAGGCGCTGCTCTCTTATGAAAATTTTGCCAGTTACGGACTGAAGATCGTCGTCGCCTTTGACAACGATCCGCGGCTCATCGGCCGGACGATCAACGGCAAAGCGGTCATGGACGCGGCAAAAATGGCGAATCTGTGCCGCCGTCTCAGCATCCGCATCGGCATCATCACCGTGCCGTCCGCTTTTGCTCAGGGCGTCTGCGACACTCTGATCGCGGGCGGCATTCTCGCCGTCTGGAATTTTGCCCCGGTCAACCTGAAAACACCGGAGCGGATCGTGGTAAAAAACGAGGATATGGCCGCTTCGCTAGCTGTTTTGACCAAGCGGATGCGCCTTGATCAACCTTTATGAACAGTAAAACGGTCATGAATTTTTTTCAGGACTACCTCAGTCAGGAGGCGAAAACCGGCCAGAGCGTCTGCGGCGACGTCTGCGCCTGTGAACGGACGGCCGCGGGCACGTATTTTATTCTCTGCGACGGGATCGGTTCGGGGGTTTACGCGAATATTGCCGCTATCACCTGTCTGAGCCGGATAAAAGAACTTCTGCGCCGCGGCGTGACCGCCCGCCGGACAAGCGAGACCGTCGCCGATTCCATGCATTTGGCCCGGAGGGAAGACATCCCTTTTTCCGCTTTTATCATCACGGCGATCCTGCCGGACGGGCATTTTACCGTCTACACCTATGAAGCGCCCGGCGCGGTCCTCTTGCGCGCCGCCGGGGCCGTCCTCCTGCCGCCGCGGGTCTGCGCGGCGGGGGCGGAAACTATTGGGGAAGCGGCGGGCAGGCTGCGCTTAGGCGAGGCGCTGCTGCTCTTTTCTGACGGCGTCACGCAGGCCGGCATGGGACGCGGCTGGGGGACGGGCATCGGAGCGGAGGGGGCGGCGAGTTATATCAGCCGCGTCTGTAAAAGAGGGTTCGATCCGCGGGAATTGCCGGAAAAAATCGTGGCCATGTGCCGCGGTCTTGATCAGGAGCGCTGCGAGGACGACACGACTTGCGCCCTCCTGCATTGCCGCGAGGCGCGGGAGCTGACCATGCTGACCGGCCCTCCTTCCCGGCCGGGCCTGGACCGTGACTGCGCGGCGGCTTTTTGGGCCGCGCCGGGGCAAAAAGTGATCTGCGGCTCCACCACCGCCGAGATCGTGGCGCGGGAATCCGGGCGCCGGATCGACGTGCTGAGAGCCGGCTCATCTTTTGCCAGCCCGCCGGAGTATTCCGTCGCCGGCGTGGATCTGGCGGCGGAAGGCGCCGTCACGCTGAATCAGGTTTACAATATTATTGATGAACCGGAGGAGGCGCTGGGCGAGGATTCTGTCGTGGAACGGTTTTGCCTGATGCTGAACAGGGCGGACGTGATCCATCTCATGATCGGCAAGGCGGTGAACGACGCTCATGAAGAGATCCTGTTCAAACAGATCGGCGTGCGGGCGCGCCAGACGGCGGTCGCTCTGATCGCGGAAAAATTGCGGGCCAAAGGGAAACTGGTGACGGAAAAATACTGGTGAGACGACAGGTTTAAGATTTAAGGTTTGTGAAAGATTAAATAATCACAAATATTCACAAATTATCATGGCAGTGATATACTGTAGAAGGTTAAAATCGCAATGTCACACGCATATGAGAAAAAAGTAACATAATAATTTTCAAAATTTGAAAATTGCCGGCGTAACATGCACGCTCTCATTGTCGGCGCGGTTTTGCCTGAAGTTCTAATTAAAAATCATTTTAGCAGGAGGATAATCTATGCGGATCGTGGTATGCGTCAAACAAGTGCCGGATACGACCGAAGTAAAGATTGATCCGGTGAAGAACACCTTGATTCGGGACGGGGTGCCCAGCATCGTCAATCCCTTTGACGAATGCGCCGTCGAAGCCGCTTTGCGCTTCCGGGAGGAACACGGCGGCCGGGTGACGGCGCTGAGCATGGGCCCGCCCCAGGCGGAGACGGCTCTGCGCAAATGCCTGGCCATGGGCGCCGACGCGGCCGTGCTGATCAGCGACCGGGCATTTGCCGGCGCGGATACGCTCGCCACTTCCTTCGCTTTGGCCCGGGCCGTCGCGAAAATCGGCGCCGATCTCATCTTTTGCGGCAAAATGGCTATCGACGGAGACACGGCTCAGGTCGGGCCGGGCATCGCCGAACATCTCTCGCTGACGCAGGTCACGAACGTGCAGAAAATCAAAGAGGTCCACGCGGATCATCTGCTGGTGGAACGCGTCTGCGACGGCGGTTACGAACTGGTGCGCGCGAAAACGCCGGCGCTGCTGGCCGTGGAAAAGACGGTCGGCGAGCCCCGCTATCCCAGCGTCCGTGGTTCCGTGCTGGCGCAGCAGACGGAAATTACGAAATGGAGCGCCGCGGATATCGAAGCGCCGGAGGAAAAGATCGGCCTGAACGGCTCGCCCACTCAGGTGATGCAGATCTTCACCCCGGAAACCCAATTGCACAGCGAAATGCTTGAGGCCCCAAGCGAGGACGCCCTGTGCGACCTCCTGATCGGTAAATTGCGGCAGGCGGAAATTCTATAAAAACTGGACTGCCACGGCGCTACGCGCCTCGCAGTGACGAGGGAGGTCGAAATATGAGTTTGAAAATCCGGGCGGAATTATGCGACGGCTGCGGCAATTGCTTGGAGCGGTGCCCGTTCGGCGCGCTGGAAATAAAGGGCGGTCTGGCCACGGTGCTGGAAACATGCACCAGCTGCGGCGCCTGCGTGCGCGTTTGTCCGCATAAAGCCATCGAATTGATCCGCCAGCCGCGCAAGGCCGCGCCGGTCAAAATCCAGGATTACCGGGGAGTATGGGTCTTTATCGAGCAGCATGAAGGCCGGATCGACCAGGTTGCGCTGGAACTGCTGAGCGAAGGCCGCAAACTGGCCGATGAGCGCGGGGCGGAACTGGCGGGCGTACTTCTGGGCAGCGGCGTGGAAGCGCTGACCGCCGAGTGTTTCGCTTACGGGGCGGACAAGGTTTATCTGGCGGACGCTCCCCTGTATGAACACTATCGCACCGACGCTTACACGGATGTCCTCGTTCAGCTGATCCGGCGCTACAAGCCGGAGATCATTTTATACGGCGCGACGAACAACGGCCGGGACTTCGCCGCCCGCATCGCTGTCCGCGTCAACACCGGCCTGACGGCGGACTGCACGGGCCTGTCCATCGACCCGGAAACGGGGCTCTTGCGCCAGACGCGGCCGGCTTTTGGCGGCAACGTCATGGCGACGATCCTTTGTCCGAATCACCGGCCTCAGATGGCGACCGTGCGGCCTAAGGTGATGAAGACCGCGGCGCCGGATCCTGAGCGGAGCGGGGAGATCATCCGTTTCACCGGCCGCCTGAGCGAAGAACAGATCGGCACGCGCGTACTCGACATCGTGCGCGGCGCCGTATCGGGCGTGAATCTGCAGGACGCGGAGATTATCGTCTCCGGCGGACGCGGTCTCGGCGGGCCGGAGCATTATCATCTGATCGAGGAATTGGCGGAGGCGCTGGGCGGCGTAGCCGGGGCTTCCCGCGCCGCGGTCGACGCCGGCTGGGTCCCGCAGTACCGCCAGGTCGGGCAGACCGGTAAAACCGTGGCGCCGCGCCTTTACGTCGCCTGCGGCATTTCCGGCGCCATCCAGCATCTGGCCGGCATGAACACCTCCGAGATCATCGTCGCCGTCAACAACGACCCCGCCGCCCCGATTTTTAACATCGCCACCTTTGGTCTGGTCGGCGATCTGCATACCATCCTGCCGCTGCTCACGCAAAAGATCCGGGCGCTGAAACAAAGCGGCCCCGCGGAAAAGAAAGTAGGTGCTTGAATTGCTCATGCCACAGGGAATCATCTTTCTGCTTCTGGCCGCGCTGGCCGCAGGGATTTTCATCCGGGCCCTGCGTCATAAATGGCGGATCCTCACGCTGGGCGCGCCGGAAAACCGCTTCGATCAACCCGGGCGGCGCCTGAAGAATTTCGCCGCTCTCATCCTGATGCAAGGCAAGATGGTGCGGGAATTTTACGGCGTCATTCATCTCTTTATCTTTTGGGGCTTCATCTTCATCTTGCTCGGCGAGATTCCTCTGCTTCTGGAGGGTATTTTTCCAAATTTTACCGTGCCGCTGCTCGGCGATAACCCATATTTTTACCTGATCAAAGACGTCCTGTCCTTGCTCGTGACCGTCGGGCTTTTCGTCGGGATCATCCGGCGCTGGGTCATGCGCCCTCGCCGCCTGTACCGCACCGCGGAAGCCGCTCTCGTCGTCGCGCTCGTACTGGCGGTCATTGTGAGCGACTGGCTGATCGGGGCGGCTAAACTGGCTCTGGCCGGCGGCGTGCTGCCCGCTTTTCGCCTGACTGTCGTCTATCCGCTGCTGGTCCCGCTGTTTGCCGGCCTTAGCCCGGACGGGATCGCCGTCTTCCAGTCGACGATGTGGTGGCTGCACGTACTCGTCTTCCTGGGGTTTTTCGTCTACATCCCCAATTCCAAGCATCTGCATGTGCTGGCCGCGCCGCTGAACGGGTATTTTGCCTCGCTGACGCCGCCCGGCGCTCAGATCAAGCCGCTGGATCCGCTGGCCGCCGCCGGAAAAGAATACGGCGTGGGCCGCATAGAAAACTTCACCTGGAAACAGCTTCTGGACAGTTTTGCCTGCGGGGAATGCGGGCGCTGCCTGGAGGTCTGCCCGGCCAACCTCAGCGGCAAGCCGCTCAACCCCAAACAGATGATCTGCCGCACCTTGAAAGAACATCTGCTAGAAAAAGGAGAAGTCATGCGCCGGCACGACCTGAGTTCGACGGAAGACCTCTCGCCGGAAAAACTCTCGGCTTTGCTGCGCGAGGATCCGGAGGCGGCGGTCCTCGGCAAAAGTCTGCTCGGCGACGTTTTCAGCGAAGACGCCCTCTGGGCCTGCACGACCTGCGGCGCCTGCCAGGAGGTGTGCCCCGTTTCCAATGAGCATGTGGGCAAGATCATCGACATGCGCCGTTTTGCGGTGATGAACGAAGATCGCTACGCGCCGGAGCTGCGCCTCGCTTTTCGCAACGTGGAGAGCAAGTTCAATCCCTGGGGAGTCAGCTGGAGTGAACGGGCGGCCTGGGCCAAGCAGCTGGACGTCCCGCTCTGGAAGGACGCCGGGGAAGTAGAATACCTGTTTTGGGTCGGCTGCGCCGGTTCTTTTGACAACAGCGCGAAGCGGGTCAGCGAAGCGGTCGTTCGTCTGTTGCAGGCGGCCGGCGTGCGTTTCGCCATTTTGGGCCGGGAGGAAAAATGCTGCGGGGATTTCATCCGCCGGGCCGGCAACGAATACCTGTTCCGTCTCATGGCCCAAGAGAACGTGGCTCTGCTGAACCGATACGGCGTGCGTAAGATAGTGACGGCCTGCCCGCATTGCCTGAACACGCTGAAAAACGAATACCCGGATCTGGGCGGGCGCTTCGAGGTGATTCATCACACGCAGCTCCTCTGGCAACTGGTGAAAGAGGGCCGGCTCAAGCTGCGGCCGCCGGAGACTACCGCGCCCGCGCGCCGGATCGCCGTCCACGATTCCTGTTATCTGGGGCGCTGCCAGAATGAGTACGAGGCGCCGCGCGCTCTGCTCAGCATGATCCCCGGCACTCAGATCCTTGAGATGGAGCGCCGGAAGGACCGGAGCTTTTGCTGCGGCGCGGGAGGAGCCCGCATGTGGCTGGAGGAGCATCTGGGCGAGCGCATCAACCTCATGCGCGTCCGGCAGGCGCTGGAGACGGAGCCCACGACTATCGGCGTGAACTGCCCCTACTGCCTGACGATGATGGAGGACGGCGTCAAGGATCTGGCCCCCGACCGGGGTGTCGAGGTGGCGGATCCGGCTGTGCTGCTCGCTCAGCTGCTGTGAACCGGTTTTCTAAAGTTGACCTCATTCCGAGCCCTGCCTGTCTCTGACAAATTTCAAGCTTTCTTTTCCCTCATTTTTATAGTATAATTTCAAATATGGATTAAACGACGAGGGTGGTTGTAAGGCAATGAACGAACGCGTTATGAACACAGACGCTTTGCAAGCGTACTTTGCGGCGGTAATACCGACCCAAAAAGTGAGGGTGCGTGAGAGCGGCCGTATTGTAACGGTTGAGCCTGTTGCGGAAAGCAAGGCAGGCTCTCGTGTGCGCGGACTACTTGCGGACTGCCCTGAAATGTCCGTGGCTAAATTTTTGGAGCGCAAACAAGTCGATAAGGAACTTGATCTATGACCGAATTTACTGCTCAAAATTTTGCGCGTAAATTCACAAAAAGGTATTGACTTTCAGGGAGAAGCGGAATATACTGGGTGTCAGAACCCGGAATGATCCACTATTTACTGTTTCCGGTCATACTCGAATAATTTAACAGACTGTGGTATTGGATTTCCGCTGAGGCGATGTCCAATCACTGAGGGAATCGGGTCAAGCCCGAACTGCGTAGCGTAAACCGCTGCCAACTGTGAGCGCATGAGGCTGTGTTTTGAGGCGAAAGCCTGTCATTGACGAGAGTCGAGAAGACAGAAGCACAGACGCGGGAGAAATCCCGGAAGCGCAAGTCAGGAGACCGACAGGACCGGTATCTCTCCGCTATAGGGCGGGAGACCGGAATGCCGTCCTCATAAACCGCAGTCGTTCTCGTCGGCGGTTTTTTGTTATCCCGCCGCCGGCGACCGAGCAGCCGAAAACGAATCGGGCGGGTTTCAGGCCCGCGGAGGAGGTGGGAGCGTAAAGGGTAAAACACTTGTAATGACAGCGCCAGCGGCGCCAATGTAACATTTTATCTAAAATGTTACATTACGCCCGAAAGCCTTGACGCGCCAGGCTACAGAAGGTCTGCTCCGGGGCGTTCAGGCGGAAAAAGGTCAAAAGAAGAAGTCGGCAAGGCCGGGAAACTCAACACAAAAACGCCAATGTAACAGTTTAGATAAAGTGTTACATTAGACCGGCCGGTTATCGCGTCAAGGACGCGGGAAGGAGTCATAAAAATGGCTATTCAGCGAAACAAAAGCAAAAACAGAATCGTTGTTCTCACGACATTGGCCCTTGTGGCCGTACTGTTTCTGGGTCCCGGCTGCGCAACTCAGGCGGCCACAGACGACCCGAACATGACGGCGTATGATAATCAGTTCAGCTTCACCGCCGATGTTTCGGATGTTTCGAGTTCATCGTATACCGAGTATTTAGGGGCGCTTCCGGCTGACGCGAGTTATGTGGCTACAGGGTATACAAATACAGGCGACGCCATTCCGCCGAACACCGTTTGGAGTATCGCATCGGCCAGCGGCGGTTTGTCCGCTGACGGTGTTCTCACCTTTGGCACGGCGGAAGGCGTGAATGACGGTTCCGTGATTTACAGCGAACAACCCGTCACCATTTCCGAGGGTGCGACGCCCGGCGTCGCCAGTATCTTGGCGACAAACACTCAGGCGTCAGGTAGCCCCGGAGTTAATATCACACTGATTTTAGATGATGAAGACAACTATGACTCGTCGGGAACGACCGTAAGCAATATCGTTTTCCAGGTTTTCGAGCCGACGACGGACGGGACTCCCAGTTCCGCCGGGGTGGTGACTTTGCACAGCGGCACCCTCCCCTCGGTCAGCGCCGACTTAAACACGGATAGCCACGCCTATGTGACGGCGTATGACGCGGTGCAAGAAGCGCAGGCCCTGTCCGTCGTCACCAGCGCCACCATCACTTCGACAGACACCGGTCCCTATCTCCAGACACTGGCGGTCAACGGCCACACCTACACGGCGACGGGCAACTATACCGATCCCGGCTGGCTCTACCAGGTCTACGAGCTTTCCGGCTCTGATTATGTCACGGTGGAATTGTCCGAGCTGGTAGGCGCCGGCGACTTCCCTCTGAGCGACGGCCAATTGATCCAGTGGCGGTTCGGCCTCTATGGCGAAGTGGAATTCCCCGAGACCTTCCCTAATCCAAACATTTTCTAAACCGTAATATTTCAGGAGGGAGGCCCGCGGTCGCGGGCTTTCCCTCCCTCTCCGTCATTGCGAGCGAAGCAAAGCAGTTCGGTTCCAAACAGCTTATCTGCGCGGCTTGGCGCCGGACTAAGCCGCCCTAAGTCCGCCTATATAAACGGTGTCAAGGGCGGACTAAGTCCGACATGGACTCGACTAACCTTCGGCTGATTTTAGCGCCGGTCATAATCCCGCCGAAGGAGTCTTGTTCGATAATTCCCGTCATTCCGGACTTGTTCCGGAATCCAAGCACTGTTGGCAAGACCGCCTAACGGGGATAGATTCCGGCATAAAGCCGGAATGACGGCGGGGGAGAGACCATCTCCGAACAGTAATATTATTATTTTATTTATATTTAATAGGGAGGTATCGCGATGCCCGCAAAACGTCATATGCCCCTGATTTTGCTCATGCTGCTCACACTTGTGGTCAGCGGTTTTTCTTTTTCTAAAGCCGCCGCTCCCGTTTACGCGGACGACAAGACGTTTGACGCTTATATATATATTCCCACCAGTACTACTGTGCTTTGGGGCAGTTACAATATTGAGCGCAAGCCCTTGACTGACGCAAAACTCATCGTAAAGGATTCCGCGGGGAGCGACGTCCCGCTTGAGACATGGGAAGTGACCGAAGGCTACTTAAACATAACCAATAAGCTGTCCGGCGTCACCGAAGGCGAATATGATTACGAACTTTACTATAAGCCAAAGGAAAATGAGCCGGAAATCCTGGCCAGCTATGGCCGTTTTCTTATCACTGAAAAAAATAATGAATTCAAAATTGGCACCGCCCAGATTAAAGTTTGGAATAGCAATCAGAGCTCGGCGATACCAAACGATCAATTCGAGGCGGACTTTATCATACTGGACCAATACAGCCAGCAAATGATTCCACTGCAAGTAAAGAAAATCGGTGCTACTTATGAAGAAAACTACGTCTTGTTAAGTGGACAGACATATACGTATTCACTAGTTTCAAACTGCCTGGACTATAACATTTTAGAGGGCAATTTTACTACTTTTCGCGGCACAACTCATTATATAGCTGATGACCTAGCCAAAGCAGCGACAATGCGCTTCGGATTTAACACGACCACGACTTTCCGAATCACCAAAGGCGCGGATTTCGGCGTATATAAAAAAATAAAGCATTTTACCCAGTTTTACGAATACCCGCTGGATCTTGTGCAAAGCGACGGCGATTACGACGTCTACACAGGCAAGATTCCGCAGAACGCTCAGCTCCACTATGAGGCCAGCCTGCCGGACGCCGGCTCTTTCCCCGCCCCCCTCAAAGAGAGCCGCCTGTTCACTTTGCCGACAAGCGCCGCTGACACGACAGTGACTTTTGATCTGAGCGATTGGCAATATACAGGCTACAGCGCCGACCCCACCAGGCAGGAAGCCAATCTGTACACGAATCTCGGACCGACAGGCAGCGTCAACCTTTCGAACGGCGAGAGCTTCGACCTTGACCTCATCCGCGTCTGGCAGGCCATGTTCGGCGTGGTGGCCAATTATTTCATCGAGCCCAACTACGAGCTGACCGTCTACGGCGACAGCGTCGGCGGGCTGGAGGAGATCGGGGCCCCCGGCCGCTTGCAGACCCGGATAACCGCTGAGGGGCCCGGCGTCAGCGTCGTCAAGATCGTCTACGGCCCGCAGATTTATAAGAACGCCGGCATGTACAGCTTGGAGATTTCCGAGATGGTCTATTTCGATCCGATCATGGCGCAGAACACAGGGGTGGCGGTGATCAACGTGGACGGGGGGCCGGACTTTGAGACCGGGATCGACGCCCGTCACGAGTTTGACACCTATTATTTCGACCGGGAGCAGACCGACCGCGCCCTCTATACCTTCACTCCGGCGCAGGGCACGAGCGTGCGCGTTCATGACCCGCTCCACGTCTCCGAATGGGGCGAAGCCTGGACAGATTATGAAGCGGCGGAGGACGGCAGTTTCACCGTCGGCCTGAAAGAGGGGCGCAATATTGTCGAGCTGAAAAACGGCGAATCGACCCGCTATCATGTCATCGAAGGCCGCGGCCTGGAATTCGTCATTGAGAACGTAGACCGCCCGGGCGAAGTCATAGCCGTGGGCGATACGGCCCGCGTATCTTTCAAGGGTCTGCGCTCGCCCATTCAGAAGATCGGCGGCGTCTATAACCCCGGTTTTGGCGGCACCACCTGGGTGGAGTATACGAATATTGATGAAGCCACTGTGCGGAGCGCAGGCAACCAGTACGGGATCGGCTGGCAGGAGGCCAACTATTTTGACTATACCGTCACCGCTGCCAATCTCGGCGTCCTCACCGGCGGGCAGATCCATCAGGGCGGGCTCGGCAGTTCGCTTTACACCCATATCAATATCTCCCTCTCCGGCGTCGGGATCAATATGACCGCCGGGGCCATCCCCAGCACCGGCTATTTCAGCGCGCTGCCGGATATCACGCTGATACCGCAGGTCCCGCCGGCCACGGATATCGACGTGGTCTTCGATCCGGCGGCGGAGACGAAGCTGACCGTCCGCGCCGCGAATGGCGAGACCCAGATCCCGAAAGAGGGAGAGCCGAATGTTTACAGTCTGGCTTTTGCCGAAGGCTATCGCTATATCTACGAGAAACCGGGCTATCTGACCAAGACCGGCGAGTTCGCTGTGACCGCCGAGACGGCGAGTTTCACGCTGCCGCTTTTCACCGACGCGGATAAGATCGCTCAGAGCGCCGGGACGGCCCGGGTGACGGTCGTCGGCCCGGACAGCTATCTGGCGGACGGGGCGCCGGTCAGCTATGACGCCGTCTCCGCGCCGAATCTGATGCCCAACCGCTGGGTCGAGTACAATTACGGCGGCTACACGGTGCTGCACGCTCTGATCGACGCCCTCGGCCCGGGGAATTTCAGCGCCGCCGCCGGGGAGCTGACGCCGCACACTCTGACCGCGCCGCCGGCTGGCGCCGTCTGGTACTGCGAAGTGAACGGGCGGGTAGTGGCGGACTACTGGCGGACGCATGTGCATGACGGCGACGAGATCCGTTTCTACTTGGGCGCGCCCGGCCAGACTCTGGCCTGGTTCAGCCCGGCCGCGAGCGAGATCCGTCTGGGTGAGAGCGCGACCCTCACTCTGCTGGGCAAGCCGGTCGGCGCGGACGGAGACGGCGAGGCGGTCGCCGGGGCCAGAGTGCTGGTCAACAACACGGACTACGGCCTCGTGACCGACGCCGCCGGACAAGTGGAGATCTCTCCCGCCGCGCTCGGCGCCGGTCTCCCTCTCGGCCCCAATTATCTCCGGGCCGCGCGGGCGGACGCGCTCACCTTCAACCGGGCGGCGATCAACGTTCTGCCGGCGCAGACGCCGCCTCAGAGTTCCGTGACTTTCCGCCTGATCGGCGCGGTGAAACACCCGTCGCCGGACGGATACGGCCCGTTCACCGAGTATCAGAACTGGATCAGGACTTTGACCTATGATTTTACCGGCGCGGAGACGACGGTCTTTGAAGTGTTCGACTGGGCTCTGGCCCAGAAGGGCCTGGACTATGTCGAGAGCATGGAAGGCTATATCTCCACCATTCAGGCCCCGGAGGCTCTCGGCAGCGGATATCTGGAGGAAACGGATAACGGCCCGAACTCCGGCTGGATGTACACGGTAAACGGCGTCCACGGCGATAATAGCCTGCGCCAGCAAAAACTGAGCGACGGCGACCAGATCATCTGGCATTATGTGGACGATTATATTCTGGAAACCGACTATGAGGGCAGCCCGGCCCGCTACCCGAACCGCTGGCTGGAGGCGGAGGACGTAGACCCGGAGACTTACGGACCGCCGGCCCCCCCGGCTCTGGAAGACGGAACAGCGGTGGGGCGGACAGAGCAGCCGGCGGAAATAGTGGAGACTAACAGCGGCGTCCCGGCTGCCGCCGTGACCGTTGACGCGCAGGCTGTGGCGGACGCGGTGACGGAAGCGCTGGAGCGGGCCGCGGCGGAAACCGAGAGCGGCGCGGACGCCGTAGCGACGGCTGTGGAGATCCGTGTGGAAATAATTGGCAATGAAGACGTGCCGGCGAACGAGGTGAAGGAAGTCTATGTCACGCTGCCGGCCGCGGCGGTGGGGATCATCACCGGGCAGGACGGCGGCGTGGACAATGTGCGGATAGCGTCCGATCTGGGCGATATCAGCCTGGACCGGGAAGCCATCCTGACAGCCGCGCGGGTCGGGGAAGATCTGAGTTTTGTCCTCGGCGGCCTGAACGCTGGGGCGGCGGCGGAGAAGGAACTGCGGCTGCCGGCGCTTGACGGCGGCGGGATTCCCCTGGTTTATGAGATCAGCCTTTACAGCGTGAGAAGCGACACTGCTAAAATAACACAGATAACAAATCTCGGCGACGGACGGGCGACGGTCTCTCTGCCCTACGTTCTGCCGTCCGGCGGAAACCCGCTTTGGGTCGCTGTCTGGTATATCCAGCCCGGCGCTCCGGCCGAGAAGCTGAATGGCGTGACCTATGATCAGGAAAACTCAAGAGCCGTCTTTATGCCGAACCACTTTTCTTATTACGCGGTGGGCTACGATCCGGTAGTGGTTCCGGATGTTCCGAAACCTCACGCGCCTAACGGCGGCAGCGCGGTCTCAAATGTAACGCCGCCGGTCACGCCGGCTGACCCCGCCGCGCCCATCACGGTCAGCCGGGCCAGTCTCAGCTATATCAGCGGCGCGGATCGGGTCCTCACCTCCGTCGCCATCTCCCGTCAGGGCTGGGAGAGCGCCGAGACGGTAATCCTCGCCCCGGGCGGCCAGAATAATCTGATCGACGCCCTGGCCGTGGCCCCGCTGGCCGGGCAGGAGGACGCGCCGATACTGCTCAGTACAGGTAGTCTTGACCCGGCGGTGATCGCGGAGATCCAGCGGCTGGGCGCGAAGAAAGTCTATGCCGTCGGCGCGTTGAGCGGGGCGGTGATTGAAGCGCTGGAGGCGGCGCTGCCCGGTCTCGCGGTTGAGACTTTGCGCGGGGCGAGCCGGTTTGAGACGGCGGCCCTGATCGGGGCGAAACTGAGCGAGCCGCAGGGCACGTTTGTCGTCGGCTATAACGCCGTGGCGGACGCTGTAAGCGCCGCCTCCTTCGCCGCGGCCCACGGTTATCTGATCCAAATTGCTGATCCGGATGGCACGGTCAGCGTGGCCGCGGGTACGCCGGCCACGGGCGCGCCGGTCTATATTCTGGGCGGCCCAGCCCTCGTGCGTGACATTCCCGGGGCGACGCGGCTCTACGGGGCGACGCGCTACGAGACGAACAAGGCCATCCGCGACGCCCTGCCTTTTGAGTACGCGAATATCTATACCGCGGACGGCGGCACTTTGGTCGACGCCCTGACCGGTTCGGCTCTCGCCGCCAGAAGCGGCGCCGCCATAGTTCTCACCCCGGGTAACGACCCCGCGGGCACGGACTTCGGAGGCATCACGGCGGAAACCAAGGTTTACGCTTTCGGCGCCGCGAAGTAAAGCGGGTTCACTCTTTCATCATAAACACAGGGAACGGGCGGCTGGCAACCGCCCGTTCCCTGTGCTTTCAGGAATTCGCGCCTTTTTTCGGATTCTATTGGACCGCTTGACAAGGACTGGAATGTTTGCTAGAATAATATTGATAAAATATTATTGATAAATTTTTATCAATAATAATCCAATCCGGAGCTTCACTGAGGGCGCGAACGACAGGAGGGGAGTTTCATGCACGCAGAGGCGACGATCTATACCGTGGCGGCCAACTGCCAGGACTGTTACCGCTGTGTGCGGATCTGCCCGGTCAAGGCTATTCGGATCAACGGCGGACAGGCCCGCGTGGAGGATGAACTGTGCCTCAAATGCGGCGCCTGTGTCCGGGAGTGCCCGCAGCGGGCCAAAGCGATATCTTCGGGTTTGGAGAAAGTCCAAGCTCTCCTTAGATCCGGCCGCCCTGTCGCCGCCAGCGTCGCCCCTTCTTTTGCCGCCCTGCCGGACGCCGGGCGCCTTCCCTCCGCTCTCAGGCGGCTAGGGTTTCGCCATGTGAGCGAGACGGCGGCCGGCGCCAAATATATCACGGCGGCGATGCTGAGCGCCGCGGCTGAAGGGGTATGCACGGCCTGCCCCGCTGTCGTCAGTTATGTGGAAAAATACCGGCCGGAAATGCTCGGCGTCCTCATTCCCATCGTCTCGCCGATGATCGCTCACGCCAGGATCCTCAAGGCGCGTCTCGGCGGCGGCTGGGCGGTCGTGTTCATCGGTCCGTGCGCCGCGAAAAAAGCGGAGGCGGAAAGGCCGGAAAACGCGGGGGCCGTGGACGCGGTCCTCACATTTGCCGAGCTGGGCGAGTGGCTGGAGGAAGAAGATATTCAGATAGAAAACTGCCTGGAAAGCGATTTTGACCAGGCGGGCGAAATCGGGGCCGCCCGCCTTTTTCCCCTGCCGGGCGGCCTCCTCGAAACAGGCGGCCTTTTAGCCGGCGGGATCGGGGTGGCGGAAGTGATCCATCTGAGCGGGGCGGACGAAGTGATGGCTCTGTTCGCCGACTCGGAGATCAGCCGGCGCTATAAGTACGCCGAGCCGCTGTTTTGCAAAGGCGGCTGCATAAACGGGCCCGCTCTGGGCGGGGAGGACGATCCGCTCCGGCGGCGGGCAAAAATCATCGCTTACGCCCAAACCGCCCCGGTCCCAGAAAGCGAGCCTCGGACCGCTGCCCCCGCCGGGACTTTTTTCACGGCCCGGGAAGATTTTTTCACGGCCGTGACGGAAAACCAAATCAACAAGGCGCTGGAGCGGACGGGGAAGCTTGACCCGGCTTCACGCCTGAACTGCGGGGCCTGCGGCTATAAAAACTGCCTGGATAACGCCAGCGCGGTCGCGCGCGGCATGGCCGAGCCGGAAATGTGTATGCCCTATATGCGCGTGCTGGCCCAGCAGCGGACGGACCGGATCATTGAGACCATGCCCAGCGGGGTGATGATAGTGGACGGCGAACTGAACATGATCAGGATGAATCCGGCTTTTCAGAAAATGTTCATCTGCGGCGGCGATATCCTCGGCCGCCGCGTATCCTACCTGCTCGACCCCGAAGGCTTTGAAAAACTGCTGCTGAGGGAAGTTGAGCTTTACGAGTCGATCCAGACCCGTTATGGCGTCCGCTATCATGAGATCGTTTACGCTTTGCGCGAGGATAATCAATATATTGGGATTTATTCCGATATTTCCCATGTACGCTGCAACCGGGAGCAGCTGGATGTGATAAAAGCGCAGACGCTCAGGCACGCGCGCGAGTTTCTCTCGCATCAGGTGCGTTTCGCTCAGGAAATGGCGGATTATCTGGGAAAAAGCACAGCGCGGAGCGAGGAGATAGCGCGGCGTCTGATCAGTCTTTACGATCATTCTTTATGATCGCGGAAAAACTGCGGGCCATGGGAAAAATTGGTGACGGAAA
This sequence comes from Gracilibacteraceae bacterium, assembly GCA_031266805.1. Taxonomy (GTDB): domain Bacteria; phylum Bacillota; class Desulfitobacteriia; order Desulfitobacteriales; family Syntrophobotulaceae; genus JAIRRL01. Next base: position 29,346 of record JAISAH010000134.1, read on the forward strand.
AATATTGGTGAGAAGCGCGGGAGGAATCTTTTCTTTCGCGGCTGATCTGACGGTCGTCGAAGAAACGGAGGAGTTTTTGCGCCGTTTCGCCGAAGGGCGCCGTCTGCCCCAGTTCACCTCCTGCTGTCCCGGCTGGCGCGCGAGCTTCTGCACACAAGTTATATGCCGCGCGCTAAGGCGGTGGCGTCGAGGGCATACTAATAGAGAGCGCCTCGAAAAATCTGCTCAAGCAAATGGCTGCTTTATTTTCAGACAGTTCCTAAACTGCGTGACATGATACTTTCTACCAACATTCTGTATTTTTCGTTTTTGTGTATGGCCTGATATAGTGAAAAAAGCATTTTATCACGATCATCAATTTTATTAGAGCTGTTTATCGCTTCAAGAATTGATTCAAATTTTTCTGGGTTTAAACTTAGATAAATGCTTATTGTTTCGACGTCTTTCCCTTCGTTCTCTCTGGCATTTAACAGCTTATCTAAAATCAGCGCTTCTTCTTTCGGTATTAATATTCCGTTTTCATACTTCTTTCTGGCATCCCAAAGAGGGCGCAGCGACGGAATGTTATAATAGCCGCACACCACGCCTTCTTGGTATTCAATATCCGCTACTAAAACATCCAACTCGCCAAACTCGCTGGTAAACGTCGCTCCGGTTTTTGTGCATCCAAGTTTAAGAAGAAGTTCTTGGCACTCAAGAGTTGTTTTGATGTCCGGGCATAACGCATCAAAATCGACGGTGCTGAAAAGCGTATGACTGCCGTCAGGCATATGAAGGTTTAAGGCATTGCGCCCTATGAGCACACACCTGTCTTTGTCTTGATTGAGTTTTTTTAGTATATCAAACATTTACAGCAGACCTTGCCAAAATCCCAATTACACCGTTGCGAGCATACGCCGCCTGCAAATCAATAATGTCGTCAAACCTTTTGCAGCGTTTAAACGTTTCTGCGTCCAGCAGAGCATATATTAAAGGCTCTGCCATGAAACAGTATTTTTTCTCATATGCCCGAAGTCCCAAAACTTCCAAATCATTCATTGTTATTTCGCAGGAACCAACGGACAATAAAAATTTTTTTAATGCTTCGTTCCTATGTTGATCCCCGGCTTGAACCAGAGCTTTCCTGGCCAGCGCGGAACGGCGGCCGGCATTGTCTAAAAATTCTTTTGTGATTATCATAAATAGACGCACCCTCTTTTGTCACGGTTTCCTAGACGTGGATTCGTCAGGCTGCCGCCTCTCTCCTGCTTCTCAAAGCCGCCGTCATTGATTTTTTGCGGGGACGGGTATATAATCAAAGCACATAATGCTTATTTTCACATATTCTGAAAGAAGTGGATCACTGTGAATAAAATCGCTGTTTACGGTAAAGGCGGCATCGGAAAATCCACGGTCAGCGCCAACTTGTCCGCGGCTCTGGCCCAGGCGGGCGTCCGCGTACTCCAGATCGGCTGCGACCCCAAACACGATTCCACCCGCTTGCTCACGCATGGGCGGCGGATCACGACGGTGCTGGATTACACGCGCGTGACCGGACACGCGGACCGCCGGCTGGAGGACGTGCTTTTTCCGGGATACGCGGGCGTGGGCTGCGTGGAGGCGGGCGGCCCGAAACCGGGCGTCGGCTGCGCGGGCAGGGGTATCATCACCGCCTTTGAGCTGCTGGAGCGGTTTCACGCCGAGGATGATTACGACGCCGTGATTTACGACGTGCTGGGCGACGTGGTCTGCGGCGGTTTTGCCGTCCCGATCCGGCGGGAATACGCGAATTTGATACTCATAGTCACCTCCGGCGAATTCATGGCCCTGTACGCGGCCAACAACATTCTGCGCGGGATACGGAATTACGACGGCGAAAAACGGCGCGTGGCGGGCATCGTTTTCAACCGGCGCGATATCGCCGGCGAGGACGGACGCGTCGCCCGTTTTGCCGAAGCCGCCGGACTCCCGGTTTGCGCGGTCGTACCCCGAAGCGGGGTCTTCGCTCGCTGCGAGGCGGAAAACAGGACGGTGGTCGAAGCGGGCTATGAATTGGCTGGAATTTTCAGGGATTTAGCGCGGGCGCTGACGGAAGGAATCAGCCTTTACGAAGCCGCGCCCCTGACGGACGACGACTTGGAGCACGCCGTCTTTGGCCCGGACCGGCCCGCCGCGCCGGAACCGGCCGCCGCGCTCCCTCCCGTCCGGAGACCCGCCGGGCCGGCCGCTGAGTCGACGCGCGCCGCCGCCGCTGAAGAATTGGTATCCGTCAATATCTTATACGACGATCCCTTGCACGGCTGCGCTTTCAATGGCGCGGTCGGGACGGGCGTCCACCTGACGGACGCGGTGATCCTCGCCCACTCGCCGCAAAGCTGCGCCTATATCTCCTATCAGACGATCAGTTCGGCGGGCAGACGCGGCCTGTTCGAGCGCGGCGCCCTTTTGCCGAACTCCGTGTCGCCCAATCTGGAGTGCAGTTTCATGGATGAAAACGACGTTATTTTCGGCGGCGCCGACAAGCTGGAGGCCAAAGTGCTGGAAATAAAGAAAAAGCGCCCCCGGGCGATCGTCGTCGTCACCTCCTGCCCCTCCGGCATCATCGGCGACGACGTCAGCCGCGTCCTGCGCCACGCCGAGCCGGATCTGCCCATCATCGCGGTCAGGGCCGACGGCAATCTCAGCGGCGATTATTTGCAGGGGATGCTGGAAATGTATGTATCCTTGGCGCGCGAGATCATAAAGCGGGACATCGCGCCTATGCCGGACACGGTCAACATAGTTTTTGAAAAAGTGGCGGCCAAAAGCACCGGCCCCAATTTCAAAATCGTGGAAGAATTTCTGCACCGGCTCGGTCTTCGGGTGAACTGCCGTTTTTTATGCGAAACGACGTTTGACCGGTTGCGGGATTTCCTCGCCGCGCCGCTCAATCTGCTGGCCAGCGACGATTATACGGGCAGGCTGCTTCGGCGTTTTTTCACGGACGAATACGGCTGCGTTTTTTTGGACGGCGGTTTCCCCGTCGGTTTTGACGAGACCAAAGAGTGGCTGCTAAAAGTCGCGGATTTTTTCGGCCGGCGCGGCGCGGCGGAGTGTCTGATCCGGGAGCAGGAAAGCGGTTACCGCCGGCGAGTGGAGGCGCTGCGCCCGGCGCTGCGCGGGCGTAAGCTGATGATCGTCACCTTCAACCATAACGTGGACTGGATACTCAGAGTGGCGCTGGACGCCGGCATGGAGATCGTGAAGCTCGGCATACTGCGCTTCTCGCAGGACGCCGGGTTCGTGACCCGGCTCGGCGCGCCGCTGAACGTCGAGGAAAATTACGACGACGCGGGGCGCGGGGCCGACACGCTGAAATATCGGCCGGATGTGCTGCTGACCAATTACAACTCCGCGGACGAGCCGGCGGGCGTTCTGGCGGACACGATCCCCATGTGCCCCGACGCCGGTTTTTATTCCGGGCTGAACATGGTCAGCCGCTGGGCCGCTTTGCTGGAAAAAAATTTGCGCGGGGAGTGGATGGACGATAAAAAATTCGTTGACAAATATTACGCCTGACAGCCTTTCGGGAATCATTTTCGCGCTGGAGGGCGTCGCGCGCGGGGTGGTGCTGCTCAACGGCCCCACGGGATGCAAGTTTTACCACAGCGCGATCTCCGGCAATCAAATGGTCAGGCAAGGCGATTTCGACCCGCTGCGTTTCCCCGGCATATGGGGTTTCGGTCAGCCGCGGGTGCCCTGCACCTATCTGGCCGGCCGCGATTATGTATACGGCAGCCGCGACAAGCTGGCGGAAGCGCTGCCTTGGCTGCAGGGCCACGCGAGAGACGGCCTGATCTGCGTCGTGAACTCGCCGGGCGCCGCGCTCATCGGCGACGATCTGCAGGGCATCGTGCAAGAGGTCTTGCCGGATACGCCCTGTATCGCCATCGAGACGCCGGGTTTTTCGGAAAACATCTTCGCCGGCTATGACAGCGCCGCTCAGGCCCTTTTCCGCCAGCTCGACATCCCCCCGCAGCCGGTGCGGCCCGCTTCGGTCAATCTGCTGGGGCTGTCTATTTTTAACAGAAATTTCCAGGGAGACTTGGCCGAGACGACGCGGCTGCTGGATCTTTGCGGCGTCAGGACGAACTGCGCTCTTTTCGCCGGCTCGGATCTCGGCGCCATCCGGGCCATACAGAGCGCGGCGCTGAATATAGCGCTCTATCCCGAATCCGGGCTGACCGCCGCCCGTCTGCTGGAGGAAAAATACGGCACGCCTTATATCGTCTGCGACGGCCCGCCTGTCGGTTTCGCGGCGACCGAAGCCTTGATGGCGGCCGTATGCGCCAAGCTGGGGACCGATATCTCCGCTTTCATGGAAGAAAGCGGCCGGGCCCGCGCCCGCGCCTATACGCATATCTCCCGCGTCCACACGCTCACCGGCCTGCCGAAAGGCGCGAAATTCGCGCTGGAAGGGACCTATTCCGAGCTTTACGCCTACACCAAATTCCTCACGGGCTATTTTGGCATGATCCCGGACGGGGCAGCGGTATTTTGCCCGGAGCGTGACGAGTACAAGGAAAAATACCTGGCCCTGCTCGACTCCCTGGGCGCATCCGCCGCTCTGAGCCGCGGCCTGACGGAAACGGACGCGGAGCTGATATTCGCCAGCGGCGGGAGCATAGCGGCCCTGAAGCTGCGCAAACGTGAATTCACCGGCGTGGAGATCTCGCTCCCCACCCTCGGTTACATCGACGTGCTGCCCAAAGCGAATTTCGGCCTGACCGGCGCTCTGCTGCTAACGGAACAGGTGTTAAACGGCTTGCTGTTTTGACCACTTTTTTTGTCATATTTTTCACAAAATGAGCGGAAAACGTATTGACACGGTATAAGGGAAGTGCTATGATGTAGTCAGAGCGGCAATATTTTGACAATTTCATATGACCCTGTGTTCCGAGGTGTCTACAGCACGCGCGCGTTGCGCGGGCCATGCGCCGAGGATTAAAAAAGGAATTGGGTGAGAACCCCTTGCAGGCCGAGCCGTGGCGCCCGTCTTTTCAGGCGGAGCTGTGGCCGGCGCCACCGCTGCCGTATGCGCAACAGTCATGTTTCACGCGAAAGCGGCCACCGGAGTTATCCGGGAAGGCCACGACATGACGCCGGGACGAAAGTCCCTGAACGCGCGAGCCGGAAGACTGACACAGGGCGTTTTAGGTGGGAGTTTGCGGCGGAGTGATCCGCGCGGACAGCGTCATGAGAATACGGTCGTGGCATCCATAGGGATTGCCGCGGCTATATTGTTTAGCGGCGGGCGGCAAAAAAGAAAGGGGGGGGTGAAAAAATCAATACCTTCGCGGACTGGGAGACGCGGCTGTGGCAAGCGCGCGAGCGAAAAGAGGAAACCAAAGCTTTTGTAGAAAAGCTTTGGGCGGCGGATTATCTTGTGCCGGAAAAACCGGGCGGCAAAGGGTTTGCCTTGCTGGCGGCGCAGGAAGAAACCCTTTTCCTGCCGGCTTACACGTCGGAAAAGGAGATCGCCCGGCGGCAAGGGCCGCGGGGACGCCGCGCCGTCCTGCGTCTGGCCATGCTGCACCATATCGTCGTGGACGATCCGCGGCTGAGCGGCGTCGTGATCAATCCTTTCGGCGTCTCGCTCGTTTTGCGCCGCGCCGACCTTCTGACGATAGAGCAGACCGTTACCGGCATGACGCACGCGCGTGTGGAGCATAGAGGTCAGGCCTTCCTCTCGCCGGCCCGCTGCTCCCCGGCTCTCACCGAGGCTTTTACCGCCGCGCTGGAGAATAGCGGCATGAACGTGGCCGAGGGTTATATCCTGACCGCGCGGGCCCAGGAAGAAACGCCGCATTTGCTCTTTCTCATTGATTTCCGCGGCGACAGAAAACTGCTGTTCCCGCGTATCGCCGACGCCCTGCGCCCGCACATGCCGCCGGGCGCGATGTTTGAGCTGCGGCAGGCGAGCCCCGCCCTGCTGGGGGCCGCGCGGCAAGTAGCGCTGCCGGTTTACAAGCGGGATACCCTTTACCATTAGGAAGCGTTGATTAATTCTCGTCATTGCGAGCAGCGAAAGAATTCGTCTCGTCGTCATTGCGAGCAGGTACGAGACTGCCGCCTTAGCGGCATAGCCGAGTCCGCACTGTGGCCTAGAGCGCCTTGCGCCGCAGGCGCTTATTAGGCGGTCTTGCCAACAGTGGAACGAAGTGACGAAGCAATCCAGCCACACGGGAACTCATCTGTCAAGCCGCTGACGGTCAGACGGTCAGACCGGCGGCCAATCAAAAGGAGGGTACATGAGCCAGGAAAAACACCGGAAAGAACTGAGCGAGATTTTAGAAGGCAAAGTTATTCATTATCATGTGAATAACCTGAAAATCGGACACAAAGGCCGGCGTGTCACGCATGAGCCGGCCGCGGCGATAGCCCCGACCACAGGCGAAGATGAAGTCGAAGTGAAATTGCATCTGGCCAAGAGGGGGCCTACGGGCGGCTATGTGGCGCTTCCCGACGGTGACCCTAATTATTTCGGCACTCCTTTAACAGTCAGCATTGATCCAGAGAAAACGCTGATGGAATTGCTTTACCAGGTGGCTTCGACTGCCGGAACGCATATCACAGGCCTCGTCACCGCCGATTCCAGCGGCGTGGATCAGGTTCCAGTCGGCTGGACGGATTCGGTTTTCATGAGAGCGAACTAGAAGACCCTCCCAAGTATTACGAAGACGGGGAGTATGATCCTCCGCTTCCCCCGCACCCTCCGGCGGGAACGCCCGGCAGGTGGACGGGCTATGAATGGGAGTATTTCCTCGGCACGCCGCAGAATCCGATGTCCACGCCGGCGCATATGGAATACAACCAGCTTTACGGCTTGGCTTATCCCGCCCTCAGGATGGACGAGTTTAAGGTCGGGGATATACCTGCAGATGAAAACGGGGAAAGACACATCACTTTTTGTTATGAATATACGGACTTCAATTTCGTGGTCGAGACCACAGAGGAAGAAGGCGAGATCACGCATACGATCACGCCCAAAACAGACAAGAAGGAGAAATAATTCCATTATGATAATAAAGCGTCTCAGCGGCAGGAGGGGCGCCGCCCTTTTGCTCATATTTGCTATGCTCTTGTCGCTCTTGCCGGTATTCAGCGGCCCGGCGCGGGCGGCGGAATTTACAGACGGGACTTTCACCGTTAACGACGCCGGGGAGATCACGGTCTACGCCGGTCTGGGGGGCGCGGTGACAATCCCGGGTACAGTGGACGGCGTAACAGTTAAAAGTATTAACATAGCAAGTAAACCGTTCGTTGGAAAGACAGAGATCACAAAAGTTGTTTTTCCCGCGCAGTTTGAATCTATTCCCAGCGGCACATCGGAATCGACCGGCGCTTTTTCCAATTGTACCAATTTGACGGAAATTGAGTTTATGAACACGGACACAACGATTGGCAATAATGCTTTCGCGAACTGCACAAGCCTAGAAAGCGTTGATTTGCCGGAGAACTTAATGGCCATAGGCGGTAACGCCTTTTTTGCCTGTCACGCCTTGGAAAGCATTAAATGGCCTGTGAACTTGGAATCCCTGGGAACTGCCGCTTTCTTGAATTGTACAAGTCTGAAAAGTATTGTTCTGCCCAACAGCGTAAAAACCTTGGGAGGTAGTGTTTTCGCGCACTGTACAGGTCTGGAAGAAGTGATTTTGCCCGCGGGCTTAACGAGTGCGGGCACGGGCGTCTTTATGGGCTGTGCTCTGGAAAGCATTGACTTGCCGAACGGCTTGGAGACATTGGATGATAATTTTTTTCCAAAATTGCACTAATTTAACTGATGTCCAATTGCCGGCGAATCTGCAAACAATAGGCATGTTTGCTTTTTCGGGCTGTACGAATTTAGAAACTATAGATCTGCCGCTTAACCTGACGACTATTAACAATGCTGCTTTTTCGGGATGTACGAAACTAGAAAGCATAGTCTTGCCGCCGAATCTGACGACTATACAAAACACTATTTTTGATGACACCGGTTTGAGTTCCGTGAATTGGGAGGACTGGCCGGCCGGACTGACGACGGCGGGAGGCTTTGGGAACGCCCCCATACCTGCCGAAGCCATAAACGGGATATTGCAAAAAGAGACTGTGACTGCCATAGGTGCTAACGCCTTTAGAGGCAACACCACGCTGGAGAAGCTCACCATCCCGGCAAACATCACATCTATAGGAAATTCAGCGTTTAGGGAAAGTAACATACAGAGTTTAACGGTATTATCGCCTAAAATTACAACTACCACCGCTGCGTTTAACAGCTGCGCTCAGCTGACAAGCGTCGATATTTACTCGGCTGATGCTACAATAGCCGCCTCGACGTTTGCGAACTGTTCTAAGCTGACGAGCGTATCGATTCCAGGCTGGCAGGGCACGGTTGCCGGCAATACGTTTAACGGCTGTTCGGCTTTGGAAAATATCCTCCTGCCCGAAGGCGTTAAGGAAATTGGCACATCGCCTTTTGCCGGCACAAAAATAAAAGAATTAGTTTTCCCCTCGACCTTAAAAACTTTCGGCAACAATGTCATTAACAACAGCGGCAGCGTGGAAACCGTCGTCATTTTGGCCGAAGATTTTACGACGGCGGCCGGCGTGTCCGCTAATCTGGGCGCTAGCGTTTTCACAATCGCCGCCGGGCAGGCGCCTGTGGACATATACGCCTTACCCGGCACGGTCGCCTGGAACAAACTCCAGGCGAACACGACCGCGGCGACCAAGCATAAGATCAAATCCCTCGCTCCCGCAGTCCGGGCGACGATCCAGCAGCCGGACGGGACGCTGCTGTACGCGAACCCGGCCTTGAGGGCGCCTTATGATAACGCGGGCGCGGAGGACGGCGAGACGGTCGAGAGCTTCTATCTCGCCACCGCGCTGGACGCTTGGATCGCCGCGGTCGCGGATGGCGACCTCGGCAATGATATCACGCCGCCCGCGGCTTTCGCCCTGAACGGCGTGAAGCACGATTTCGGCGAAGCGGGCGCTTTTTCCCTCATTGAGGGGGACGAGCTGCACTTTTTCTCGGAAACAAGCCGGTTCATCTGGTTCGAGCGCGAGGACGCGCTGATCAACGAGATGTACGCCGCTCCGGGCCTCAACTACACAGTGACCCTGTGGGACGAGAACGGGTCGGTCGAGGATACGCCGGTCTACGCGGCGAAATTCGCCGATATGGCCGATTACGCCGCGCGTTTTAGCACGGGGACTGTGTGGTCGCCTGTCGGCCAAAGCTCCCTGCCGGACGCCGGCGGCCGGATTACGCTTAATTTTCCGGAGAACGGGGTATATCTCCTGACGGCCTACGACCCTAACGGCACGGGCCGCGTCGCTTACAACTTCCTCACCGTCACAGTTTATGCCCCCGATAACAAACTCATCGCCGGCGCTCCCGTGGGCGAGCCTGAGCTGGATACGGGCACGGAACTCTCGTCCGGCTATCAGGCCGGAGATTTTGTCCAGATCGGCGACGGAGGGGCGCAGCTGGGCGCCGGCTTTGACCCTGACCACTTGAAATACACTCTCTACGTCAATGCCGAAACACAGAAACTGACTTTGCCGCTGGCGCGCTACTCGCTTGATTATCAGGGCAGCCTGACCCTCACCGCCGCGCTGGACGGCCAGACGGTTTTCGGCCCCGAGGCCGCGGACGGCGAGGGGCGTTGGGAGGGCCTTGGCCTCGACCTGAGCGCGGTGGGCGCCAGCGCCAAGCTCCTGCTGACGGCTTCATGCGAGGAAGCGGGAGAGACTTTTGAGCGCGTTTATGAGATCACCGTCACGCGCGACGCCAACATCGCCTACGCCGGGATACGCCATCTGGAGGGCGCTCTCGGTCTGGGCATCGGCCAGAGCGCGACGCTGTACGACGTTTTTGCCCGCGGCGCGGACTCTTATACTTTCTATATCCATCCCGGACAGACCGAAGCGGTGCTGGATGTGACCGTCGACGGCGGCACGATCCTGTTTGCCGGCGGCGTGCAGCAAACAGAGACCGCCGCTCCAAACGTCTTCCGCGTGACTTTGGATTGCGAGAACGTCAATACCACGCACACGCTGCGAACCTATCGCGGTGATACTAATACTACCGCAGAATATACCATAAAATTCCTGCCCCGTTCTTCGCGCGCCGGCGTGTTCACCCCTGACCGCGTATATGACTACCGCGCCGCCGAAGGCCAGTTCGCCGGCCCGCTGTCCTACGCCCTCTGGGCTCTCGTCGCCCAGACCCACTATTATAAGTTCGTCTCGCTGGGGGGATTCGGCGGTTACGCCACCTACTATTACGACGATCCGATAGTCAACGACCCGCGCAACCCCTACGGCGTGGATTTCATCGTCTACGGCAACGCCTTTGAGGGCGGTACGGCCGGCGAACCGGCCGGAGCGCAGGTCTCCTATGACGGCGAAACCTGGTACGATCTGGCCGGGCAGCGGCATTATGAACTCAACACCCGCTATGTACAGAACGTGCCGCTCTTGGACGGCGGGACGACGGAGAGCTTGCTGCTCTATAAGACAGGCGATTCCGGCAACCGCGATAAGACCACCTGGGGCTACGCCGACGTGGCCAACAGCTCGGAGGTACTCTACGCCGAAAAACTCTGGTCGGTGAGAGCCACGCCATATAACCCTTACGGCGAGAACGCCGGCAAACCCTATATTACCATGCGCTATGACCCCTTTCCAACTGTGGTGTACGAATATCCGGGCGGCAACGTCGGCGATATGTTCGACCTGAGCTGGGCGGTGGACAAAGAAGGCCGGCCCGTCGAACTACCGGACGGCATCCGCTATATCCGCCTGCAGAACGTCATTGACGTGAAAAACCCAAGCACTGGCGAGGTCTCCCCGGAGATCGGGACGATCACCCGCGTGAACCCCGCGAGCGTCAGTTCCGCGGCGGTGGGTCTGACGGCCGCCCCGACCGCGCTGACCGTCAACGGCATGAGTTTTGACGATTTTACCGGCGAAGTCATAACCAACAACGGCCAGACCACCTATTATGACCTCGACCTGAAAAAACTCGGCTCCAGCGTCGAAGTCGTCGTTAAAGGCGCCGAGGACGACAATATCTTCATCAATATGGAAGGCTACTACGGCGGCGAGGCCAAGTACACCGGCCTGCTGGACGAAAACTCCAGCCGCGTCGTCCGCGTCGTCGTCCAAAACGGTGAAGCGGAGCCGCGCATCTATGTTATCAACTGCGTAAACGGCGGCGACCCGGCGGCTAACGCCGATATCGACTCCATTTTGCTCGCGCCCGCCGAGGGCGACCCCAAGCTGCCGTTGGGCGACAGCGGCGCGTTTACGGCCTCCGTCGCTTCCAATGTGGAGCGCGTGACGCTTCAGGTCAGGGCGCTCAATCCCCAGGCCCGGATCGAGCTGCAGGCGGGCGGCGGCGAATATGCCCCCGTCAGTCACGATACCCAGACCGATTTTCTGGATCTGGCCGTAGGGGAGAACCGTTTTAACGTCAAAATCACCTCCGTAAACGGCGATGTTATCCAGACCTATCCGGTGGTGATCACCAGAGCCGAGACGCGCCCGGCCGATGAGATCACCGTGCGGTTCGCCCTGCGCGGCGACGATAAGCACGGGGAAGAAGGCGCGCACAATGCAAAATATTGGATCGGAACGGAAACAGTGTATGAAAAAGCGGTCGTTCCGGCGGAATCCACCGCCAAGTATCTGACCGATATGACGCTCATCAACCATGATTTACGCTTTGTGACCGTTGAAGGATTGTATATCAGCCAAATTCAGATCCCCGGCAGCGACCCGGCCGAATATCTGGGCGAAAGGGATAACGGGCCTCAGTCCGGCTGGATGTACCGAGTCAACGGCGAACTGGCCCCGGTCGGTTACGCTGACCTGATTCTACAAGACAGCGATATGGTGCTGTGGTTTTACTCGGACGACGGGGAGCTGGAAAAGGAGTATGAAGCGCCTCCCGCACCGCCGGCCGCCAATGTCGTCGTTACAGCCCCCGCCGGGGATGTGGAGATAATTGAAGATGAAACAACCGGCGCAGTCGCCGCCGCCGTCACCGCGGACACGGCAGTTGTTGAAAGCGCGGTAGCCGACGCTCTCAATCAGGCGAACGCGGCGCGTGAAGACGGGGAAGAAAACGTCGTTACGACGGTGGAACTGACAGTAGATGAATTTGAACAACAAGTGGACGCGGTCTACGTCGCCCTGCCGGCAGCGGCGGTCACGGCCCTGCTGGAAGTGGACGAGGTAACGCTTTTCACCCCGGTGGGTGAGATCAGTTTGGACCGGAAAGCTCTTGAAACCGCCGCCCGGGACGAGGAAACTCTGAATTTTGTCCTCGGCGGCCTGAACGAGGACGCGGCGGCGGCGGAAGGTCTGCGGCTGCCGGAGACTGACAAGGCCCCGCGGGTCTATGAAATCAGGCTTTACAGCGTGGGAAGCGATACGGATGAAACTATAATCACAAATCTTGGCGCCGGGCGGGCGAGACTCTCTCTGCCCTACGATCTGCCGTCTGGCGGGAATCAGGATTGGGTCGCCGTCTGGCATGTTCAATCCGGCGCCGAAGCCGAAAAGCTGGACAAAGTGAGAAACCGGGTGGCCTATGCCAACTCCAGAGTCACCTTTACGCCAGACCATTTTTCTTATTACGCGGTCGGCTATGACCCGGTAACGGAGGTCGAGCCGCCTGAGCAGACTGATCCGGAGGATCCGCCTCCACCGCCCAAGCGGCCTATACCGAACGGCGGCAGCGGCCCGGTCTCGAATGTAACGCCGCCGACAGCCGTCCCGGTTGACCCCGCCGCGCCTGTCACGGTCAGCCGAGCCACCCTCTCTTATATCAGCGGCGCGGACCGGGTCCTCACCTCCGTCGCCATATCCCGTCAGGGCTGGGAGAGCGCCGATACGGTGATCCTTGCCCCGGGTGGACAGAATAATTTGATCGACGCCCTGGCCGTAGCCCCGCTGGCCGGGCAGGAGGACGCGCCGATCTTACTCAGCACCGGCGGGCTTGACCCGGCGGTGGTCGCGGAGATCCAGCGCCTCGGCGCGAAGAAAGTCTATGCCGTCGGCGCTCTGAGCCAGGCGGTGATCGAGGCGCTACGGGCGGCGCTGCCCGGTCTCACGGTTGAGACTTTGCGCGGGGCGAGCCGGTTTGAGACGGCGGCCCTGATCGGGGCGAAACTGACCGAGCCGCAGGGCACGTTTGTCGTCGGCTATAACGCCGTGGCGGACGCTGTAAGCGCCGCCTCCTTCGCCGCTGCCCACGGTTATCTGATCCAGATCGCCGATCCCAGCGGCAATGTCACTGTGGCCGCGGGCACGCCGGCTACGGGCGCTCCGGTCTATATTCTGGGCGGCCCGGCCTTAGTGCGTGACATCTCCGGGGCGACGCGGCTCTACGGGGCGACGCGCTACGAGACGAACAAGGCCATCCGCGACGCTTTGCCCTTTGAGTACGCGAATATCTACACCGCGGACGGCGGCACCTTGGTCGACGCCCTGACCGGCTCGGCTCTCGCCGCCAAGAGCGGCGCCGCCATCGTCCTCACCCCGGGGAACGACCCGGCGGGCGTGGACTTCGGAGGCATCACCGCTGAGACTAAAGTTTACGCTTTTGGGGGTAACCGCGCGAGCGCACAGAGTGATTGAGCGAAGCGTGGTTACCGGCAGGAACACGCCGCCATGAGAAAGACTGAAAGTGATAACTCGCGTATGGCGGCGATGTTCCAACGAACAGTCCCTTACTGTCCCAGCGAGACTGGATTGCCGCGGTAATCCCGCTTAACCTTTCCCTCCTTGTTACAGCGGAGAAAAAGGCCACGCCATGGCCTTTTTCTCCGTTTTTTTATGTATGGCGAATGACGACAACAAGAGCCGCCAAGGCCCTGCAGCGTGTTCCTGATTTTCTTCTACATTTCAATTCCTTCTCTGGCCAGCACGCCTTCATTGTAATAATGCCTGACCTCTTTCATTTCGGTGACCAGGTCGGCGGCGTCAATAATTTCCCGCGGCGCCCTGCGTCCGGTCAGGATCAATTCGGTCCCCTCGGCGCGGCTGTTAAGTATATCGAGCGCGTCACGCACTGAAAACAGCTTGTAATACAGCGCTATGTTGATTTCGTCGGCAATCACGACGTCATACTCGCCGGAGGAGGCCGCCTCGCGGAGACGGGCGAGACCTTTGACCGCGCAGTCGATATCCGCCTGCTCCGGAGCCCTGTTTATAAAGCAGTCGCGTCCGTGCTGCTCGATCCGGAAGCCGGGCAGAAATTCAGGCGCCCGCAGCTCGCTGTACGCCATGCCTTTGATAAACTGGATCATGATGACTTTTTTGCCCGCGCACACGGCCCGAAGCGCCAAACCCATAGCGGCGGTGGTTTTGCCCTTGCCGTCGCCCGTATATACCTGCACATAACCTTTTATCATTTTGTTATCCCCTCATTCGCGTTCATCTGCGGACTTGACTCAGCCTCCGGCGTTTCTTCCTCCGGCCGTCCGGTCAGAGCGCCGCGGGCCCGCAGGAGATAATCCGCTCCGGACCAGAGGGTGAGGATCGCGGCCAGATAAAGCAGGAGCGCGCCCGGTTCGCGGGACAGCCAGGTAAAAGGCGGCGGCGGCAAGAGCAGGATAAAAACCGCGGCCATCTGGCTGACCGTTTTCGCTTTGCCTAAAACGCTGGCGGCGATCACCGTTCCGCCGGCGGCGGCAATGGCGCGCAGGCCGGTGACCGCGAATTCCCGGGCCAAAATGAGCCAGACCAGCCAGGCTTCCGCCCGCTGCAGCTGCACCAGACCGATCAGCGCCGCGGAGACCAGCAATTTATCGGCGAGCGGGTCGAGGAATTTGCCCAGATTGGTCACCAGACCGCGTGAACGCGCGAGATAGCCGTCTAGGGCGTCCGTCGCCGCTATGAGCAAAAACAGCCCGGCCGGCAAAAAATCACGTCCGGGCCAGAGCGGGGCGGCTTCCGGCCGCCAGAGCATTGCCGCCAGAAAAAACGGCGTCAGCATGATACGCGCCAGCGTGATCATGTTCGGCGCGTTCACGCTTCCCGCTCCGCTGCGCTCCCGTATAGATCATAAACGTCGCTGGTCTCAATCAGGGCGGCGATCATATCGCCGGGTCGCCGTTTTCCCGGCGCCCGGACAAAGACCTGCCCGTCGATCTCCGGCGCGTCGCCGGCGGAGCGCCCCTGCCAGCAGCCGTCGGCCATTTCTTCCTCCAGCAGCACCGTCATCACCGTGCCCACCCGCTCCGCCTGCCGAGCCGCGGCGATATCCTCCTGCCGGCGCATCAGCGCGTCGCGCCGCGCCTCCCGGAGAGCCGGCGGCGTCTGATCGGCGCGGGCGGCGGCCGGAGTGCCGTCTTCCTCGGAATAGGCGAAAACGCCCAGCCTGTCAAAGCGCGTATTTTGCACAAAATTTTCTAAAATATGGAAGTCCTCGTCGCTTTCGCCGGGAAACCCGGTGATGAAGGTCGTGCGCAGCACGATATCCGGCATGGCGGCCCGCAGACGCTCTATCAGCGCCGCCGCCTCCCGCGCCGTGCCGCGCCGGTTCATGGCGGCGAGGATCCGGTCGCTGGCGTGTTGGAGCGGCAGATCCACATAACGGCAGACGGCCGGTTCCTCCTTCATGACCGCGATGAGTTCATCGGTAAAAAATTCCGGATAGCAGTACAGCAAACGGAGCCAAGGCGCCCCGACCCGGGCCAGCGCCCGCAAAAGCGCCGGCAGTTTCAGCTCGCCGTACAGATCCAGTCCGTAGCGGGTCGTGTCCTGAGCCACCAAAATGAGTTCCCGCGCGCCGCCGCGCGTCAAATCCTCCGCTTCCGCCAGCACCGAAGGCAGGGGCCGGCTGCGGTAAGGGCCCTTGATCGCGGGAATCGCGCAGTAAGCGCAGCGGTTATCGCAGCCGTCCGCTATTTTGATGTAGGCGGTATATGGCCGCGCGCGCAGACGGGGCAGATCATGCGAATACAAAAAACGCCGCCCCGTCTGCCGGGTCAGCTTGCCGGGCGCGGCCGCCGCTTTGATGGCCGCCGCGGCGCGCGGGATATCGTCGTCCGCGACGACGCCGTCCAGCTCCGGCACGGACGCGCACAGCTCGTCGCCGTAACGCTGGGCCAGACAGCCGGCGGCGACGACTTTTACGCCGGGGTTTATTTTTTTAAACTCCAGCATCTGAAAGATAGCGTCAATGGATTCTTCTTTGGCCGCGGCGATGAAACCGCAGGTGTTGATAACTATGACGTCGGCCTCGGCCGGATCGGCGACGATAGAGTACCGGTCAGCCAGACAACCGGCCAGCACCTCGCCGTCCACTTGGTTTTTCGGACAGCCGAGCTGAATGACGGCCAGTTTTTCCATCAATGCGGTTTTTTAGCTTCCAATTCGGCGATTTCGCTTTCGCAGAGCGCTATGAGCTTGCACAGACTGACGGCCTGCTCGTCCGCCAGATCGCCTTCCGCCTTAAATTTGAGCCAATAATGCTCCGCCAGTTCCTCTTTAATCTCCGTTATTTTTTTGCGCTGGTCGCCGATTTGCGAGTTGATTTTAACGACTTCCGCCAGATCGCCCGCTTTTTCCCCCGCGGATTTAGCCAGGGCGCCCGCTTTTTCCCCCGTGTTTTTCGCCAGTTCCCCTAATTTGTCAAAAAGAGCCATTTCCTCGCGCCTCCTTTGCTTTTCCTGCATTATATCATCACCCGGATAAATTCTCAATAAAATATCTTGTCCCGTTTTGTAATTTATTATATAATGTAGACAATGAAAATAAGGACGGGTCTACTTTTCGCAGCCGGCCGCTGTGATGTTAATAACTCCGCTTACTGCTGTTCCTGCACGGATTGACGCAGCTTCTGAACCTGATCGGCACAGCGCGTATAGATATCGCCGGCGTCTTTGACCGCTTTTTGCGCTTGAGATTCCACGATTTCGATCTCATCAGGATAGCGTACAATCACGGCATAAGGCGTCAAATATCCGCAGGCGCCTATGAACTCATGGAAAGAATCATCACAGTCTTCACACATTTGGCACAACCTGATGAGATCATGCGTTTTTGGCGGTTCTATGTTGTGATATGACAAAAAAGCTTTCAATGCTTTTTCCGCTGATTGTTGGGCGTGAAAGCACGCCGCCTCCAATTCTTTGGGGTAAAAATCCTCAAGCAAACGCTTGGCAACGCGCAAATCGACGGTTGCTTTCTCAAACCACTTGCTGACTAAATCCGTTCCGCTCATACAGCACGACCCCCTCCCTCACAATTTTTCGTTGCATAGTAGGCTGTGTACTCAAATCCGCGAAGCGAGCCGCATGGTTAGCCAGTATGTCGATCGGCAAAACTCTTTTTGTTTTTCCGAGGTTTCGGTATATCTGCTGCATGACTTCCAGCGGCTGCTCGCTATCGTCCGGCAGCACCACATAGAAATCTAAATCGCTGTCCGCAGTCGGCTCACCATAGGCATAAGAGCCGAAGAGGTATATTTTTTCACAGTCCACAGTCTCTTTGATGACATCGGTTATCGCTTTAATTTCATCCTCTACTTGCCTTCTCATTCGCTCCGCCTCCCTATCTGATTCATATTATATCATCACCCGGATAAATTCTCAATAAAATATCTTGTCCCGTTTTGTAATTTATTATATAATGTAGACAATGAAAATAAGGACGGGTCTACTTTCGACTGAATATTCCGTATTTTCAGAAAATAATAAGCGAAGGGGTTGTACGCATGAAATTGGTACGAGAAGCGACAGCGGGCACAACTGACGCCGGCGACATTGTGGTCACGGTGCTGCCGGGCGACAAACCGGGCATAACGGTGGATCTTAAAGGTAAATCCGTGGTACTGAAGCAGTTCGGCGAACAGATGAAGGCCGTCATCCAGAAAACGGCGGAAGACTTGGGAGTGGAATCCGCAATTATCAAGGCGCAGGACAACGCCGCTCTTGATTACACGATTCGCGCCCGGACGCGCTGCGCCATCGAGCGGGCTAACTGAAAGGAGCGGAATAGATTATGAAAAGCCTTATGATCGTGAATGCCAATAACCCGAAAATTTTGCTGGACGCGGTATTATACGGCGCCGACGGCATAATGTTCGACCTAGCGGACTCCGTGCCGGATACGGAACAAGACGCCGCCCGTCTTCTGCTGGCGGAAGCTCTCGCTTTCCTTGACTATTCGGCGGTGGAAGTGGTCGTGCGCCCGAATTGCCCCTGCCAGAAGGATTTTGAGCTCGACATCCTAACGGTCGGACCGAGTAAACCGTGTGATTTCGTCGTGCCCATGGCGACACCGGAGTTCGTGGCTCAGGCCGCCGCTTTGCTCGACCGGGTGGAAGCGGAAAACGATTTGCCCGCCGGCGGCATTCGCCTGATCCCCTCCATTGACTCCGCGGTCGGCGTGGAAAACGTCGCCGCCGTCATCGCGGCTTCCCCGCGCGTGCGCGCCGTCATGTTTAACGCCAAGGAGTTTCTGGCCGATCTGGGCGCGGCGGCGGTCGGAGCGGAACAGCTCGTTTACGCCCGCAGCAAAATAGCGGTGGCCTGCCACGTCGCCGGGATCGATTCGCTGGACACGCCTTATACCGGCAAACCGGACGGACTGGCCGCCGACGCCGGCGCGGCGAAAGCGCTTGGTTTTACCGGCAAAGTCGCTTCCGACGGCAAGCAGGTCAAGACCATCAACGCCGTTTTTGCCTGAGAATTTTTAAGAAAGTGGGGAAAATAATACGATGAAAAATGTTCTCGGACGGGAATTTCCGGAATATATCGAGGGCTACGGTCAGGTAAAGCCCTTTATCGGCGCTTTTAGCAGCTATGGAGAGCGGAAGACGGTCGGCGCCAGACGCCAAAGCGTAAAACCGGCGAGCCAGACGCCGCCCGGCGAGGCCAAGCTTTGCCAGAGCATAGAAGAAGTTTTTGACCGCGTCGGCGCCAGAGACGGCATGACTTTTGGTTTTCATCATCATCTGCGCAACGGGGACTATGTCCTGAATCTCGTGATGAAAGCCGCGGCGGAGCGGGGGCTCAAGGATCTGCACGTGGCGGCCACAGGCATCTTCGGCTGTCACGGCCCCATAGTCGAATACATCAAATCCGGCGTCATCACCCAGATCTCCTGCAGCTACATCTCGCCCGGCCCGGTGGCCAAAGCCATCACGACCGGCCTTTTGCAAAAACCGGCCATCTTCCGCAGCCACGGCGGGCGGCCTCGCGCGATCGAAAGCGGCGACATGCACATAGACGTGGCTTTTGCCGCCTCTCCCACCTGCGATCCTTACGGCAACGTCAACGGCACGCACGGCAAATCTGCCTGCGGCGTGCTTTCCTATATTTTCCCCGACACGGAATACGCCGATTATGTGGTCGCCGTCACGGATAATCTCGTCGAGTACCCCGCGCCGCCGCCCATACAGATAACGCAGGAAAAAGTGGATTTTGTCCTCGTCGTCGACAGCATCGGCGACCCGGCCGGCATCGCCTCGGGAACGACGCGCGTGACCACGGATCCCATCGGGCTGCGCATCGCCGAGTCGGCCGCCGCGCTCTTGGACGAGGCCGGTTATATCAAAAACGGCATGTCGCTGCAAACGGGGGCGGGCGGCGCGTCGCTGGCCGTGGCCGCTTTTGTGCGGGAGCGTATGCTGGCCAATGGCGTGGTCGGCGCTTTCGGCGCGGGCGGCATAACGTCTTATTTTGTCCAAATGCTGAAAGAAGGGCTGCTCCGGGCGTTGTTCGACGTGCAGTGCTTTGATCTGGATTCGGTCAAATCCGCTGGGGAAAACCCCGCCCATATGCTGATGAGCGGTTCGCTTTACGGCAACCCACACAGCCGCGGCGCCGTCGTCAATAACCTCGACATCATGATCCTCGGCGCGACCGAGGTGGATCTGGATTTCAACGTCAACGTCGTCACCGGTTCCGACGGGACGATCATGGGCGCGTCCGGCGGGCATAACGACTGCTCGGCCGGCTCGAAGATCGCCATAGTCGTGTCCAATCTGCTGAAAGGCCGGCTCTGCATGGTGCGCGACCGCGTGACCACTATCACTTCCCCCGGCGAAACGATCGACGTGCTGGTAACAGACCGCGGCATAGCCATAAACCCGCTGCGCAAGGATCTGTTGGAAAAATTAAAAGACTCGGATCTGCCCCTCACGGATATAAAAACGCTGAAGGAATTCGGGGAAAACCTGACCGGCAAACCCGACACGATCGAGTTCACGGATAAAATCGTCGCCGTGGTCGAATACCGCGACGGCACAGTGATAGACGTAGTGCGCCAGCCCAAGTAAGACAGTTCCCATTTAATGGGAATAAGTAACCCGCGTGAACACTGTGTTTACGCGGGTTTGCTCTTTTACAGACCTGTTATACGAAGTTGCCCCCGTTCTATACTTTTATACCAGTTAATGAAATAATATTTTCTTTAAAATCCTGGTATTCAGTTCCTTTTGTTGAAACCAGTTGGGACATTATATAGAATTTATTAGTTGTAGGTGATTCCTTTTTTGCTGTTTCTATATCCATACGATCCACATTTACAACTGTCCAACATTCTACATAACCGTTTTGTTTTGCTTTTTGATGACTTTTTTCTGCTTCTCCAACACGATTGTGTATGTTTGAAAAATCTTTACCACCTTTTACTTCGATGGCGACAATATTTCTATAATGATTTTTACCAATTTCTTCTCGTATTACAATATCCGGGTCTGATGCAAATTCTATTAAGACTTTTCTATCAGCCGCGTTTGTGATAGTAATTTTACTTTTATTAGACTCTGAAGCGGTTATTGATTTTTCCACAATGGTATGTATAATATTAAAAACATCTATAATTCCGGCAGTACCTTTTTCTACATTGGCAGCACCTCTTAATTGAGGTCCAATGGTTAATAGAGTAAGATCATCAATGAATTTACTGTTTAGGTTTTCTGAAGATAATTCTTCCGCTAGCGGGAGTTTACAAGTTAACCCATCGCAAATCCACATAAACCTTGCAATCAAAGGGATTCAGAGGCTATATCCCTGATTACCTAACTGTATTTTTGTTTGAGATCATAGGCTGCCTCAATAGCCTGAGCAATCTCACTGCCACGGATAAAAGATTCTATCTTTTCAGGATGTTCAATATCCCCTAAAAAAGTTGTTACCTTCTTGATCCTTGACATCTCATTGATCAATTGATCAATAGTTATCCGGATGCTCTTTGCCGAAAGCTCTTTCACGAGAAGGCAGCACAAACGATATGCCAAGACGCAAGTGAACATATGAATCCGGATTTGAGTGTCTGTCCAATGAAAAATTGGTCTTACAGTCAAATGCTTGGAGTCTTTCATTTGCCGAAACGCATGTTCCACATGCCATGCGCTGCGATATGCGCATATAATTTCTTCATTGGAAAAATCGTCTCGATCTGTAAACAAAGCCGTCTTACCCAGAGTTTCCTCTCGGATACGCTCCAAGACCTCGCAAGATGCCCCGAAAGTTAAATATAACTTATTGTCACTTTCAATAACCTCATAGCTGAAGATATTCTTCATATATTCCACTTTCAAAATGTCCTCCACTGCCTTTGTTACACTATCGCATGTTGGCTTCCTCCCCTTTACGATCTCGCCTCTGGCGCGTTTCATCAGTTTCTCCTGAAGCTCCAACAACTTGCCTGCCGTCTTTTCGCGGTTAAGCAAAATCCCCTGCATTTGCCCTTTCTCAAGTTCCGGATTGTACACTATGACGGCACTTACCTTTTGCCCATAAACGTCAACGCTCATGCGGTAAGCGGATTGACCAGCCAAGGAATCGCCTGATAACGGAGTATATTCTGTTTTGCTGATCGCCCACAATTCAGATGCTTGATTCTTCTTTAGTCCGCCAACGTAATGTAAAGGACAATCACCGGACGTCAACAGTTCGATATTATCTTCTGAATTATTACCACGGTCGAATATCACCGTTACATCAGTCCTTTTACCAGTCAAAGCTTGACAACGGGTCTTTAACCTCTTCATCATGACGGCAAACTCCTTTGTGTCGTGCATGTTTCCGGGATAAGTCTCATGAATAAGCGGAATAGAGAAGTCCGGGGATACCATGAGGGACATGGCGACAATGCGCAGGTCGTTCCGTTTCTCCTTGTTGTGTCCACGTTTGGGGAGTTCACAGTTCTGCATTGTATCAATAAAAGTGAAAAAGTTCGTAGCATCATAGATCAAATGGGAAGTATCTATATCATAGACATCAAGCATTTTTGACAAGATTGCGTCTTCTATCGCCTCAATGTTCGCTTCTGAAATTTTGCTGGTATTATTCCAGAAATTCTGGGGAGTGAAACTTGTCGGTCTTATCCCCGTCAAGCATGGAAGACATGTATTGGCGTACCACTCCCCGAGTCCCTTAGTAGAAGACGGAGCGACAGCACGGTTTATAGGGGTGTAGATATTTTTAGCTGGTAAAATGGGAACGCATGAATTGTAAATCTCTGGGAGGAATTGCACATCATTTTGGTATTTGCCTGCAACTGTTGTAATACC
>JAISAH010000146.1 GCA_031266805.1 Gracilibacteraceae bacterium
CACATTGTTTCCGACAACCAGCTTTATGGCGGCACGTCCAACCTCTTTGCCAACACCTTCCGCGACCTGGGCGTCGAGACCTCCTTTGTGGACGGCAGCCGGCCGGAGGAATTTGAGCGGGCCATCCGCCCCAACACCAAGCTGCTGTTTTTCGAAACGCTGGGCAACCCCAATTCCACGGTCGTCGATATAGAGGCGGTGGCGGCCGTCGCCCACAAACACGGCATTCCCGTCGTTGTGGACATAGGCAGAAGCTTGGGGCAAAAAGGAGAGACTATATAAAGTGTATGACCCTGAAAGCGGCAGAGAGTTTGAACTTGTTGAGGGAACAAGAATACAAGATGTAGAAATTTTTGCCGGCTATGGGAAAAGGATAAAGCTAAGAGAAGAAACAGCAATTGGGCTGGCCAAACAGCACGGAGGTAATCCGGAAAAATGGCAGCATGTAAAAGGAATTGGAGTGGTGGATTTTGACGGTGAGGAAAGAGCGGCAGAAGTACATTGGTTCCAAGAAGAAAGTGTAGGTAGAGTGAATTTTATGTTAAAGAGGTGGCGAGAATGAAAGTTAAACCCACTGATAAATTGATTAATAGTTATTGGATGTGTTTTTCAAAGGACAAAATATACGATGTGATGTCCGTCGAAAAACCTACGGAAAAAGTCCCCGGTTGGTATCGCATAATGACAGATCTTGATGAGGATTATCTTTTTCCGGCAGCTTGTTTTGAAATCGTTGAGGGACCGGCGTTGCCGGAACTTTATATGGGTGAGATTTTTCGGCCTGATGTTGCCGCGGCTGTATAATTCCTGATTTTCGGGAGATGAGTGGTAACATGAAAAGCCTGAAACGCCGCGATTTCACCGAGATAATTTGAGAATTTTCACCGTTAATTTGACGAAAAAGCGGGCGGTTTCCAGACAGACAAGCTATCTTGCCGCTTTGTATTTTCGGTTGCGGTTCGCTCCGGTGGAAACAACCGCGCCGTCGTCAACAAGCCGCTGAAGAATACGCCGGGCGGTGCGGGCGGTTTTGCCGATTATCGCTGCCGCCTCCGCCGCTGTTACTTCCCCGTCGATTATAAGATACGCGAGCAAAATATCACGCGAATTTTTATCGGACATTTTGTCGGGTTTATCGGACATTTTATCGGGTTTATCGGACACTTTATCGGGTTTATCGGACATTTTATCGGGATCGCCCGATTTGCCGGATCTGCCGGATTTACCGGGTTTGCCAGGTTTATCGGACACTTTGTCGGACATTTTATCGGACAGGTGTCCGTTGCCGTCGCTTATGTCCGATAAACTCAGCGGAACAATCGACCGAAAGACGTCGCCTTCCAGCAGTTCCGGTTCGCCGCCGGAGTAAATTTTCGTATACTTGTAGAGGTTCCTGACACCGGAGCCCAGCACGTCCGCGCGGCCGATATTTATAAAAAAGTTCGCGAGCAGAGGATTCTTAGGATACGGCGTGAACATTTCCGGGTCAATGCGCCCGGGATTTCTCGGCACGCACCAGTTTTCTGTCACAATGCGCTCCTGTTCAATAATAATTTTCGCGGGAAACGCGCTTGTGTATTCGCGGTGAACGAGGATATTGCTCACCAGTTCACGCGCGATCCAAGACCGGACGCTGACGCGCTGTTCGCCAATAAGGAAGAAGCGGTCAAGCGTATGTTTTGTGATAAATTCTATGAGTTGGTCATAAGCGTCAATCAGGTTCGCCGTCACCAGCAACCGGTCGTCATAGCGGTCAAGATTTTCACGGCGGCATATGGCGTCGGTGACATAGTTGGGAGTGCAGGCGCGTATAAGTTCATCGCGCCCGAAGAGCATAACTGCCGCGAGGTTATAACCCGACTTCCCGATCTCAAGATCAGACTGGTAAAGCCCTGCGCTTTTGAGGATTTCGCCGTCGCTCATCTTTTCCCATGGGTGGTCTTTCCGCTGGTTGCCGACAAGCGTCCGCACAAGCGGCATAAGCCGCGCAAAATCAAAGTCGGAATCCTTAGCGTAGGGAAATATCTTACGCTCGGAATATTCGGCGGTCTTGCGCTGGTGGATATGCGTGACCGTTGTGGAATTGCGCGTAATGTCGATGTCGCCGTCCTCGGCGCGGTCAAATATTTTGCCGCCAAACATCACGACCTGCGAGTCAACCGGAATATGACACCACAGGATCGTCTTGCCGTCCAGCTCCGCTTCCTCAAGCCCAATAAACAGGGTCGGCGCGAATCGCTGCGGGTTGTTCAGCGAAGTGGAAAAATTCTTTTTTATCTTTTGCACCGCATCCGGCGAAACGCCTGTGACCGTCCCGTCATCCTCAACGCCGAGCAGGATATATCCTCCGTAGCGATTGGAAAACGAACATACGGTTTCGTAAACGGTTCGCGGCAGTTCATCCGTACAGCGTTTGAACTCGATCGTCAGCCCTTCGCCGTCACGGAGCAGTTGTTCAAGTTTAGCCTTCATTTGTTTTCCCTCGCCGGTGTTTCTTAATTTTAAAGGTGCCCTTTACATATTCTTGCCCGACTTGACCAAAACCTTTTTTTGAGTACAATAGATTTTGTCGCTGTGTGTATAATTTGGCTCAAGGCTCGCGCCGCGAAAAACACCTTGCGCAGGCGTTCATCTTATGGTATAATTTGGTTTAGGCGGGACAGGCCCGTTCGGAATCTGCTGCCTTGGCGGTTTTGTATTATACGAGGTGGTGCGATATATGCCTTATATGTATGAGCACCCCCGGAATGACGAAATGGGAACACCCTTATAGTTGGCGGATGAGCATGGATTCTGGCATAAAGCCGGAATGACAGAATGTAAAACGCGCGGAAGGCGCCGCCCATGTCAGGCGGCGCCTTCCGCGCTCGCAGTCCCTAATTCTTATTTATACTGGTTGGCCAATCTCTTTTTCAGGTTCTCCGCTACCCAGGCCGGATCGACCGGATTGCGCGCGATGCCGGAATCGATCGCCGCCTTGGCTGTCGCCGCCGCCACCGCCGGCGCCACTTCCGGGTCAAAAGCGCTCGGGATGATATACTCCGCGTTCAGTTCGCTCGGCTTGACCACCGAGGCGATCGCCTTCGCCGCCGCTATTTTCATCGCGTCATTGATGTCGGTCGCCCGCACGTCGATCGCCCCGCGGAACACGCCCGGAAAAGCGAGGACGTTGTTTATCTGGTTTTTCGTGTCGGAGCGGCCGGTGGAAACCACTTTGGCGCCGGCTTTGGTCGCCCGCTCGATCGGCCAGATCTCCGGGATGGGGTTGGCCTGAGCGAAAACGATCGGATCTTTCGCCATGCCTTTGATCATATCCTCATCCAGCGAGTTCGGTCCGGAAATGCCGATGAAAACATCCGCGCCCTTCAGCGCCCCGGCCAGATTGCCCTGATATTTTTCCCGGTTTGTTTTCTGAGAAATCTCCACCTTCCAGGGATTCATGCCTTCGGGGCGGCCCTCATAGATGGCGCCCTTCGTATCGCACATGATGACGTTTTCCAGCCCCTCGGCCATGAGCAGCTTGATGATGGCGATGCCCGCCGCGCCCGCGCCGTTCGCCACCACTTTTACCTTGGAGATGTCCTTGCCGGCGACTTTCAGCGCGTTATACAGACCGGCCAGCGTCACGATAGCCGTGCCGTGCTGATCGTCATGGAAAAT
Organism: Gracilibacteraceae bacterium; assembly: GCA_031266805.1. Classification (GTDB taxonomy): domain Bacteria; phylum Bacillota; class Desulfitobacteriia; order Desulfitobacteriales; family Syntrophobotulaceae; genus JAIRRL01. The sequence continues at coordinate 3,661 of JAISAH010000146.1, forward strand.
AGCGCCCTTGAACACGCCGTTCCGCTTCAGGGCTTCTTCGATGATAAAACACTCCGGGGCCTTGATGTCTTCCAGGTTGACGCCGCCAAAGGTAGGCGCCATCAGCTCGACCAGCTCGACGATCTTCGCCGTGTCCAGCGTGTTGACGCAGATGGGATAGGCGTCCACATCGCCAAAAGCCTTGAACAAGAGGGATTTGCCTTCCATGACCGGCATGGCCGCCGACGCGCCCAGATTGCCCAGACCCAAAATCGCCGTGCCGTTGGAAACGATGCAGACGGCGTTGGCGTGATTTGTATAAAGGTCAAGATTCGCGATGTCAGCGGCCACTTCTTTGACCGGCTCGGCTACGCCGGGCGAGTAGGCCAGCGTCAGGTCGTCCCGGTCCACGGTCTTCGTGGTGACGCGAATCTCCAGTTTGCCGGGTTTTTCTTTATGATAAGCCAGAGCTTCCGCCCTGAGATCTTTAATGCGTGATTCCGCCATATTGTATATTCCTTTCGTAAAAACTCGGGAACTACGTCAAGAAAGCGCCTGTCCAACGGCGCCTTTTCACGCGGTCCCTCACCCATGAGGAATAATTCAGAAGCAAGGCGGCGCGCGCCGCCCTGCTCTTAAAACAAACTTATTTCTTGCTGGCTTCTTTTTCCTGGATCTCTTTATGAGCGTTCTGGATATCCAGCGCGTTCAAATACACGGGAGTATCAACCATTTTACCGTTGTAGGAAACGGCCGCTTTGCCCTTGTTCAGTCCTTCTTCCACAAAGACTTTTACGACGCCGTTCGCCCATTCCACATCCTCCGCGCTCGGGGCGTACAGGCGGTTCGAGGGTTCCACCTGGCTGGGATGGATGATCATGCGGCCTTCATAGCCCATCTGTTTGCCGTCGGCGACATTCCGCTCAAATGCTGGAATATCCTGGAAGGCGACGAACGGAGCGTCGATGGCCACGATGCCGGCCGTGCGGCAGGCTACGGCTACTTTGGCCCGGCCATACGCTTGCTCGACCGCTTCGGACGTTATCTTGACGCGCATATCCCGGCAATAGTCCACCGCGCCAAAAATCGAGTTCACGTTCCGTTTGCTGGCCAGACAGCATTCGCCGGCGTTCTGGATGCCTTTGGCCGTTTCCAGCAGCATGGAGATCTTCACCGTGCCGATGGGGATGCCGCGGCGGGCTTCCAGTTCTTCCAATTTCCATTCCAAACGCTGCACGTCAGCCGCGCAGCCGGTTTTGGCCAGAGTGACCCCGTCGAGGCCCGGCAGCACGATCGCTTCAAGGTCGTCATTGGTCAGACCGGTTTCCCAGTTGTTGATACGCACATAAACAAGTGAATTCAGCTTGCCTTTCCAGTCGGCAATAGCTACCGCCGCCGCTTTCCGGGCCACCTCTTTTTCAGACGGCGGTACGGCGTCCTCCAGATCCAGCGTGATGATATCCGCCGGGATCTCCGGAGCTTTCTCGATGAATTTGGGGTTGTTCGCCGGCACATAGAAGATTGAACGCATTACAGCCATTTTGGAAACCCTCCTTGAATTTTATTGTATACCAGTTTTCTCCGACATTTTTCGGCATAAAACAACAATTGGCTCTAAGTAAGCGATTGCGTTTGGAGCCATCGGCCGCCGCGGGGAGAAAACGCTATACCTGTTTCACGGAACACCGTTTCGTCTGACGTACTCTGATATTATTATGAAACATTATCCGCGTTTAGTCAATATATTTCTCAAAAAGTTTCCCGATATTTTCTGGCGCCCCGCGTTTTTTCTCGACAAAATATTCCGTTTCCCCCGTTTATTCGTCACACTTCTTCATATTCTTGCCTGACTTGACCAAAACCTTTTTTTTGAGTACAATAGATTTTGTTGCTGTGTGTATAATTTGGCTGAAAACTGGAGGTTGATTATGGCGGCGGTCGGCATTGTCATGGGCAGCGATTCCGATTATGGCGTTATGGAGGAAGCTGCGCGGACGCTGGAGGAATTCGGCGTGGACTATGAGATGAAAGTTTCATCGGCGCACCGTACATTGGGGCGCACCGTGGCCTGGGCCGAAACATTCGCGGCGGGCGGCGGGCAGGTGATCATCGCCGCGGCGGGGATGGCGGCGCATTTGGCCGGCGTGATCGCGGGCGCGGTGACGCTGCCGGTCGTCGGCGTGCCGATCCAAAGCGGCGCGCTCTCCGGTGTGGACGCTCTTTATTCCACGGTGCAGATGCCGCCGGGCATACCGGTGGCCGCCGTCAGCGTCAACGGGGCGAAAAACGCGGCGCTTCTGGCCGTGCAGATCCTGGCGGTCGGCGACCCGAAGCTGCGGGCCGCTCTCGCCGCTTACCGCGCCGCTCTGGCGGCGGGCGTCGAGGCGAAAGACCGGGCGCTGGCCGCGCGGCGGAACGGAGAGAAACCTTGATAGAGCGATATACTTTGCCGGAGATGGGGCGTCTGTGGACGGACGAGTACCGGCTGAAGCTCTGGCTGCGCATTGAGATAGCCGCCTGCGAGGGCTGGGCCCGGTTGGGCCGCGTGCCGGCGGCCTCGCTGGAGAACATCAAGGCCCGCGCCGCTTTTTCCTGGGAGCGCGTGCGGGAGATCGAAAAAACCACCAATCACGACGTGCTGGCTTTTACGACCAATGTGGCCGAATACGTCGGCGAGGACGCGAAATATATCCACCTCGGCCTGACCAGCTCCGACGTGCTGGACACGGCGCTGGCCTTGCAGCTCACCGCCGCCGCCGACCTCCTGCTCGCGCGGATGGACTCTCTGGCCGCCGCTCTGCGGGAAAAGGCGCTGGCCTATAAATTCACGCTGCAGATAGGGCGGACGCACGGCGTTCACGCCGAACCCGTCACTTTCGGCCTTAAATTCGCGCTCTGGTTTGACGAAATAAAACGGCAGCGGGAACGGCTCGTCCACGCGCGAGAGGACGTCCGCGCCGGCAAGATCTCCGGCGCCGTGGGCACGTTCGCCAATGTGGACCCCCGCGTAGAGGAGCACGTCTGCCGGGCGCTCGGCCTGAAGGCGGCGCCGGTGTCCACCCAGATCATCCAGCGCGACCGCCACGCTTTTTTTGTCACGGTGCTGGCCGGGATCGGCGCCACTTTGGACAAAATCGCCACGGAACTCCGCCATCTGCAGCGCACGGAGGTGCGGGAAGCGGAGGAAAATTTTTCCAAAGGACAAAAGGGCTCCTCGGCCATGCCCCACAAGAAAAACCCGGTGACGGGCGAGCGGATCAGCGGTATGGCCCGGCTTTTGCGCGGCTACGCCGTCACGGCGCTGGAAAACGTGGCCCTGTGGCATGAGCGCGACATTTCCCATTCTTCGGCGGAACGGGTCATATTGCCCGACGCGGCAATCGCCTTGGATTATATGCTGGCGAAAACGACGGCTCTGGTGAGCGGGCTGCGCGTTTACCCGGAACAGATGCAGGCGAATCTGGAAAAAACGCGGGGGCTTATATTTTCCCAGCGGGTCATGCTCGCCCTCGTGGATAAAGGGATGAGCCGCGAGGACGCTTACGCCCTGACGCAGAAAAACGCCATGGCGGTCTGGGAGGGGCAGGACTCTTTTCATGAACGCGTGCTGACGGACGCGGATATAAGACGCCGGCTGAGCGAAGGGGAAATAGCGGCGCTCTTTGATTATGGCTATCATACCGCTCAGGTGGAGGAGATCTTCCGCCGGGCCGGACTCGCTGAGCCGGGGATAACGGAATGAAAACGGGAGGGCGTATCAAAATGGAAAAATTGGCGCAGCGCTATGAAGGCAAGGCCAAAAGGGTCTATGACACCACCGATCACAACTATTACTGGATCGAATACAAAGACGACGCCACGGCTTTTAACGGGCAGAAGCGCGGCACGATCGAGGAAAAAGGCGTTGTGAACAATAAGATGTCGGCCCTGCTGTTTGAGTATCTGGAAAACAACGGGATCGAGACTCATTTCGTCAAGCTTTTGAGCGACCGGGAGCAGATCGTGCGCCGTTTGAACATGATCCCGCTGGAGATAGTCGTGCGCAACGTCGTGGCCGGCAGCCTATCCCAGCGCGTGGGCAAAGAGGAAGGTTATGTGCTGAAAAAACCCGTTTTCGAGCTTTATTATAAAGACGACGCGTTGGGCGACCCGATGGTGAACGACACGCACGCTCTGGCTCTGGGCTGGGCGACTCAGCCGCAATTGGACGATATGCGCCGCATGGCTTTTCGCGTCAACGAACTGCTGCGCGCGGTCTGCGAGAAAGCCGGCGTCACCTTGGTCGATTACAAGCTGGAATTCGGCGTCTGGGAGGGGCATGTGCTGCTCGGCGACGAGATCTCGCCCGACACATGTCGTTTCTGGGACAGGGCGACCGGGGAAAAACTGGATAAGGACCGTTTCCGCCGCGATCTGGGCAAGGCGGAGGAGGCATACGCCGAAGTGTTCGCCCGGCTGCGGGAGGCGCTGGAAAATGCCTGAGGTTTATGTGAAGGTGACGCTGAAAAAGAGCATCCTCGACCCGCAGGGCAGCGCGGTGGAAAAAGCGCTGCGCCAGATGGGCCATCCCGTGGACGCCGTGCGCGTCGGCAAGTATTTGGAGATAACTCTCAGCGAGGGTCTGGATCGGGCGGCGGGGGAGGCGGCTCTGGAGGAGATCTGCCGCAAAGTGCTCTCCAATCCCGTGATCGAGGAATATGTTTTTTCCTTGGAGGACCGGCCGTGAAAATCGGGATCGTGCGTTTCCCCGGTTCCAACTGCGAGACCGACTGCCTAGAAGCGTGGCGGGTCATGGGCGCGGAGGCGGAGATGCTCTGGCATCAGGAGACTTCGGTGCGCGGCTGTGACCTCATCGTGCTGCCGGGCGGTTTTTCTTACGGCGATTATCTGCGCGCGGGCGCTATCGCCCGTTATTCGCCAGTTATGCCGGCCGTGATCCGCCACGCGCGGGAAGGCGGGCTGGTCTGGGGTATCTGCAACGGATTCCAGATTTTGACAGAATGTGGCCTGTTGCCGGGCGCTTTGCTGCGCAACGCCGGGCTCAGTTTTGTGTGCGCCCCGCAGCATCTTCGGGTGGAAAACGCGGCGACGGCCTTCACCCGCGCCTACGCGCCCGGACAGATCGTGAGTCTGCCGGTCAATCACGGCGAGGGCAATTATTATATCGACGCGGCCGGCCTGCAGGAGTTGGAGGAGGAAGGGCGCGTCGTTTTTCGTTATGTGACGGAGAGCGGGGCGGAAGGCGGGGCCGGGAACCCTAACGGTTCCGTCAATAATATCGCCGGTATTGTCAGCCGCGCGGGCAACGTCCTCGGCATGATGCCGCATCCGGAGCGCGCCGTGGAGTCTCTGATCGGCGGTGAGGACGGCGGCGGCATGTTCCGCTCTGTCCTCGCCGGAAAGGAATAAGATATGGAGCCTGAAGTCTGGCGCGGCATGGGCCTTTCGGACGACGAATACGCTAAGATAACCGCCCGGCTCGGCCGGGAGCCCAATTACCTGGAAGTCGGTATTTTTGCTGTCATGTGGTCGGAGCATTGTTCATATAAAACTTCCAAGCCGGTCCTGCGCAAATTTCCGACGGAAGGCCCGCAAGTGCTGCAAGGGCCGGGGGAAAACGCCGGGATCCTCGATATCGGCGACGGGTGGGGCGTCGCTTTCAAAATGGAGTCGCATAACCATCCGTCGGCGATCGAACCTTACCAGGGAGCGGCGACCGGCGTGGGCGGCATTTTGCGCGATATTTTCACCATGGGGGCGCGGCCGGTGGCCGTGCTGGACGCCCTGCGCTTCGGTCCGCTGACGGAGGAAAACAATAAATTGCTTCTGCGCGGCGTCGTGCGGGGCATCGGCGGGTACGGCAATTCCATCGGCATCCCGACGGTCGGCGGCGACGTTTATTTTGATCCGGCGTTTAGCGGCAACCCGCTGGTCAACGTCATGGCCGTCGGCATCCTGCGGCGGGAAAACATAGCGACCGGCGCGGCCAAAGGCACCGGCAACCCGGTGATGATCGTCGGGGCGCGCACGGGCCGGGACGGGATCCACGGCGCGACGTTCGCTTCGGTGGAACTGACGGCGGAGTCGGAATCCCGCCGCTCCGCCGTGCAGGTCGGCGATCCTTTTATGGAAAAACTGCTGATGGAAGCTTGTCTGGAACTGATCCAGGCCGGCATCCTCATCGGCATCCAGGATATGGGCGCGGCGGGTCTGACCTGCTCCGCTTCGGAAATGGCCGGGCGGGGCGGCAGCGGCGTCGAGATCGATCTGGATCTGGTGCCGCGGCGGGAAACGGGTATGACGCCTTACGAAATCATGCTTTCCGAATCGCAGGAGCGGATGCTGGTCGTGCCGCGCGCCGGCAGCGAGGCGCAAGTGGAGGAAGTTTTAACGCGCTGGGGCCTGGAGGCGGCGACGATCGGCCGGGTGACGGGCGACGGTTTGCTGCGTTTGACGGAGGGGGGCGAAGTGATCGCCTCCGTTCCCGTGGCCGCCCTGACGGAAGAAGCGCCGGTCTACCGGCGGCCGGCGCGGGAACCGGCCTATATCGCCGAGCTGCGCGCCGCGGATCTGAGCGGGCTGCAGCCGCGCCGGCCGGCGGAGGATATCCTGCTGGCGCTCCTGAAAAATCCTACCATTACTGGAAAATCATGGATATACAGGCAATATGACCATCAGGTGGGCACGAACACGGCGGCGCTTCCGGGCGGCGGCGCGGCCGTGCTGCGGATACGGGGCGCGCGGCGGGGCATCGCCCTGACGACGGACTGCAACAGCCGCCTGACCTATATGGATCCGTTTTACGGCGGCGCCTGGGCGGTGGCGGAGGCGGCGCAGAATATCGTCTGCGCGGGGGCCAGGCCCCTGGGGATCACCGATTGCCTGAACTTCGGCAACCCGGAGCGTCCTGAGATCTTCTGGCAGTTTGAACAGGCCTGCGCCGGGGTGGCGGCGGCCTGCACGGCCTTCGACACCCCGGTGACCGGGGGAAATGTGAGTTTTTACAATGAAACGCCGGAGCGGGCGATCTATCCGACGCCGATGATCGGCATGGTGGGCCTCTTGGAGGATGTGGAAAGGCTCTGCCCGGCTGTTTTCCCGGCCGCCGGGGACAAGATCTTCCTGCTGGGGTCGGCCGAAGGTCTGCTGGCCGGTTCCGAATACCTGAGCCAGTTTGAGGGTCTGGTGGCCGGGGCGCTGCCGCCGCTGGATCTGCCCGCCTTGAAAAAACGGCTGGATTTTGTTCTGACCGCGCATGAGGGCGGACTGCTCACGGCGGCGAGCGACATCGCGGAAGGCGGTTTCGCGGTGGCGCTGACGGAGATGGCCGCCGCCGTCGGGGCGCGGGTGGATCTGCCGGTTGATTTGCCGGGCGGCGGCGGCGGAATCCTGGCCGCCCTCTTTGGCGAGGGACCGGGCCGCTATATTCTGACGGCGGCGGCCGGGGCGGAGCGGGAGCTTACGGCTCTGGCGGCGAAGTGGGGCCAGCCGTTTGCCTGTATCGGGGTCACGGGCGGCGACAGACTGACTATCGCCTTGGGCGGCGCCGCCGCCCTGAACGCGGAGCGCGCGCGCTGCCGCGCGGCTTATGAGAACGCGCTGGGGGATTTGATGGACTAGGATTGGTTCTGACGCGGATGTTCAATAATGAGGGGTTGTTGACGCATGAATAGTGATAAACCACGGGAAGAATGCGGAGTGTTTGGTATTTACGCCCCTGAGCAGGATACGGCGCGGCTGACTTATTTCGGGCTGTACGCCTTGCAGCACCGCGGGCAGGAGAGCGCGGGCATAGCCGTTTCCGACGGGCGCCGGATCAACGTCCATAAAGCGATGGGTCTCGTGGCGGAAGTTTTCGCCGACGACGCTCTCATCACCGGATTGCGGGGAAAAATGGCTCTCGGCCATGTGCGCTATTCGACCACCGGATCCAGCCTTTTGGCGAACGCGCAGCCTCTCGTCGTGCATTTCCAGCACGGGATGATGGCTCTCGCCCACAACGGTAATTTGACCAACGCGACGAGCCTGAAAGAAGAACTGTGTCGGCGCGGGGTGGTTTTTCACTCGACGACGGACAGCGAGATCATCCTGAATCTGATCGCCGGCTATAAACGCCATAATCTGGAAGACGCCGTGATCAAAACGATGATGGATATTCGCGGCGCTTATGCCATCCTCGTCATGGGCGACGGCAAGATCATCGGCGCGCGGGACCCCCACGGCATTCGCCCGCTCTGCATCGGCGTTCTGGAGGGCCGCTATTGTTTCGCCTCGGAAAGCTGCGCGCTTGACGTTATCGGCGCGGAATTTGTCCGCGACGTGCGGCCGGGGGAAGTGGCGACCATCAGCGCCGAAGGGCTGTCTTCTCTCCAGAGCATGAGCGGGAGCGAGACGGCTCATTGTTCGTTTGAATACATTTACCTGGCGCGGCCCGACAGCACGATGGATAAAGTCAACGTCTGGGAAAGCCGTTTTCGCATGGGACGGCAGCTGGCCCTCGAATACCCGCTGGAGGCGGACTTGGTGATCCCGGTCCCGGACTCGGGCACGCCGGCGGCGCTCGGTTACGCCCAGACCACGGGGCGGCATTTTGCCGAAGGGCTGATGAAAAACCGCTATGTGGGGCGCACTTTTATCCAGCCGACTCAGGAAATGCGGGAGAATTCCGTGCGGATCAAACTGAACGGCAACGAGCGCGTCCTGCGCGGCAAGAACGTGGTGATGGTCGACGATTCCATCGTGCGCGGCACGACGAGCCTGAAACTGATCCAGCTCGTGCGGCACTGCGGGGCGCGGGAGGTGCATATGCTGATCAGTTCGCCGCCCGTGCGCCATTCCTGTTATTACGGCATCGACACGGCGGAACGGGAAAGGCTTATCGCCAACAACATGGACGTCGAGGGCATCCGGCGTTTTATCGGCGCTGACAGCCTGTATTATCTTTCGGAAGCGGGCCTGCGCGCCGCGCTCCGCGACCGGGACTACTGCATGGCTTGTTTTACCGGCGTTTACCCGGTTGCTCCCCCGCGCGGCCAGTGTAAAGACAGTTTGGAAAGTGTTAGCGATTGCTAATAACGGTGATATGATGACCTCAGAAAAGAAAAGTCTCACCTACCGGGAGGCCGGCGTCGATATCGCGGCCGGGGCGCTGGCCGTGGAAAAAATGAAGCCCGCCGCGGCCCTTACGCGCCGGCCCGGCGTGCTGGGCGGTCTGGGCGGTTTTGGCGGGCTGTTCGCGCCGGATCTGGCTAAGTATCCCGATCCGGTGCTCGTTTCCGGCACGGACGGCGTCGGCACCAAACTGCGCGTCGCTTTTGCCTTGGACCGCCATGAAACGATAGGGCAGGACGTCGTGGCGATGTGTGTCAACGATATTTTGACGCACGGGGCCGAGCCCCTGTTTTTTCTGGATTATCTGGCCGTCGGCCGTCTGGATCCCGATCGCGCGGCGACCATCGTTTCCGGAGTGGCGGAAGGCTGCCGGCTGGCGGGCTGCGCCCTGCTGGGCGGGGAAACGGCGGAAATGCCCGGTTTCTACGCGCCGGGGGAGTATGATATCGCCGGGTTTGCCGTCGGCATTGTTAACCGGGACCGCTTGATCGACGGTTCGCGGATCCGGGAGGGCGATCTGATCTTCGGCCTTTACTCCAGCGGGCTGCACAGCAACGGTTTTTCTCTCGCCCGCCGCGTTTTTCCTCCGCGGACTTACGGTGAAACCCCGGCCGGCCTGACGCGCGCGCTCGGGGAAGAATTGCTCACGCCCACCCGCATCTACGCTCGTACCGTGCTCTCTCTCTTGGAGCGGGCGGATATTGCCGGCATGGTGCATATCACGGGGGGCGGGCTGACGGAAAACATCCCCCGCGTTCTGCCGCCGGGACTGGGGGCGCGTCTGCGCCTGCGCGCCTGGGAGGAACCGGCTGTTTTTCGCCTGCTGCGGGAGCGCGGCGGGATAGAGGAAGCGGAAATGCGGCGGACTTTTAACCTAGGTATCGGCTATGTCCTCGTCGCCCGTCCCGACCAACAGGCGGCGTTAGCGGACGCTCTCGCCGCGGCGGGGGAGCCGTGGGCGCTCCTCGGCGCGGTGGAGGCGGGCGCGGGGGTCGCTTATGAGGAATGAGGGCGGGACGTGCTGATCGATAAGAAAACCAAACATATGAAAGCCGGGGTGCTGGCCTCCGGGCGCGGCAGCAATCTGCAGGCTTTGCTTAACGCCGCGAAAACAGGATCGCTGGGGGTAAGATTTGTCGGGGTCGGCTCGGACAACGCGGAGGCGGAGGCGCTGGGCCGCGCGGAACAAGCGGGGGTCCCGACGCGGGCGTTTCCCCTCGCTCTTTTTTCCAGCCGGCAGGAGCAGGAGAGAGCCGTCATGTTCTGGTTTGAGGAATTGGAAGCGGAACTCCTGATTTTGGCCGGTTACATGCGGATCCTCAGCGAAAGGTTTATCCGGGATATCGGCTGCCCCATCATCAATATCCATCCCGCCCTGCTGCCGTCTTTTCCCGGCCTGAACGCCCAGCGTCAGGCTCTGACCGCCGGCGTGCGCTACAGCGGCTGCACGGTGCATTATGTGGACGCCGGTACGGATACGGGCCCTATCATTTTACAGCAGATCGTGCCGGTGTACGAAGAAGATACGGAAGAAACGCTGGCGGAGCGCATATTGCAAGAGGAGCATCTGCTGCTGCCGGAGGCGGTGCGCCTGATCGCGGCGGGCAAGGTGCGTCTGGAAGGGCGGCGGGTGCGGATCGAGCGGGAAGCGTGATTGCGCGGCTAGGTTTCAAAAAATATTTTTATCACCGCAATAAACATCAAACAAACAGGAAAACACCCATCAAAATTTTTTGGTGGGTGTTTAAGTAAGGACGTTATGGTGGCACTATCTGGTGTTGATACAAACAAATGCGACCAGATTATCCAGTACAAACATTCCGTGAGAACACAACGTAAGCATACCACGAAGGCACAGGAATTGCAAGCCAACGATAAGGAAATTTGTGGCAACCGTGTGTATCCCCAATATGATGACCAATCAAACATCGTTGGTAAACGCCGCCGCGAACAAAAATGGCTTACGCCCGAAGAAGTTGAGCAAATTGTTATTGCTTACCAAAACGGCGCGAATATCTATGAGTTGGGTGACCAATATAATTGCGATAGACAAACAATCAGCAGAAACTTGAAAAAACAGGGCGTAAATGTCACTACCGAAAAACTTACGTCTGAAACTGACATTCAAAATTTGATTAAATTATACACAGACGGACTAAATACCCT
>JAISAH010000147.1 GCA_031266805.1 Gracilibacteraceae bacterium
AGCAGCCGGAAAACGCAGATTGACCGATGCTGGTCACACTGTCCGGAATAGTGATGCTGGTCAGGCCGGAGCAGCTGGAAAACGCACTTCGACCGATGCTGGTCACACTGTCCGGAATAGTGATGCTGGTCAGGCCGGAGCAGCCGGAAAACGCAGATTGACCGATGCTGGTCACACTGCCCGGAATAGTGATGCCAGCCAGACTGGTGCAACTGGAAAACACTCCATCACGAATGCTTATAACGCCGTCTGGAATAGTGATACTGGTCAGTCCTGTGCAGCCGGAAAACGCAGCGCCATTGATGTTGGTCACGCTGTCTGGGATAGTGATGCTGGTCAAACCAGTACAGCCTTCAAACACGCCGCCGCCAATGCTGGTCGCGCCCTCAGGAATGACTAAGCTTCCGGTCAGGCCGGTACAACCAGAAAACAAGGCATTAACACTGAACGCCCAGTCCGGAATAATGAAGTTGACCAAGCTGGAGCAGCCGTAAAACGCACTTTCACCAATGCTGGTTACGCTGTCCGGAATAGTGACATAGGTCAGTCCGGAGCACTCATAAAATGCCCAATCGCCAATGTCGGCCACACTACCCGGAATAGTGATGCCAATCAGGCTGGAGCAGCCGCGAAATGCACTGTTGCCGATGTTGCTCACGCTTTCTGGAATAGCAATACTGGTCAGACTGGAGCATCCAGAAAACGCGTCACTGCCGATGCTGGTCACACTATCCGGAATAGTTATACCGATCAGACTGAAGCAATCAGCAAACGCGCCACTGCCAATGCTGGTTACGCTGTCTGGAATAGTGATACTAGCCAGGTTGGTGCAACCGCCAAATGTGTCACTACTGATGCTGGTCATGCTGTTTGGAATAGCGATACTGGTCAGGCCGGAACAGCCGGAAAGCGCAGATGGACCGATGCTGGTCACACTGTCCGGAATAGTGATGCTGGTCAGGCCGGAGCACTCTAAAAACGCCATCTCGCCGATTTCGGTCACGGTATCCGGAATAGTGATACTGATTAGGCCATAGCAACCGTAAAACGTGTGGCTGCCGATGCTGGTTACGCTGTCCGGAATAGTTATACCAGTCAGAGTGACGCAGTTTTGAAAGGCATAATTGCCAATGATTTTCACGGCGATGCCGTCTATCTCTGCCGGAATCTCCACATAGCCGCCCAGACCGTTGTATCTTGTGATCGTGATAGTATCGCCGCTGATCGTGTAAATAAGACCTGCGGGTGGCGCGGCGCCGACTATTAGGGGAATATCCGGCTCAGTTGGGTCAGGAGCGGAAAGCAATGTCAGGAAGAAGACCGCCGCGCCGAGGAGCAGCGCCGCGCTGAGAAGCGTTTGATACAGAGGCCGTTTATTATGAGTAGACTGATGCTGTGATCCGCGTTTGTACATGGCGTTTCGCTCCTTTCGTTCGCTGAGTCGCTGGCGGGTAGAGAATTGAGAGTTGAGAGAGGAGAGTGGGGAGTGGGGAATGGGGAGAAGAGAGGGAGACGATGGGACAAGGAACCCGCTCCGCTTCCTTAGAGGACGCCTCCTCCTGACAGTGGAGGCTTTGAATTTGCCGTCATGAGGCGCTTGGACTTCGCCAATTCCCGCTAGCTGGGAGATACCACCCGGGAGGGATGGTTCGCGGCTCATTCGTCTCCCCCGCAAGGGAGGCGCCCTCGAAGGAAGCGGAGAGCGGAGGGAGTGGAGAATTGAGAATTGAGAGTGAGAGTGAGGGCGGATCAAGGGTAATGCCCCATTGACCCGCGTTTCCCTATTACTACTTGGCTCCTCGTTGGAACATCACCGCCATACGTAGATTGTCACTTTCAGATGTTCTCATGGCGGTGTGTTCCTGCCGATAAGGGCGCTCCCTGTTTCGCTTCGCGCGGTCGCGCCCTTACCTCGTTGGAACATCACCGCCATACGCGAGTGGTCACTTTCAGTGGTTCTCATGGCGGTGTGTTCCTGCCGATAGACGCGCTCCCTGTTTCGCTTTGGCGCGGTCGCGCGTCTATCCCCCGAAAGCGTATACCTTGGTTTCCTGGGTAATATTACCAAAATCTACGCCTGTGGGGTCGTTCCCCGGAGTGAGGACGATGGCGGCTTTGGTCTGGGCGGCGAGGGCGGAGCCGGTCAGGGCGTCCACCAGCGTGTTACCGTCCGCGGTGTAAATATTCGTGTACTCGAAGGTCAGGGCGTCACGGATGGCCTTGTTCGTCTCGTAGCGGGTCGCGCCGTAGAGCCGCGTCGCTCCGGCCACCTCATTCACGAGTGTCGGGCCACCCAAGACATAGACCGGCCCGACGTCGCTCACAGCGCTGACACTGGCGTCAGGGCCGGCGATCTGGATAGCGTAGCCATTAGCGGCAGCGAAGGAGGCGGCGCTGACGGCGTCGGCGATGGCGTTATAGCCGACGACAAACGTGCCTTGCGGCGCGGTCAGTTTCGCGTTTATCAGTGCCGCGGTCTCAAACCTGTTACTTCCTTTCAATATTTCCACCGTGACGCCGGGCAGCGCCGCCTGCAGGGCGTCGATCACATTCTGATTTATCGCGCCTACGGCGTAGATCTTCTTCGCGCCGAGACGCTGGATCTCCGCGACTACGGCCGGGTCAAGGCTGCCGGTACTGAGTAAGATCGGCGCTTTTTCCTGACCGGCCAGCGGCGCGACGGCCAGCGCGTCGATCAGATTGTTCTGTCCGCCGGGGGCGAGGATCACCGTCTCCGCGCTCGCCCAGCCCTGCCGGGAGATAGCGACGGAGGTCGCCACCCGGTTCAGGCCGCTGATATGCGTGAGTGTAGCTTTAGAAACCGTGACCGGAGCGCCGGGCACAGGCGTTACTGGTTCCACGGGCGCGCCCCCGCCTCCTCCACCGCCTCCGGCGCCATCGGATTTGGGATTCCATTTGGCGAACAAGGTCAGGTCGGCGGTTATCGGCGTGCTGAACTGCCAGCTTGCGGTATAGGCTTCGTCCGTGTACCAGCCGCCGAAGGTGTAGCCCGTCCGGGTCGGAGCCGCGGGCGCGGCGACCGTGCCGCCGGGGGTGATATTGGTGAGCGCTTCCACCGGAGTACCGCCCATGCTGCGGAACGACACCCTGTAACCGATAGTTTGGGTATACAGCACTTCCGAAGTGGAGGACAGCAACTGCACCGCCGCCTGATTTTCTTCCCGCACGGTGACGCCGCCGCCACCGGCGCTGGCGTCCACATTCTCGAACGTAACGGAATTATAGTCGCCGGAGGTCGTGATTTCCACTGCCGCGGAATCTGAGGCGACGAGCATACCGCCGCCCGCTTCCGGTTCTATGGCGATCCGCTCGTCAACGCCGGAAACCGTCGTGGTGTAGAGTTTAGCGGCGCTGCCGCTTAAAGTGGCGGAAACCGTGGTCAAAGCCGGCGAGGAAAGAGCCGCGCTCACCCGGCCGCTGTCGCCGAAGATAAAGTCGCCGGCCGCTTCCGCTTCTATCCGCGTGTAAAACCCGTTATTTCCCTCAGAAAACATGGCGGTCACATATCGCGCGGGATCCGCGGCGGCTGGGGTCACCGTGTAAGTTTCCCCGGCTGACAGCGCGGGCAGGCGGAAGACCAGATCCCATTCCGCGCCGATCTCATTGCGCGCGTCCGCGTCGCTGATGTCCAAGCCGCCGGCGCCCGTTTTCCGTCCGTCTTTCACTGTCGCGCTCAGACCGCCTGACGATGATATGGTAAAACTTGGATAATTAGTCATCAGTATCGCCGTCTCACCCACGGCGGCAGCCACAAGCCGCGGTTCGCCGAACGAGGCGGCAGACAGGCCGGCCCCGCCTATGCCGCTCAGATAATCCTGGATGTTCATATAATTATAATCGTTTCCCTCCACAGTGTGCGCCGCGCGGACGAAAGTGTACGGATAGACGCTGGTGAACGAGCCGCTGGCGTAATCCTTGCTGATGGTCAGCGTGTTGGACGGGGCCGCCGCGTAATTCGGATCCCATATTTTTATAGTGTAATCAGTCGCGGTCTCCGTGAGTTCATAGCCGACCACGGCATGGCCGCCGCGCAGGATGCCGCGCGCCGCGTCCTGATAGATCAGGAAAGAGATGATCACCGGGTGCGCGCTCGCGCGCATGGACTCGACGACATACTCTAGGTTAAGCGGTTCGCTGTCTGAATATGCCAAACTTCTGTTGGTGATAGGCGTAGACTGCATCAACTGATAGAAATTCACCAGATTGCGCGCCGCCGCGCTGCTGCGCGGGTAGTCCAGTCCGTACAGGTTAGAGGCGCCCGCTTGGAAAAACCCCGGCGTCAGCATCTGCGCTTTTGTCAAAGACAGCACCGCCGACATGCCGAAGCAGGAACCGCCCCAGACGCTATTCATGGAATCTATCAAATATTGTTTCCAAGTGCTGAGGCTGCCGCCGACATAGACGCTGTTATCCAGCCCCGGCGCGGTCAGCAGATAGTCGTAGTAATCGCCGGTTATTTTATAGGCGCCTGTGCTGCCGGTGAAAAAATGCGAAGCGCTGTTGAGAAAACGGAAGGTGTCCGTTCCCTGAACGATATTGCGGTCGGGCGCCGCGGCCGCGTTCACGAGTACGTCGGCTGTGCCGCTCACGTTTTTATCCGCGGCGGCGGTGGCTGTGACTGTCAGTTTGGCGGCGGTTTCATTGGCGGCGACAGTCAAAACTCCCGCGCTGCTGATACTCGTGCCGCCCGCTCCACCCGTGACGCTCCAGATCACGATTTGCGAGGGATTGTTCGTACCCGCCACCGTCGCGGTGAACTGCTGGGACTCGCCTTTATTTACGACCGCCAGAGCCGGATTCACCGTGACGCCGGTCACCACCGGCGCGTTGTAGCTGTACTGCGCCCTGATGGTCAATCCGCTTGTCACGTGGCTGAAATCCTGATCCCAGCCCGTGAAAGCATAGCCTGCCCGCGTTGGGTCAGCCGGCGCCGTGGCCGCCGCGCCGTGGGTGACGATCTCCATTTTCAGCACAGCGGCGTCATGATCGACAAAATAGACAATGTGCGTCGCCGCGCTGTACTGCGCCGTGACAGTCAGATCAGCCGTCACATGGCTGAAATCCTGGTCCCAGCCCGTGAAACTGTAGCCCGCCCGCGCTGGGTCAGCCGGCGCCGCGGCCGCCGCGCCGTGGGTGACGATCTCAGCTTTCAGCACAGTGGCGTCATGATCGACAAAATAAACTTCGTGCGTCACCGGTACGGGCACAGGGGCGGTAGTTATCGCTGCGCTCGCCTGTGCCGCGCCCGCTTTGCAGTTAGCGTCCGCTTTCGTTCTCGCGTACACGTAATACGCCGTATCCGCCGTCAAGCCGCTGAACGTCAGGCTGTTCTGCCATCCGCTCGCCGGGGTCGGGCTGCTTGTCTGGCTTATCGCGTATTCTACTGTCTGAGAGCCGCTGACCGCGGTCACCGCGGTCACCGTTATGCTGCTTTGCGTCGGCGCGCCGTTTACAGTCGGAGGACCGGAGACCGCCGCGCCCGGCGCCGGGCCTGTCGCCGGGAATACTGCCGTGACTATGCCAGCCGCGTTGAGGCTGCCCACATTATAGGTCCCGGTCTGATAATACAGCGGGTCGCCCGAATTGCCGGAAGTCGTGTAATAACCGTTGCCGATCATCTCCAGCCCGGCCGGGTTCGGCACCTGGGCTAGGGCGATCGCCATAAACCCGTCAGTCGCGGCGCCCGTGCCGCTGATCGCCACCAAAGCACCGGTGTCGTCAACAGCGTAAGTGATACCGTCCGCGCCGTCCGCGCTCACAACGCCGTCCGAGCCGATTTTGATATTGTTCAACGGGAAAGCTGGATTGCCAGCCTGCACCGCATAATCTATACGAATCGGCCGCAGCTCGGCATGCGTAAACGAGTTGCTGGGGCCGGAGCCACCGCCGCTGACCGTTGGAACACCGCAGACGAGACGACCGGTGATGTCGACGAGCCAGCCCGCCTCGTCGAACTCAAACATGCCGACACGCGAGTAATAGACCTGCCCCATATCCGTTGAGGAACCAGACTGCAAAGAGCCGACGACAAAATAGCCTATCCCGTTGATATAGCAGCCACTGCCGACTTTGGTCGTCGCGCTAGCTCCCGCCACAGTGAAGAAATCTTCAGCGACTCCCTCGAAGGTGTAGCCGGATTTGCCCATCAGGGTTATAGTCGCTGTATATGCGGTGTTCGCCGCGAAAGTCGTATCGTTCGGACTCCAGGCGACTGTTCCCGTGTACTGCGCCGTTTCGCTAATGGCTGTCGCCGGGGTCGCGCCGTAAGCCGGAGCCGTCACGCCCGCTATGGCCGCGATGCTGACCGGAGCGTCCGGCGCCGGCGCGGTGGCGGTACTTATCGCCGCGCTCTCCTGCGCCGCGCCTGCTCCATAGTTAGCGTCCGCTTTCGTTCTCGCGTACACATAATACGTCGTACCCGCCGTCAATCCGCTGAACGTCAGGCTATCTTGCCATCCACTCACTGGAGTTAAACCGCTTGTCTCATCTATCGCGTATTCAACGGTCTGTCCGCTTGTGCTCGCGTTCGTGACCGCGTTCACTGTTATGCTGCTCTGTGTCGGTGTGCCATCAACTGTCGGAACGCCAGAGACCGCCGCGCCGTCGCCTTTAGCTATCGCGCCCACCGACACTGTGCCTGTAGGCGTAATGTCAGCCGACGCGCCTGAAACTTGCGCTTGCGGTATCGTAGTCGGCAAAGTCAGGTTCACCGCGCTTGCGTTGGCTACTGTCGGTGTTCCGTTTATCGCGACCATCACAACCTTATCGTCCGTCCGCGTTACCGTTCCAACATCCAATCCTGCCGGCAGCCCGGTTATGCCTTTGAACGCACTGTCTGCTATGCTTATCACATAGTCCCCGTCAGTCAGCGTATAGATTATGCTTCCGCTTACAGACTGCCCGACTTTCAGGCTGTCCAGTCCGCTTGACGTTACCGCTATCGCCGGGGGTGCAGCAGGCTCGGAAACGATAACTGCCGCGACGTCGCTTAAAATCGGAGCCGCGTCCAACGCGGACACTTCGCAATAATAATAGTACGTTCCCGCGGTTAAGTCCGTTGGAATAGTAAAAGCCGCGTCTGTCGCTCCCTCTGCCTTTGTACCGCCACCTGTCGTCGTGTCGGTGTCGCTGTACCACTGATACGCAAGCGCGCCGGGTACTCCTTGGGCTGTGCCCGCTGTAACAGTCAGGGTATCAGAAATACTGCCCACGGTAACATTGGTGTCAACAGGCTGAGTGTCGATTTGGATCGTGCCTTTGTAGGCGAGAACTGTAAAGTCACCATATCCATACGCACTTGCAGTTATACTGCCCTTGGTTGCAGTAACAAGAATATGCTTGTTACTGCCGCTAATGTCACTTGAACCATAAGCGGGGCGTGTTAATATTCCCGTTGTATAAAAATATCCGGCTTCTTGGTTAAACCACTCTGTGTTGTCAAAAGCAGTAATATTGGTTACCAAATGAATCGTGGCGCCGTAGTCGCCGCTTGCGGGCGCGTCTAAATTATAGCGGATTTGACTTTTATTTACATTGCCGCCGTTTATTATATCCCAAAAATAGGTTTCGTTGCCCGTGAAAAGGTCTCGTGCCCAATACGCTGACTCCTTATCGGTCTGATCCTCCGATTTAATGGTGATCTCAAAGTCTTTATCAACAGAAGCTTCCCCAAATTCCAGTGTGGCGGTCAAATTAAGTGTCTTGTCATTTTGGAAAAAATTGGGTCGGGTGATTGCGCCAGTATCCGACACATATGGTTTTTTCTCTTTTTCATCGTATTCAGAATCCCATTTTTCCACCATATCGCCCGGGACAACCCAATCAATAGTGGCGCCCCCTGTTCCGGAAGTTGGTAATGTCAGATCTTCCGTAACATCATCCGGCTCGGTATTATTCCCCTTGATGTCGTCCCAGTCAAGGTCTTCCGCTGCGGTATTAACCGCCTCTGTATCAACGAGCGGAACACCGACCACCGTCAAATCAAAGTCAATATGGTCGCTTTCACTATTCTTGCTGATCGTGGCTCTAAAGTCTCCCTGCGTGTCCAAAACATCGCGGGTCACGACGCCGCCCACAGAAATCGCCGCGTTTGAGGACGACCAAGAAAGCGTCGTGCCGTAACCCGCAATCGCCGGAAGCGAAAGATTAGTCTTTACAGCGGTTTGCTCAACATTGTCACCCTTGATCACATCCCATGTAAGAGCCGCTTTTGCCGCAGCGACCGCCTCCGCGTCGGACATAGACGTGGTTACAGCTTTGATGCTAAAGTTCGCGGGATAAGTTGTTCCGTCGCTATCGTAAGTTGCCGGCCACCATGTTGAAGGGTTTGACCCGTCCGCGTAATATGTTTCGTTATCAGGAAATTCAACTGAAATGCCAATTCCGTTTTTGGATCCTGCGGAAACCTTGATCCGCACAGTTACAGCAAATTCATCCCCCGCTTCTCCGAGCAGCACGGGAGAATCCAGGTCGAATGTATACCAGCCCGGATACGTTAAGTGTTTACTTGCGGATGAAGTCGCTGTGTTAATCGACGTTTCGTCGGTAAAATCCGCCGTCGCGTAAACAGAAACGTCCGTGTTCGCAACCGGAATAAACACCTTTACCTTGTCCAATGTTTCATCTGCCGCTAAAGCTGTAAATATTTCGGTGTACCACCTGTCGGTTGACGAACTGGTACTCCAGCTTGCGCCGTTACTCTTATATTCATCCTCATACACAAAAGCACTCGCGTCATAATGATCCACGCCGTCAACGGCAAATGTATGGAGAGGGAAATTCGTGTCTTCATAGGAAATCCAGAAATAACCATTATCTCCCCAATCGTCGCCCCAACTGTTTTTGACGAGCCAGGCGCCATCATCTGTCGGTTGGTGTTCCAAGTTAAAGTTATCGCTTGCGTAGTCGTCGTCCCAACCCACGATCAAGACACCGTGATTTTCGTCGAGTTCGGATTGAGAGTTATATTGTGGCGTATCCAGATAATAGGCGGCGTTCGCAGAGTTGTAATAAGCGGTGCCACCCAGACCCGCCCCATCCGCCGTAGGGGTTCCATCCCAGTACATTGACGCGCCGACCGCTCCATACTCGATTATTGCCGATTTAATGGAATTACTGGTTATGCTTTCCTTGGAGTCACTGAGGAAAAGTATGTTTTGCACCGTGAAATTCTTCGATTTTTCTTCCGAATCGGTAAGAGCGCGATCTCCTAATATAGTCGTAATATACGGATCATCCGCCTCGCCGACAGTACCGCTGAGGTTTGTCCCGCGCATAAGATAGGCTGATGAATAATAGCGGTTGCCGCCGCCATCGGGGGAGCGGGTGAAACCTTGAACCGCGTTGCCGGAACTGTTGCTTGTCGCATACGCCATATGCAGTTCGGAGAGGTCTTGCTCCGAATAGCCGTTTATCAGCATATTCGCCTCAAGCGCGCCGTACATGGAAAAGGCCCAGCATAAGCCGTTGGCGCCCTGGTTCTTGACCAATGAAATGTAGTAGTCGTCTCTCGCGTCATAACTCGGATCCGTGAGCATGCCGCGAGTCGCGCGCGGCGGCGCCGGATATGTTAGAGAATATTCCTCCGGAACGAGTCCGCTTACGAACTCCGGGGAGGCGGAAGTCTCGACTATCTGAATCTCCGGCGGGTCCCCCTCCGCAGCCGTTACCGCGCCGACAGGCAGCAGCGTGAGCGCGAACAGGGCCGCGAGCGTAAGGGCGGCCAGCTTCCTCAGTTTCGTGGATCTGATGTACATGGCGATAACCTCCATATTTGTCATTAAAAGTATTTACTAAACAATTCCGAATGTAACTCTTTATCTAAAATGTTACATTCGGCGAAGACCTTGATCTTGCCCGCTTCTCCGCGTCTCCTTTCATCTCTGAAATCCTTCCGCCGGCTCTCCGGCGGTTTTTTTATATGCCCGATTTATCAGGGTTTCCGCAGGAATGTAACAATTTAGATAAAATGTTACATTATTCAGGAATATTATACCACCTCCCGGTCACACAGCGGTCACAAAACGCAAATATTTTGTTTTGCGGAAAAAATTTTTTCCAGTGCCCTGTAACATCTAAAACTTGTCAGTAAGCGACGAGAATTTTTCTCGTCAGGCAAGGCGGAGGAGGAAGGCATACCCGCTGTGGTATGGCGACTGACGACAACGCAGTATGGCGAGAAAAAGGCCGGCGCTTAGTAAAGTTTTAGGTGTTGCAGGGCACTAACATATTTTACCCTTTCACAATGTCTGTATACCCATTATATTCCTGTGACATTCCCCCGTCAAGGAAAATATAATTTGCCCGCGGTTTTAATTGCTTTTCCGGCGCGGTTGTGCTAATATTAAAAATATATACTGGTCTGACCAGCAGACCAAGAACGGAGGTGTCCCGATGCAGGACAAAGGTTTATACGACAGTTTTGCCGCCAAAATCGCCTCGGTCAACGGGGAATGTTACCGGGCCGCGGACAGAAAAGAACTGCTGACGCTGATCACGGAAGCCCTGCAAAAAAGGAAAGCGGCCAAAGTGGCCCTCTTTCCC
This sequence comes from Gracilibacteraceae bacterium, assembly GCA_031266805.1. Classification (GTDB taxonomy): domain Bacteria; phylum Bacillota; class Desulfitobacteriia; order Desulfitobacteriales; family Syntrophobotulaceae; genus JAIRRL01. The sequence continues at coordinate 10,564 of JAISAH010000147.1, forward strand.
TCGCCTTTGCTCACGGAGGCCGGTGTTCCGGCGGCGCTGACCGAAGGGGGCTATGAAGTCATTATCGACGACTTGCGGCGGCGGATACCGCAGGCTGCCGTTGGTATTACCGAAGCGCAATGGGGGATCGCGGAACTGGGCACTCTGGTGCAATACGCCCCGGAAGTGGACAATCGCCTCTGCTCTACTCTGGTGGACACGCATATCGCTTTGCTCAAATCTTCCGCTATTCTGCCGGAGCTGGACGACGCGCTGGCGGCGATAGCGTCGACCGGCGCGCTGCCGAACTATGTGGGCTTCATCACCGGCCCCAGCCGCAGCTCCGACATAGAGCGCGTCCTGACCGTCGGCGTGCACGGTCCGATAGAACTCGTCGTCATAGTCGTGGATGAAGGGGGGCGCTGAAAAACATGGCCAACACGGAACTGCGCAAGGAGATCGACCGCGCGCTGGATAACGGCACTTTGCGCGGCGCGCTCGGCAAATTCGCCCGCGAGTACCCGGTCGCGCGGGACAAGGCTTATACGGGCTACGATTTTGAGGCCCTGCGGGAAAAAGTCAAGGAATACAAGTCATACTCCCGCGACCATCTGGACGAAGTGGTCGACGAGTTCGAGCGGCGGATGGTCGGGCGAGGCGTCAAGGTTTTCCGGGCTCCGACCGGCGACGCGGCGAACGAATATGTGAAAAAAGTGGCTGCGGCCAATAATGTGAAAAAAGTCATAAAGTCCAAATCCATGGCCTCCGAGGAAATCCTCATGAACGAAGCCCTGCGGGAAGCCGGCATGGAAGTGCAGGAAACCGACCTGGGCGAATTCATCATCGCTTTGAACCACGAACACCCCTCCCATATGGTGCTGCCGGCCATCCACCTCACCAAGGAGCAGGTGGCGGACCTGTTTTCGGATTATACGAGCCATAAAAACGACCCCGTCATCGCCGAGCTGGTGAAAACCGCGCGTTCCGTGATGCGGGCCAAGTTCCTCGAAGCCGACATGGGCATATCCGGCGCCAATATCGCCGTGGCGGAAACAGGCACGCTGGTCATGATCAGCAACGAAGGCAACGCCCGCCTGACCTCCACTTTGCCGCGCGTCCACATCTATATAGTCGGTTTGGAAAAATTTATCAAAAACTTCCGCGAGATCTCCCCGATTTTGAAAACTCTGCCCCGCAACGGCACGGGCCAGAACATCACCACTTATGTTTCCATGTTTTCCGGCCCGACGGAGGCCTATCTGACCGACGAGGAAAAAGGCGAGAAGGAATTCCACGTCGTCATTCTGGATAACGGCCGGCGCGCCCTGAGCAAAAACGAGGATTTCAAGGAAATGTTCCAATGCGTGCGTTGCGCCGCCTGTTTGAACGTATGTCCGGCCTTCCAGTTTCTGGGCGGGCACGTGTTCGGCGGGCACGCCTACACGGGCGGCATCGGCACGCTGCTCACCGCTTTTCTTACATCTAAAGAGCGGGGCCGCGATATTCAGAATCTATGTCTGCAATGCGGACGCTGCGCCGAGGTCTGCGCCGGCAAACTTGATATTCACGGGATGATCCTGAAGCTGCGCAAAAATTTCGGCGACGAAGGCATGCCTTTTGTGCATAAATTCATTCTGGACGTCGTCTCCAACCGCCGGCTTTTCCATTCCATGCTGCGCGTCGCCTCCGTCGGCCAGCTGCCCGTCAGCAGGGGAAAACCGACGATCCGCCATCTGCCGCTCTTTTTGTCCGGCATGACCGAGGGCCGCAGTCTGCCGACGGTCGCCCCCAAACCGTTCCGCGATATTTTCCCCGGCATCACCCAGAACGTGGCCAGCCCGCGCGGCGTCATAGCTCTCTATACGGGCTGTCTGCTTGATTTCGTCTACCCCGGCATCGCCGAGGCTGTCGTCAAAAACCTGAACATGGCCGGCTATCGCGTCGCTCTGCCGGAAACCCAGTCCTGCTGCGGCGCCCCCGCCAACTATATGGGCGACCGCGCCAACGCCAAGAAAACGGCGGAACTCAACATTCGGGGCCTGGAAGCGGAGAAATACGACTATGTCGTCTCGGCCTGCCCGACCTGCACCCACGCCCTGCGCGAATACCCGGAACTCTTGGAGGGCGCCGACAAGGAGCTCATCACCCGGGCGGAAACTCTCGCCGCGAAAACCTTCGACTTTTCCAAGCTGCTGCATATGCTGGGCGGCATCCCCGGCAAGGGCAGCGGCGCCCCGCTCCGGATAACCTACCACGACTCCTGCCACATGAAGCGCACGATGCGCGTTTTTGAGGAACAGCGGGAGATCCTGCGCGGCCAGACCGGAGTCGAACTGACGGAGATGAAAGACTGCGACCAGTGCTGCGGTTTTGCCGGCTCTTACTCGATAAAATATCCGGAAGTATCAGGACCGATTTTGGAAATGAAGATAAACAATATCGTCGCCGCCACCCCCGAGGCCGTGGTCGTGGACTGCCCCGGCTGCATGATGCAGATACGCGGCGGGCTGGACGCGCGCGATATCGGCATCGCCGTGAAACACACCGCCGAGGTGCTGGCTGAAAGGAACTGAATAAGTTGAGAGAGGAAAATTGAGAGAGGAGAGTTGGGAATCCCCGTAGGGAGCGTCGAGGACGCCGCTCCCTACGGGGCATGGATTCCGGTATAACGCCGGAATGACCGAGGGCTATCATGTGTTTTTAACATTACCCCAGTTTATTTTATCGTAATTCTTATATACATTTCTTATTTCATCTCTTACTTCCATCAAGGCAAATCCTAAAAGGTTTTTCCCTCGCCACGCGCTTGGATCATACGCTTTTTCATTCTCTTTGCCAAGCCCGATCCCCCATATGGTGTCCATGGGGCTGGCTTCCGCCAATATCCTGTTTCTGGTCGATAATAAGTACTCCCGCATTTTCTTGTCTTGCGAAAATTTATAATAATTTCCGCTTAAAACAATGGAATATTTTGCTTTATCCCATATTTCTTGGTCAAAATTTCGCACTTTCTTCCCCAAAGCTTTCATTGCTTTGGGGTCTTTTGCTTTCATTATTGCGGCGCATACTTCCTCATCGGCAAATAAACGGGCTTTTTCCGCCATCATATATTGCTCGGCGCAGCTGTATTCGTCGATATCAACTTTAAACGGCGACGACCGCCATTGACCCAGACACGATTCATTGATCGCTTCATTTTGCGGTTTCCAGAAAAACACAAAGTTTCTTTTGCCAGCGTTATATTTATCCGCTAATTCCTTGCGGCTGTATTGGCAGGAGCCGTTTTTATTCCACAATTGTATCGTTTTATATTCATATAATTCAGCGTTCGCCGAATTATCGCCGTCATAGTCCTGATTATAGATCCCCCTCCATAATTTGGGAGCCGGAAACATTTCTTTATATAATTCCTGTTCGCTGTTTGCCAGTGATTCAAACCAATCCCAAAAATCGTATCTATACGATTCGCCGTAGCCCATACGCCAGCCGATGCTATACCTGGAAATATAAGGATACACGATCCACAGCGGCGGCATAGGGTTTTTTATCGTAAAATCCATGGCGGCTTCCTTTTGGCAATTAAATGGCAATTTTTGGATTCCGGGACAAGCCCGGAATGACGGGGGCTAGCCCTAATCCAAATAATCCTTCAATTTCTTGCTGCGGCTGGGGTGGCGCAGTTTGCGCAGGGCTTTGGCCTCGATCTGGCGGATGCGCTCCCGGGTCACGCCGAATTCCTGTCCGACCTCCTCCAGCGTGCGCGTGTGACCGTCGTCCAGACCAAAACGCAGGCGCAGGACTTTTTCCTCGCGGCCGGTCAGGGTTTCCAGCACTTCCTCCAACTGCTCCTTCAGCAAGATGAAAGAAGCGGCTTCCGAGGGGGCGGGCGCGTCGTCGTCCGGGATAAAATCACCCAGATGCGAGTCTTCTTCCTCGCCGATAGGGGTTTCCAGCGACACCGGCTCCTGGGCGATCTTCATGATCTCACGCACGCGGTCTTCCGGAATGTCCATTTCCTTGGCCGTTTCCTCCGGCGTGGCGTCCCGGCCGAGTTCCTGCAGCAATTGGCGGTTGACGCGGATGAGCTTGTTGATCGTTTCCACCATATGAACAGGGATGCGGATGGTGCGCGCCTGGTCGGCGATAGCCCGCGTGATGGCCTGCCGGATCCACCAGGTGGCGTAAGTACTGAATTTAAACCCCTTGCGATAATCGAATTTTTCCACGGCCTTGATGAGACCGAGATTCCCCTCCTGGATCAGATCCAAAAACTGCATGCCGCGGCCCACATAGCGTTTAGCGATGCTGACCACCAGACGCAGATTAGCCTCGGCCAGCCGGCGTTTAGCTTCTTCGCTGCCGCTTTCCATCAACAAGGCCAGCTCGATTTCCTCGCTGGGCGTCAAAAGGCGCACCCGGCCGATTTCTTTCAGGTACATGCGCACAGGGTCGTCGATGCCCACGCCTTCCGGCACCGAAAGATCGACGTCCGCCTCCTGCACGATCTCTTCCGCGAACTGCGTCGTTTCTTTATCGATCACGATATCGGAGTTTTCGTCGACGACGTCGATGCCCATCCCGTTGATTTTAGCGTAAACATCTTCGATCTGCTCAACGGAAAGCACGTTTTGCTGCAAAGCGTCGGAAATTTCGTTATAAGTGAGATTCCCTTTGTTTTTGCCTAATTCGATCAATTGGGTGACGTTTTCTCTTTTTTGTTCTGCCACCGTCACTATCCCCCTCTGTTTCGCCGATACTCAATCAGGCTGTGCTGTATCGTTTCTCTGTTGGAGGCCGTTTTCCTGCAAACGGTCCCGCATTACTTTCAGCAGACGCAGCGCGCCCGCCATATCGCCGCCGTTTTCCAATGAAATCATCTGCGACTGGAGATCTTCGGTCTCCCGGCGTTCCTGTTCGCGTTTTACCGCCAGCACGCAGTCAGCGATGATTTCGCCGCTCCGGGCGGGGTCAAAAGGGAATGAATAGAGTTCCGCCAGTCTTTTTTGGCAGCGTCCGTAAAAATCGTCGTCTTCCGCATAAGCGTCCGGCGCCGCCGCGTTCGCAAACAGAAACCGGTGTTCGGGCAGGAGCCAGAAATCCTCGCCCAGCTCGCTCCGGATCAGGGGGCGGCAGGCTTCGTCGTCCAAGGCCGCCCGCAGGAGCAGCTGTTCGGCGCGGAATATGCCGAGCGGCGCGGTGGGCGCGGCCGGGGCGGGCGGAAGGACCGCGGACGTGGGCGTGGGCGCGGCGGACGGCACAAGACGGCGGCGGGAGATCGGGGTTTTTTGCGCGTCCACTTCGGCGCGCACGGTTTCAAAGGTGAGCCCGCATTCCCGGCTGAGAAAACGGATATAGCCTTCCTGCTCGGCCCGGCCCAGCCGGCGGATGTCCGGGGCCAGCCGGCGGATGATCTCCGCTTTGTCCGCGACGGAGCGGACGCCTTGCTCGCGGCTGAGTTCCCCGTATTTGAACTCGATAAAAGAAGGGCTCGCCTCCAGCCGTTCCCGGAACTCATCCGGGCTGTGACCGCGCAAATATTCATCCGGATCCTTGGCCTCCGGCAAAACGAGGACTTCCGTGCGCAGACCCTCGGCCAGAAATATCTCCCCCGCGGACAGGGCGGCCCGCCGACCGGGCGCGTCGTTGTCATAGCCGATGACGACGCGGCTGCCGTAACGCTTGAGCAGTTTGGCCTGCTCCCGGGTGAGGGCGGTGCCGAGAGAGGCCACCGCTTGGGGAAAACCGGCGTTTTGCGCGGCGATTACATCCATATAGCCTTCGACCAGAAGGGCGTGACCGGCGCCGATGTGGCGGCAGGCGGAATGCAGACCGTACAGATATTTTCCTTTTTGAAAAAACTGCGTTTCCGGTGAATTCAGGTATTTAGGGGCGCCTTTACTGGTTTTCTCGCTCAGGACGCGGCCGCCAAAGCCGACCGGATGCCCCTGGGTGTCAAAAATCGGGAACATCAGTCTGGCCCGAAAGCGGTCATAGGCGCCGCCGCCCGGTTTTCCGTCCTCACGTTGCTTGAGCAGGCCGAAACTGACGAGTTCCCCTTCCGCGAATCCCTCCGCCTGCAAATGGACGCTCAACCGGTCCCAGGCGTCCGGCGCCCAGCCCAGCGAAAAACGCTCGACCGCTTCCGGACCGATCTGGCGCGAGCGGAGATATTCCCGGACCGCCTGTCCTTCCGGGGCCTGAGTCAGCAAGGCGTGATAGAAAGCGGCGGCGGAAGCGCAGGCTTTCCGGCAGCGCCCCGCGGCGTCCGCTTTGGCCTGCTGTGCGGCGGACATGGGGGCGGAGGGCATTTCCATCCCGGATTTTTCCGCGATCACCCGCACGGCGTCCGGAAAAGACAGGTTTTCCCGCTGCATCAAAAACTGAAAGACATTGCCGCCAGCGTGACAGCCGTAGCAAATGTAGCGCTGCCGCTCCGTATCCACATGAAAACTGGGGGTTTTTTCCGCGTGAAAAGGACAAAGACCGCGGTAATATCTCCCCGCCCGCTCCAGTTCCACATGTTCAGCGATAACAGAAACAATATCCGCGCGCTGCCGCAATTCGGCGATAAATTCATCAGGGATCCGGTGTGCCAACGATTTTTCCCTTCCCGCAAAACTGTCTTGCAAGATTATTTTCGCTGTACGTTGGCAATATCCTTCTTTTTGCCGAAAGCCGCAGAATTACCAGCTTCCAGGTATGGAATAGTAACGTCGTCATAACGGCTATTCTGGCCGCGACGGCGCTCGGCTGGATCATATTCGGCTTTACAAAACGGTATCAGTATATCCGGCTGTCCGGCCTGGGATTATCTTTTCTGGCGGTGATCAAGCTTTTTGTCGTCGACCTGAATTTCCTGAGCGCGGGGATGCGCATCGTGTCTTATTTTATGATGGGTATCGCGCTTCTGGCCATCTCCTTTATTTATCAGCATTTTAACAAGAAATTGGAGGCGCCGAAAGGAGATGAGCCGGCTTGAAATCGGCAAACATCCTGCTTTTATCCTGTTTATTCTTGTTTTTGACCGGCCGCCCCTGTCTGGCCGTCAGCCCCGGCCCCGCGACTGAGGATTTCCGCTGGGCGGCGACGGTTTTGCTCGCGAAAAACGATATGAGTTACACCTCTGTCCGGCTGACGCCGCCGATCATCGGCCATGCAAACCCTGACCTTTCGGATATACGGCTCATGGCGGGCGGGCAGGCGGTCCCCTATTTTATCAACAGTTACGCCGTCACGGGCAGCCTGACGGTCATGACTTACGAGTTGGCGCCGGCGGATTCGTATAACAGGGACTCTTTTCAATATCTTGATTACAAATTGTCGTCAGAATATTCGGACGATATTACGGCGACGGCCCTGCATATAGCGGCTGCCGGTCAGTTTGTGAAAGATATCGCGCTTTATGGGAGTTATGACGGAACGCATTGGGATTTTATCAAAAACGATTCGGTATACCAGGTCGAAGGCGGACGCAAGCTTTCTGTTTCATTGCTTCCCGGCGAAAAATACACGCGGTATCGACTCCGTCTCTCCGGCAATCAGGAACCGGTCTCTTTCAGCCGCGTTTGGCTGGAGTACAATTTGGATACCGTTTCAAAAGATTATTTTGTGGAGACGCTGACGCCCGCCATGTCGGTCCGTCAGGAAGGAAAAACCACGGTCGTCGCCTTGGACGGCCTGAAAAACCTCACGCTTTCAGAAATTGAGCTCCAAACGGGCGACATGTTCAAGCGGGAGGTATATGTGAACGGCAGCGCGCGCACGCTTTACAACCTCGTTTTTGCCGGCGGCGGCTATCGCGATCTGACCATACCGATGAACGGATACCAATGCCTGTCGGACCGGCTGGAACTGCAAATCCATAACGGGGACGACTTGCCCATCCAGCCGGATGCCGTTGCGGTTTCTTATTTGGCCTATGACGTAGTGTTCCAAAACACGCAGACGCCGGTCACGCTGTATTTTGGCGGCGATGAACATTCAGCGCCCCCGCGCTACGACATCATGAGTTACAAAGAGTATATTCTCGCGGAAGGTTATAGCCGAAGCGCCGTCGGTGAAATTTCTGAGTCGCCGGTATTTTCCACAGAGGAAGAAGAAACCGCCGCTCCCGATTATACGCCGCTTTTCAATATCACAATCGTCGCCGCCGCCGTATTGCTGACGGCGGTGCTGGTAACGCGGCTGAAAAAAATCAAATAGGCCCGCTCAGTCCTGCCGGAACGCCTGCGCCAGATCGGCGATGATGTCGTCGATATGCTCCGTGCCGATGGAGAGGCGGACGGTGTTAGGCTTTATGCCCTGTTCGCGCAGCTCTTTTTCACTGGTCTGGGAATGCGTCGTTGACGCCGGGTGGATGACCAGAGACTTGACGTCGGCTACGTTGGCCAGCAGGGAAAACAGTTTCAGGCTCTCGCAGAATTCCCGGGCTTTTTCCGCGCCGCCTTTGATCTCGAAGGTGAAGACGGAACCGCCGCCCAGCGGGAAGTATTTGTTAAAGAGGGCGTGATCGCGGTGATCCGCCAGCTTGGGATGGTTGACTTTTTCCACCTGCGGATGGCCGGCCAGATAATCCACGACCCGGTTCGTGTTGGCGACATGGCGCTCCACGCGCAGCGACAGGGTTTCCAGGCCCTGGAGGAAGAGGAAGGCGTTAAAAGGCGAGAGAGCGGCGCCCGTGTCGCGCAGCAGCGTGGTGCGGGCCTTGGTGATGTAAGCTGTGGCGTTGCCTACGGCCTGAGTGAAAACGACGCCGTGGTAGCTGGGGTTCGGCTGGCTGAGACCGGGGAATTTATCGCCCGCGTCCCAGGCGAAACGCCCGCCGTCCACGATGACGCCGCCGATGGAGGTCCCGTGCCCGCCGATGAATTTTGTGGCGGAGTGGACGACGATATCCGCGCCGTATTCGATCGGGCGCAGCAGATACGGCGTAGCGAACGTGCTGTCCACAACGACGGGAATGCCGTGTTTATGGGCGACGGCCGCCACCGCCTCTATATCGACGACCGTGGAATTGGGGTTGCCCAGCGTTTCAAAAAACAGCAGCTTGGTGTTGGGGCGGATGGCGCGCTCAAATTCCTCCGGCCGGCTGCCGTCCACAAAGGAGGTCTCGACGCCCAGGTCGCGGAAGGTGTTGGCAAAGAGGTTGGACGTGCCGCCATAAAGCTGGTTGTCGGAAACAATGTG
>JAISAH010000010.1 GCA_031266805.1 Gracilibacteraceae bacterium
TTTAGGGTCTGCCGCGCGTCGGCGCCGCCGGTCAGGTAGTTGCTGCCGTTTTCACTGAGGAAAAAGGCGTTGTCGGTCAGCTCCCGGCCCGTCGCGCTGACGCTTCCGTCAACGGCGAACGTTCCCGTAATCCCAAATCCTGGAATAGCGAGCGTCACATTGCCGCTCATGGTCGGCGTTATGCGCAGGCGGAAGGTATAACCCATATCGGCGTCTATGCGGAATATTTGGCCGGGAGGCAGCAGGGTTCCGCCAACCTTGATCTCCACGCTGCCGAGGGCTTCCTCGATGGCGGCGGTGTCGATGGGGCACAGGTCGCGGTCAAGGGTGAACTGGATATAGCCCGTGGAATAGCCGGGTATCGGCGTGACCGCTTCCGCGCTCAATATGGCGCGGGGGATGGCGACGGACGCGCTGCCCGCGACGCCGTGTTCGCCGTTTGAGTTTTGAAAATAATAAGTCGGACGCAGATCGTCGCCGTCGATATTGATCCTGACGTTGATATCGTCATTGGTCTTATGATCCATCAGCGGCGTTACGGCGATTTTGTATACAGTTTTGTCGGAACTGACGTCAGCAAAATCTGTCTCGCCGATGGTCTTGACCGCTGCGCCGTCCACCGTGACGTCGGTGTACGCGAGGTCGATCGGGCGGACAAAAGTCACTTTGATCTCATTCGTCGCGCCCTTCGCGTCTGTTCCTGACTGCGTAACGCTTACTATCTCCGCTCTGGGGTGGACCTGAAGCGACACGCGGTTCACAACAGTGTCGCTTGCGACTCCGTATGTGACCATGAGCCACGCTTCATAGGGGTTTTCGGCATCGGCTAAACCGTTTCTCGGTCTCACCGTCCAATCCGCGCCTGAACCCGCCAGCGTGAACGGCAGATCGTCTATTTCCGGTGGGAAAAGCAAGACGGGGAACGTCGGGTCGCTGTAGTCCACCCACTGAGCGGCTGTTATAGTTTCACCTGCTTCCACACGGACGCGCTGCGTGACGGCTTTGTTTGCGCCGCGCGTGTCGGTGGGATTATCGCTGACCGCGTAGCCGACGTAAACGCCGCCGAAATCTATGGTGTCAAAGCCGTATATTTGGAAGGAGCGGCTGTCCGAGGCGAAGCTCGTACCCGTCGCTTTAACGCGCGCGTAATATATGTCAGGGGTGAGATCCGTTATCCCAGACGGAGTCGCCGATGGAAAATCGCTCCAGCCGCCGGGCCCCACCGTGCCGGTCGATGTATTGAGCGGTCCATATTCATACGCCGCGCTGGGCGCGAAGTCTCCGATCGTAATCGCGCCGGTGTCGTTCGGCGCTGTCTCTGACGAAGGCTGCCGCGTGACATTAACCTCCGGCGTCGCGGGACGCCTTGGTATCGCTATCGCCTCTTGGGCAGGGCTGTCCACGCTCGTATCCGTGCCCGCCTTGACAATGATCAGGCTGCGCGACTGATCCGCGTCGCCGGCCTTGGGGATGAACTCGCCGAGCGGGATATGTCCGGCGCCATCCGCCGTCCGCGCCGCGCCGTTGATTTTATACGTCGCTCCGGCATCAAGACCGTCAAGACGCTCGTCCGCGTAATTCACGCTTGCAGTCGGCGTTACCTCCGTGACGACTTTATACACCGTGACACTCGCCGGGTTCGGTGTCACCGTGTAGGTGTTGCCGTTCGCCGCCGTCCACGGGTTAAACGTCAGCGTCGCCGTACCCGCGCCGCCCGCCATCGTCGGGTAGATATTCACGCGCCAGGTCTTGTCGTCCGTGTCGCCGTCGTCGCCGACGGTTCCGGCGCTCGCGTCACCCGAGACATAGACGCCGGGATCGGCGCTTGACCCCGCAATCGGGAGACCCGCCACGGGAACGCCGGCGTTAACGCCGTTCGCGTGTTCAAATGTCACAAGCAGATAGCCGGTGGTAACTTTTCCCTCTTGGCCGGCCGGGTCGGCGCTGACCGCAGCGGTGAGTTTATAGTTGCGGCTGGCCGTAATGGTGAGCGCCGTCGCGCGGCTGGAGAAAGTCGCGTCCGCGACAGCCTTAGCCTTATAGCGCACTTGATACTCGGCGGGCGCGAGATTCGCTATATCGCCGCTGTCCGTGCCGGATATCCAGGCGGCCCCGGGGCGGCGGTATTCCATAGTGGATAATACGCCGCTGAGGGCGCCGTTATCTCCGGCGTATACCTCGCCGGTCGCCGCAAGGCCGGTCGGCGGGGCGGAGCGGGGCAGGACGGTCAGGGGCAGGATATCGCTGCTTAACGCCGTGTTCGCGTTCGTTTTGATGATGGAGATATCCGTGCCCAGCCAGGCGTTTTCGATGTTCAGCCTGCCCGTGGAGGCCGTATAGACGGTCCCGTTCACCGTGTAGACCGCTCCCTGGGTCAAGTTCGTGAGCTGTTCGTTCACATAGTCTATGCCGATGACGGGCGTCGCCTCGCGCACGGTCATGCTCACCTGGGTCGTCGCCGTCCGGCCGTTGTAGGCGACGGTGATCGTCGCGGTGTGGACGCCAACGCCGAGACCGGCGGCGGGTTGCAGGGTATAAGACGTGTTCACGCCGCCCGCGGCGACGGCAGCGCTTCCCGCGCTGATCATGAAATCGCCGCTCGTCGACGAGACGTTTGTGATCGCCGCGTTCGAGTTGCCGCTGCTGGTGATCGTGAGCGCCTGGGCCGCCGGCTGCCCGCCGCCGTAGGCGATCGCGGCGAAAGACGGCGCGGTCAAATTCAGCGTGTAGGTCGTCGCCATAACCTCTGCGGTCGTCGCTTCGCTTTTGAACCCGGAGGCGGTGACTTTATAGCGCACATAGTATGTGCCCTCGCCCACCGCCGTATCCGGGGCGGCGCAGGTTATCCACGAGGTCGCGCTCGCGCTCGCCGCGTATTCCATATCGGTCGTCGTGCCTGTGATCTTGCTCGGCCCGACGGCGCTGCCGAGTCCTATTGGGGCGGCGCGGCGCGCGGGTATCGTCAGCGTCTGCGCGGCGCTGTCGACGGTCGCCGCCGTGCCGGGTTTTACGATCTGGATATTTGTGCCCAGCCAAGCGGCCTGCAGAGGGATCGCGCCGCTAGCGGCCGTGTATTCCGTCCCGTTTATCCTGTATATGACATTGTTAGAAAATCCTGACAAACGTTCGTTCGTAAAGTTAATTGACGCAGCGGGCGTCGCCTCGCGCCCGATGGTGGAGAAGGTGAAACTCTCCGTCGCCGGGGTGTCGTTATCACCCATGCGGATGTTGGACGTGTTCACAAAGCCGCTGACCGTCACGGTGTAGTTCTTGCCATAGCCGAGACCCGCGTCGCCCAAGGCGAAGGGCAGCGTCAGCTTGCTCTGCGAGGCGTCCCAGCGCGAGTCGCCGGCCGCGACAGCGCCGCCCGCGAACTGAGCGGTGGTACCGTCCGAGGCCGTGACCGTCACCGTTCCGGGCGTCAAGACATTGATCTTGCTCTTGAAGGAGAGGCCGAGCTCCAGCGTGTTCGCCGGGAATACGTTCACCGCCCCGATTGCCGGCGAGGTCAGCGCCGGGCCGGGCGCGATGGTGTATCTCAGCGTCGCCGAGGTCTCGTCCGAGATATTGCCGCCGCCGTCCAGCGCGCGGACGGATACTGTCACCTCGCCGCCTGGGGCGATGGCCGCCGTGACAGGCAGCGAGCCGTCGAGGACAAACTCGCCTCCGGCCGCGTAGTCATGCCAGGCCGTTTCGCCACCGATCCGGTACTGATACTTGCGCACGCCGTTCAGGTCTTCCGAGCCGCCGACGGAAAAAACCATGAGCGAGTCCGTCATGCCGCTCTCGCTCTGGGTAATGACGGGCGCGGTCGGAGGCGTGTAATCCTCGATGATCGCCGATTCCTCGCCGCCTCCGCCGCCTTCGCCTCCGCCCGACATGTTCATGCCGACGCCGTCGCCGTTGAAGTCCACTTCCGGCGCGCTTTCGTTGAAGACGTAGAACTGCCGCAGTATATGCTGCTGTCTGCCGCTCGCGGCGGTGAAGCCGATGTAGTATTGGTTGCCGAGCACCGCCTCGATGTCGATGCCCTCGAACACGCTGATGGGCTCGTCCGGCTTCGTCAGTTCTTCTCCCTCGCCGGGCGCGAGACTGATGTACAGCGCCATCGTCCCGGCCTTGTTGTCGTAGTCCACCCAGCCGAACACGGAATAGTTCGCCGCGCCGCCAAGCCCCTTGCCCGGGAATGCCAGAACGGAGCCGTATGAGCCGGACGCGGTGAGGTTTTCCGCCGTGGCGTAATCATAGGTGCCGCCTGTCGCTTTCTGCACCTGCGGCACATAGTTTGTGTTGTTGGTGCCTACCTTTTCGGTTCGATCGCGGTTGTAAAAAGTATCATAAATAAAGGCGAAGCTGTTTTTAATACCCTCGTAGCCTATGCTGTTCGCCGTGCCGCCGATCTTGTTTGTATCCTTCGCGACGACGAAAGCCCAGCCGTCGGAAGCGTCTGTGCCCCTGGCACCAAGGCGCATCTCAAAGCGCGCGGAAAAGCCGGTCTCGGAATAGATGCGGCGGGAGAGGAAAGCGCTTCCCGCTATTGCGTCGGCAGTCGCCATCGTCAGTCCGACCGTACCATCGGCGTTGAGGACGCCGGCGGTGCCTTTTGTGCCGTTGATGAACATCGTCTTGTTCGGGTCGAGCAGGCCCCGCGACGTATTGGCGGCGTTGAAGCCGCCGGGGCCGATGTTGGCGAATATCGTGCGCTGCGCGGGCGCGGGTTCCTCCGCGAGCGCGGTCGTCGGCGCGAGCGCCGGGAACGGCGTAAGCAGCATGGCCGCCGTCAGGGCAAGGGCGAGCAGGCGTTTGCCGCGCTTCGCCCCGGCGAGTAATATTCGTTTCACAGGATATCTCCCCTTTCTTTTCGATGCGCGCAATATTCGGACTGGACACTATATTCGGACTGGACATTTCGGACATTTCTTACTGTTTTTTGTACTTTAAAGTATATCCCCCTTGTTGGCGGATTGCAAGCGTTTTTTATCGGCGAGCGGGGCGACCGAGTGGTCATCGTTTGACATTTTTTGGATTCCGGAATTCGTTTCCGTAGGGGACGGGCTTGCCCGTCCCCTACAATAGTTCGGATAATTTTGAATTATAATTAAATAAATAAATGAGTTTTGGTTTGATTCACGCTTGACGTCGCTTTACTTTTGGCATATAATTTTATTTGGAAACGCACGGGGGCGTGGACTTGGAAGCACACGGAGGTGTGATGCCTAATTGGAGCGAAATACTGAATGAAATCAGCTGCTTGACGGACGCCGGCCGAGGAGATGCGCTTGACGTGACTCGCCGCAAATATCTAAAAACGCTTTCTGAAATGTCCGGACGAAACATTATTGCATATTACTCCGGTTTCTTGAGTAATATCAATCCAGAAGATGTTTTAATAACCGATATGGATAAAAATGGATTTATGTCGGTTATAAACAAACTTGATAGGAACAAAGGACTTGATCTGATATTGCATACTCCGGGCGGCGACTTAGCGGCAACTGAATCACTCGTTGAATACCTTCGTTCCATGTTTGGCGATGACATTCGAGCTATCGTTCCTCAAATTGCCATGTCAGCAGGTTCTATGATTGCTTGTTCGTGCAAATCTATCGTAATGGGAAAGCAATCAAGTATTGGCCCTATTGATCCTCAGTTCAGAGGGATCCCCGCTTCCGGCGTTATTGAAGAATTTGAACGGGCGAGAGATGAAATTTCAAGAGATCCAAGCTGTATTCCGCTCTGGCATATGATAATCGGCAAGTATCATCCCACATTTATTGGTGAATGTGAAAAGGCTATCTTATGGTCGAAAGAAATCGTCACAAAATGGTTGGTTACAAACATGCTGAAATGCGACGAACACCGCGAAGCAACTGCGAAAGCAATAGTTGATTACTTGAGTGATCATAACGAGACCAAAGCTCACGCGCGCCACATCGGATTAAAAGACTGTCAAGCAATTGGGTTAAAAGTGTTGCCGTTGGAGGAAAATGGAGAGTTTCAGGACGCTGTGTTGAGCGTACACCATGCGTATATGATTACATTTTCATTATCATCAACGATAAAGATTATTGAAAATCAAAATGGCATTGCAATGATGATAAGCAGACCACAAATCTCCGCTCCCATCCCGCTACAGACGCCATATCAATTACCCCTGCAGGAAAAGTAAAGGAGATGTCGATGGAAGATAAGATTAAAGAATTGTTCGACTTGCTGGGATTGTCTGTGCAGAACGTCAATGAAATGCCAAGGTACATCGACACTGATACTCCGTTTGAAAAGTGTGGTATCACCGTGCGTATTCCAACAACTATAAGCAATTCAACTACCACTAAAGCAAAAATATCGCCGCTTATTGGCACGGGGGTATATCGTCAACAACCCCGCGGCTAAAGCTAGGGGGAACACTTCCCAAGGGTAACTTACGGTACCCATCTAAGAAGCGCCTGCAAAGGCGCTTCTTTTGGTCGAGTTACGGCGACTTGGGCGCGCGCAGGGGGAGTTCCGGGTTCTCGCTTAACTAACCCCTCGCTCTGGGGAACGCGACCCGCCCTATGGAATGAGGCGCGGGTCAAACTTTTTAAAAGCCAGTTCTATTAGCTGATCCAAGAGCTCCGCGTATGGCAGGCCGCTGGCCCGCCAAAGCCGCGGATACATGGAAATATTGGTAAATCCCGGCATCGTGTTGATCTCGTTGACGTATACCTCGCCGGCGGCGGTCACAAAAAAATCGACGCGGGCCAGCCCCCTGCCGTCGACGGCGGCAAAAGCCCGCCGCCCGCAGTCCGCCAGTTTTTCGCCCACCTCCGCCGAAAGCGGCGCGGGGACGATGAGCCGGGAATCCGCCGATATGTATTTGGCCTCATAATCATAAAAACCGGCGGCGAGAATTATCTCGCCCGGCACGGAAATCCGCGGCGGATCGCCGTCCAAAACGCTGATCTCCATTTCCCGCCCGCTGATACCGCGTTCCACGACGATCTTGTCGTCATAGCGCGCGGCCAGCTCCAGCCCAGCCGTCAGCTCTCCGCGGGCCGCCGCCTTGGTGATGCCGACGCTGGAACCCATGCGGGCCGGTTTGACAAAACAGGGGTAGCCCAGTTCTTTTTCTATGCGCGCCAAAACCGCCTCGTCCCTGCGCCGGGCGGCGGTCAGCGTCAAATAAGGCCCGACCGGCAGGCCCGCTTCCCGGAAAACCGCTTTCATCCGGTCTTTGTCCATGCCCAGCGCCCCGCCCAGAACGCCGCAGCCCACAAAAGGCAGAGCGGCGAGGGTGAGCAGGCCCTGCACGGTCCCGTCCTCGCCCTGGGGGCCGTGCAGCAGAGGGAACACCGCATCCGGGCGATAAACGCCCGCCGAGCCTCCCGCCAGCGGCCAAAAACCCGAACTTCCCGGCGCCAGATGCAGCGCCGTTTCCGCGCCGGCCCGGCCCAAGCTGTCGTCGGCCGCCAGCCATTCCGCCGGCGTGACGCCGAGATACCAGCGTCCCTGCTTGGTGATGCCGAGCGTGCGCACGGCGTATTTTTTCCGGTCCAAATTCTCGCAGACCGACTGGGCCGAAGCGACGGACACCGCGTGTTCGCTGGACTGACCGCCGAAAAGGATCAGCAGTTTTATTTTTTCCATACCCGCAGCCCTCTTTTCACACGGCCCCGGCCAACAAATTTTCCCCTACCCGGTAGACGTCTCCCGCCCCCAGAGTCAGCACCAGATCGTCGGGGCGCAGCGTCCGGCTGAGATAGGCGGTGATGTCCGCCAGGGCCGGAAAATAGCGGGCCTGGACGCCGGCGTCCTTGATCAGATCGGCGAGCTGCCCGGAACTTAGGGACTGCGTTTCCTCTTTTTCCCTGGCGGAGGGAAAAATCTCGGCCAGCGCCACCTCGTCGGCGTCGGCGAACGAGAGGGCGAAATCCGCCAGCAAACGGCGCGTGCGGCTGTAAGTATGAGGCTGAAAAACCGCCCGGATCCGCCGGCGGGGAAAAGAAAGGCGGGCGGCGCTGAGCGTGGCCCGGATCTCCGTCGGGTGATGCGCGTAATCGTCGATCACCGGCACGCCGCCGCGCAGGCCGAGGGTTTCAAACCGGCGTTTTGTGCCGTTGAAAGCGGTCAAAGCGGCCAAGGCCCGCGGCGCCGGGACGCCGACCCTCAGCGCCAGCGCTATGGCGGCCAAAGCGTTCAAAACATTATGCCGGCCGGAGACCACCAGGTGCAGATTGCCCAAGCGCTCGCCATATGCGTACACGTCAAACCGGCTGCCGTCGCTGCCGAATTCGGCGCCCGCCGCCCGCACGTCCGCCTCCGCCCCGAACCCAAAGGTGGTGACGGCGGCCTGCGTGCGGATGGCGGCGCGGCGGGGCTCCTCGTCCCAGATGATCAGGCCGCCCGCGGCAGGCAAAGCGCCGGCGAATTCGGCGAAAGCCGCGGCGACGTCGTCCAGGCTGCGGAAATAATCGGGATGGTCGAGTTCGATATTGGTGACGACCAGAAAAAGCGGCGCGTAGTTGAGAAAATGCCGCCGGTACTCGCAGGCTTCGATGACAAAATAATCGCCGGTCCCGACATGGGCGTTGCCGCCCAGACAAGGCGCTTCGCTGCCGACCAAGAGCGTCGGGTCCAGACCGGCGTCGAGCATGATTTTTCCGATCATGGCGGTCGTCGTCGTCTTGCCGTGGGTGCCGGCGACGCAGACGCCGCGTTTTTTCGCCATCAGGCGGCCGAGAAATTCCGGGTAAGAGTAAACCGGCAGCCCCTGGGCGCGCGCGCGCGTTATCTCCGGGTGATCCTCCCCATAGGCGGGCGAGTGGACGACTATATCCGCCTGATCGACGTTGGCGGCGGCAAAAGGCCACACGTCGATGCCGGCGCGGCGCAGCAGCTCGTCGGTAAAATAAACCTGCCCCGTGTCGGAGCCCGTGACTTCCGCTCCCGGCATCCGCCGCGCTATCTGCGCGAGCGCGCTCATGCCGGCCCCCTTGACGCCGACAAAATGAATGCGCTGTGTCAAATGCATCTTCCTTCCATATCTGAGTATTTAGCTGTATCCTATTTCAGATAAAATTCGTTTCCAATTCTTCCCTGGAAAAAAATCCCTCGTAATCCCCGGCATTCAATAGCCCGGTCACGACCGCCTCGTCGCTGATAAAGCAGCCGTTAGCGCATTCGGCAAAAGAGCCGTGTTTTACATGCAGGCTGTACTCGCCGCAATCAGGGCATTTATATTTTCTGAGCCGGATCTCCGGGTCCGATTCTCCTCTTGCCCATAACGGCATCTCCATCCCCCCTGTCAGACAATGTAACTCTTCACCATATTATAACGCCTGTTCCGCGAAAAGACAAATGGCGGCGCGCGTTAGTTCCGCGGTCACGGTCTCCGGGGAGGCTTCGCCGTCTATGGCCTGTGCGTTCAGCCCTTCGGCGCGCCCGGCGGCCAGCAGGTTTTCAAAACAGGCCAGCACCCGGCGCAATATTTCCTCTTTTTCAAACAGCTCCGTCCCTGAACGGCTTCGAGCGATGCGGGCCAAGGAGACGGCCGGGCGCACGCGGAGAAAAAGGGTCAGATCCGGCTGGCGGGCAAAACGGTTGATCTCTTTCACCCAGGCCGCGTCACATTCCAGACTCTGATAGGCGAGGGAAGACCAGAGGTAACGGTCGCAGACGATGATTTCCCCGCGCTCCAGGGCGGGAAGGATAAAATTACGCAGATGATCCAGGCGGTCGGCGGCAAAAAGCAGCGCCAGACCCGGCGCGGGGATGTCCCGCAAACGCCCGCTCAACGCCTGCCGGATCAAGAGGCCGGCGGGACCGTCCGTCGGTTCTTTGGTCAGCAGCGTTTTTCGCCCCGTTTGCTCCGCCAAGGCGGAAACAAGCCGGGCGGCCTGCGTGCTGAGCCCGGAACCGTCGATCCCTTCCAAAACGATAAATTTACCCTCCGGCGAAACCGTCACGGCCTCGGCCCGTTTCCCGCCGCGTCCTCCGGGGATTTGACGGTTTTCAGCCGGAGACAGATGGCGAGCGACAGCAGAGCGACGAGCGCCGCCGCGGCGATGATGCAGCGCAGGGCCAGCTGATAGGCGTCGGCATATGGGCGCGTCAGGGCGAAATACTGGCGCAGCAGCGTAAAAACGCCGGCGGAGGCGGCCGTGCCGATGCAGAAAGCGAGATTACGGTTCGTGGCGACGAAGCCGCCGGCATACCCGGCGTATTTTCTTCCGGCCGCCGTCATGATCTCACTGTTATTCGGGGTATTCAGCATCCCCATCCCGCAGCCCATCAGCGCCAGCCCGGCGGCAAAATGCGGGATCACCGGCGCGGGGCCTAGGAAAAGCATAAGGACGAGCGCCGCCATGAACACCACGAGCGCCGCCGGCATGAGACGCATGGCCCCAATCCTGTCGGACAATACGCCGGACAAAGGCGCGGTCACCGCCATGCACAGCGGCGAGATCATCATCAGCCAGCCGACCGCGCCCACCGGCAGCTCCCACTGCTCCTGCAGAAAAAACGGCAGGAGGAAATTCACGGCCATATTGGCGAAATAACTGAGAAACGCGACCAGATTGCCGAGCGAAAAGCGCGGATTGGCGAGCAGAGCGGAGTCCCAGAGCGGGGCGGCGTGTTTTTTCTCGGCCATGGCGAACACGGGCAGGGCCAGCAGGAACAGGAGACCGAACCAGCGGCTGCCGGCAAAATTGCCGCTGAAAAACAGGATCAAGGAAGAGATGATGACCCCGAGCAAGAGCGCCCCCCGGATGTCCAGCGGCGGCGGGTTTTGCGGCGGCGGGACGTTCGAGCGCAGATAACGCAGGCCGACCAGAAGGGAGAGGAGGCCGAACGGCACGTTGACAAAAAATATGACCGGCCAGGTAAAATGAGTCAGGATAAGGCCGCCAATCGTCGGGCCGCACATGCCGCCGATGCCGACCACCAGCACGTTGATGCCGAGCGCCATGCCCCGCTGGGACAGCGGAAAAGCGTTGACGATGATCCCCGCCCCCGTAGCCATGAGCATGGCCGCCCCCACGGCCTGCAGGGCGCGGCTCAGGAGCAAAGCGGTCAATGCGCCGGAGAACCCGCAGCAAACGGAGCCGGCGGAAAAAACGACCAGCCCGCAGAGGTATATCTTGTGCCCGCCGACGCGGTCCCCCACGCGGCCGAGGAGCAGCATGAGCACGCTGACGACCAGCAGATAGATCGTCGTCACCCACTGCACCTCGGCCAGACTGATGCGAAAATGAACGCTCAGCAGCGGGTTGGCGACGTTAAGGCTGCTGGCGTTGATGCCGGACATCAAAGTGCCTAAAGCGATGACGACCAGCGATATCCACTTACTGTGATCTTTGGGCGCGGAATTTTCAGCGGGTTGCATGTTTTCTCCCAGATCTTTCGGGTCGTGTGAATAAGTATTAGGTGTCCTTTATTATATACCCGTTCCCGCAAAAAATCAACGACCGCCATATTTGAAACGGATTTCCGTAGGGGCGGATGGCAATCCGCCCGTGGTTCCTGTTCCGTCCTACCCCTGTTTTCTAGGTTTGTCGGGTTCAAAATTTGTTACGGTAATCTCCGTCGATACGAAAAAGAATGAAAAATGGCTCTGATATTCATATGTATTCATACTTTATCAGAATTTATACTTGCAAATCAGATTTCAATATGATATTATAAGAAACGCGCCACTTCTCGACAAGCAGTTTGAGAAACATCGCAATATTAACACAGGGTGTTTGCGATATTCTGGTCTAAAGAAGCGAGATAATTATATGGGAAATGATGCAGATAGATGGTTAAATATGGAATAAATAGCGGAATATCTTCACGTCCATAAGGACAGTGTTCGTAATTGGATTCGTATAGGTGAGATTCCTGCACATAAAATTGGAAAGCTATGACGGTTCAAGAAGTCCGAAGTTGATGAATGGGTCCATAGTGGCAAAAGCACGGATGTCAAATGGAAAGAATCTTGGCGCGATGAGTATCTGCGCTGGGTTTGTGCCTTTGCGAATTCACAAGGCGGCATCGTTGAAATCGGGCGAGATGACAACGGTGTGCCGGTAGGTGTAGCCAAACCGGAAAAGTTGCTCAAAGATGTGCCTAATCAAATACGGCAGCAACTGGGCATCGTTTGTGATGTAAATCTTGTTGAAGAACAGGGAAAGCAGATAGTCTTGATTGCTGTTGTTCCATATTCTGCTCCTATCAGTTTCAATGGCAAGTATTATGTTCGTTCCGGCGGCACTACGCAGGAACTAAATGGCATACAGATAACCGAATTCCTCCTGTCCAAACAAGGCAAGACTTGGGACGCTCAGCCATACCCCAAGCTCACTGTAGATGACCTGGAAAATGACGCATTCCGCCATTTCCGCAGACGAGCCGAAGGCAGTGGACGATTGACAGCGGAGTATTTAGACTGCACCAACCAAGAGCTTTTACAGAAACTGGCATTGTACGAAGGCGAGTATCTTACCAATGCTGCTATACTGCTGTTCCACGCCGAACCGGGCCGCTATTTTGTAGGCAGCAGTGTCAGGGTCGCGTCTTTTGACGATACAGGGGAATTGCAGTTCCAAGATGAAGTTGAAGGCCCATTGGTAATGCAACCTGGAAAAGTTGAAGAACTCGTATACACAAAGTATTTCAAAGGCATTATCAGTTTTGAAGGCATCCAGAGACTCGAAACATTCCCTATACCACGTCTGGCTTTTAGAGAGGTATTGGTAAATGCAATCGCGCACCGAGATTATACAAACGGAAACTCCATACAAATAAAGATATATCCTACAGAGGTATACGTTTACAGCCATGGTGGATTCCCGCAAGGTTGGACGGTGGATACACTCCTTTCAAAGCATGCTTCCGCAACTCATAATCCGCGAATCGCCCAGACATTCTTACGCGCAGGGTTCATTGATAGTTGGGGCAGCGGCATTGAGAGAATTACAAATGCATGCGAATCCGCAAAAGCCAAAGTGCCAGTGTTCCAAACTGATGAACGCAATCTTACGGTTGTGTTTGAAAGCATGACGCAATCGGCTTTTGGTGATGCTAACATCACCAAAAACATCACCAAAAACATCACCAAAAGCATCACCGAAAATGAGATTCAAATGCGCATAATCCAATTGATGGCAGGAAACCCCTATGTCACCACCAAGACTATTGCTCAAGAACTTGGAATAGCGGAACGCAACGTCAAGAACCATGTTAAAGCACTGAAAAACACAGGGTTGATTAAACGCGATGGTTCGGCAAGAGGCGGCCATTGGATTGTCTGCCAGAACACTCCAGTAATATAGAAGAGTCTCCACCGCCTGTGAGAGAAAGCGTATGTAAACTGTATTTGATCAGATTTTCTCCGCATTATCTGATGCCGAGAAGCGTTACCTACCGTAATGAGTATTATAATTCAATTCAATTCAATGCGCAGATACAGATACGAGGTGATATAAAGTAAAGAGAGCGGCGAGTTAGTTGCACCACTCTCTTACAAACTTATCTGCCACTGACGGAGTAACTTGATGGCCTCTTATTTAGGATTGAGCGATTTTTCACCCGTAATTTCCGCAAGAATCCAGAGCGCGCTGATTAATAAATCGGTTGGAACCGAGTCCAAAGGAGGGCTCCTGCGCCGCCAGTAATCGTTGCTTGACCTGCCCAATTAATAGTTCCGCCTGGCGTGATACTGATTGAAACAGAATGGGAAACATCGACTCTTCCCCCAACTATAAAATCAGTATTGTAGTGTTCTGCGCTTGCTGAAGCGTAGTTCCCGCTACCTGATACGCTTTTGGTGGTACAATACCAATGCGTGATACCAGAATAATCTGTGACCGAAACGCTTCTTGATACAGGAGTTATAGCGGTGCCGTTATTGTTGTATTTTAATTGAACAGTCGTCGAACAAAGATTGATATCAAGAGTGTCGACTGTTTGCGCCCGGCTATTAATGGTTAAATTATTACCTGTCGTGGGTCGAGAACCTGTCCCTGAATCGGATTCCGAACTATATAATATTGCTGGATAAACAATTTGATACGTTAATGTTTCTGGGGATACCACGACCTCGTAAATCGGATCTTCTGGATTTAGTGTCCCGCTTACATTAACGACGTAGCCATCATTTGTTTCCATTAAGCTTGCCTGGTTAAGTGTGTTTTGATAAGGGGCGGCAGGGGAAAGGGTTTTCAAAACAGGACCTTCACTCGGCGTGACTTGAGCCGCCGTCAAGGCGAACGGAACTGCCAACAAAAATACAGTCAACATAAAGATAACAAACCTTTTTTTCATGCGCGTAACCTTCTTTCATAAAATTATAGTTTGAAAAAATTTATACACTGTGTCCATAAAATAGAGCGGCCCATACGTTACCATATACCACCCCCCGGCATAATATCCCCATAAATAAAGTATGCCGCTACACACAATGGTTACTAACATCCCTCCCTTATCTACATGTGAAAATACAATATTGAAACCGATAAAGGAAATTACTATGGCTATTACATGAACAAATAAAGTGTATGCATTGAATTGATAATAGTCAGGCGTAATCAAATGAAAATATTCGCCCAACCTCCATCCGAACGGATAGCACAGCAAAGAGACAACCTGTAACCCTAAACATTTTAGAACCATCCCAAACCTACCCTGGCAATCGCCTCGCTTCTAACTTCTGGCAATAGTATCGACTCTGTCTGCAGCGACTTTTTTACTTCATGTCTCTCACCCCCTATTGTCGTTCAGCCAAAAGAGTCCTTAAAAATGTCTCTATATATAATACGTTTCAGCATACCGTTTTGTGACACGAAAAATTAAAAAATTAACATTTTTTTGTCTTGCCGGTTTTTTATGGATCCCGTTACTGCGGACGAACGCTTTCGGCTATCTTCTCCAGTTCCGCCGCGTCCGCGTTGCCGGACAAATAAAAACTGTACAGTCCGTTTCCCCAGATCAAAATATTGTTTCCGCCTTCCGCCGTTGTTTCAAAAAGAAGGGCCTCATTTCCGCTGATCAATATTTCCCGAAGCTTATGCCTGTCAGTATCCACGCTTATTGAGGGTTTGGCGGAATTAAACTGTGTCAGTTGGATGACGTTACCATCGGAGTTCTTGTATTCTGACATGACCATTCCAGGTACGGAATCGTTGACTTGCCGCGTGGAATATCCTTCCGGCAGATAAGCTGGGATGTAAACCATTAACTCTTGACTTACTGGATCACTTTGCGTCGCATCCAGCTTGACAAACCCGATCCCTATGCTCTGTAAATATTTTAAGACCTGAGTTCTGGCCGCTTCCACGCTCATAGCCCCGCCAAAAAGCAAAATGACCGCGGCCAGCCCGGCGCAGATCCTTTTGCGGAGAAAATTACGTCTCGGACGGAATAACTGATCCATTTTTTTCCGGAATCCCGGCGATATTGGGACGGATGGCAGTTTGTCCAACTCCGCCTCAAGTTCCCTCGTTCGCTGTTCCGCGATCTCTCGCAGCGCGGTTTTCAGCATCGCCTCAAAATATGCCTCGTTCAGGCGTTTTTCCCTGTCAGGCACGGTCGTCCCTCCCCCTCAGTTTGTCCGCGACATATTTCTTCGCTCTGTGAACGCAGGCGCGGACGTTTTCATAGGAAATCGGCAGCAGATCCGCGATCTCTCTTTCGTTAAAGCCGTAAACATAACGCAAAACCATCACATTGTAATAATTTTCGCCCATTCCTTTCAAAGATTGGACGACTTCGTCATACGACTCCCGCCGCGCAATGATGTCTTCCGGCAAACCACCTTCTTCCGACGTCTCGCCCAATGAATCAAGCGCCTTATTATTCATCCGTTTTGTCCGCAGGATATCCAGGCAAGTATGCTTTGTGACAATGAACAAAAGTGCGTCAGGTTCCGCGCCGTTTAATCTGTCCGCCGCCGCGCGCCCGAGCAGTTTGGCGAAGGATTGATGAACGGCGTCCTCGGCGCTGTACCTGTTTTGCAAAATCGTCCCAGCGTATTTGATAAGCCGCGCGTGGTATTTAACGTACAGCGCTTCTAATTTTAGCTTCGCCTCAGCGGAAAGCGGCGTACTATACATATGTTTCCATCAACTCCAACTTACAATCGTTTATTTGCGCCTGTTTCCAAGAAGATATTACAGGTTGCTTTTATTTCAGGTATATTTTATGATTTCATTTTAATCGTAGAAAAATCTACTGTTTCATACTGCGAACCGGCATAAACCTTGGCGCTGCCCGAAAATTCGTATTGATAGCCGCTTTGAGCGTTTCCAACGGATTTATAAGCGGAAAAAGGAAAAGACGTTTGCTGTTCGTTCGGCCAGTACCCCACGCGTGTTCTTGTTCCCGAAGGCGAAACGGAATATATTGACATAGTGACGATGATTTTGGTAACACCTTGATTACCTTGAGGATACACAGCGAGGCTTGCGTTTACATAGCTTCCGGAAAATCCAACAGTCGCCGCGATCGCGTCGGTGTACTGGTATTCGTCGACATCAACCGACGTTTCCGGCGAATCGGCTTCGTTATCCGCAAAACTGTTCGTACCGAGGACCAAAAAAGCGCAGACACATAGAATGGTAATTAGCAGCAGTTTTTTCATTTGATAAATCTCCTTTTTTTGGTAGTATGGTATTGACTCTGGTTGCGGCAACTTTTTTCTTCATGTTTCTCGCCCCTATTGTCATTCGTCATTCGGCCAAAAACATCCCTATATATATAATACGTTTCAGGATGCCTTTTTGTGACACGAAAAATAAAAAAAATTAAATTTTTTTCGCCTTGCCAGTTTTTATGTAGCTCTTGTTGCGAACGCGGCTCTCAGGTGTTCTTTCCGAGTTTTACCAGATAAAATTTGCTTTTGTTTGAGAAGGGTGCATGACAAATTTGTGTCATTCCGGCTTTATGCCGGAATCCATTCCCCTCCACGAAAGCCCTTGTAGGGAGCGTCGAGGACGCTCCGCCGCCTGACCCAATACGCGGGACGTCGAGGACGCCGTCCCGTACGAACACGGTTCCCGAATATCTTCGAGAGTATCCCAAAAATTCCGGAATGACGGCGGGAAGCGGCTTTCACCGCCGGAGGATGACGGAATTCCGAGAACTGAGTTCCACGGGGAAGACTTTGATTTTTTTTTTGTTCTGGCCGGTGATGAGTTCCGTCAGCATGTCCATCGCCTGGCAACCCATGGGCCGAAAGGGAATAGACACCGTGGTCAAAGAAGGGGTGACATACTCGGCGGCGGGTATATCATCAAAGCCCAGTACGGATATATCTTCAGGGACGCGGCGCCCGCTCTTCCTCAAGGCGTTCAGCGCTCCGATCGCCATCAGGTCATTCAGGGCAAAAACCGCCGTGATCTCGGGCGCCGCCTTGAGGAGACGTCCCATGGCCGGTTGCGCGCCTTCATAGGTGAACCCTCCGCTTAGACGCCATTTTTTCGGCGCCTTGAGCCCGGCGGCCAGCATGGCCTCCTCGTAGCCGAGCTCCCGCTGCCAGGAAGTCATGGAATTTTTGGTCCCGGTCAGCAAGGCTATATTTTTATGTCCGTTCGTGATCAAATGCTCGACGGCCATGCGGGCCGCCGCCTGATTGTCGATCTGGACAGAGGCAAAACCGTCGTCGCTGTTGCCAACCACCACCACCGGGACATCCGCCAGAACAGTCATTTCTTCATCGGCGTCGCGGACTATGCCGCCGCCGATGATGATCAGCCCGTCCACTCTTTTTTCTTTCATTACTTCCAAATAATGTCTGCGGCGTTGCTGCGAACGCTGCACATTGGCAAAAAGCAGCGAATAGCCCGAACGCCGGGCGGCGTTCTCCACTCCTTGCACGATCAGCGGATAGTAGGGGTTGGTAATATCCTGGATCAGGAGACCGACAGTTTGGGTCAAGCGCTGATGGAGACCGCGAGCCATGGCGTTTGGCACAAACCGCAGCTGGCGGATAGCCTCTTCCACCCGCTCTCGGGTCGCGGCGGTCATCATGGTAAAATTGCCGTTGAGCGCCCTGGACACGGTTGTGGTCGAAACTCCGGCCAAGCGGGCCACATCCTTGATCGTCGTGCGATTCTTATTCAATCTGCTACTCCTGCTTTTCTTTTGGCTTTTGAGTCCGTAAGGTACTATAAAATAATACCTCAAGTTCTTGGGAGTTTCAAGTGAATTCCCAAGAATAGAAAAATTTCATTTTTCTATTGACATGGGGAAAATCAGATGATATATTTAGTTTAACGTTTTCGTGAAACGTTTTCGTGAAACGTTTCCGCGGCGAGACGTAATAAATTTCGGAGAACGAAGGGAGCAAAAAATGGCAAAACGGCTGAATTTACTGGAGTGCGCCTATGTCGACGCGCAGGAGTGGTTCAAGGAGACCGACACGGTCATGGTACCCGTAGGCAGCTGCGAAAAACACGGGGCGCACGTGCCGCTGGGGACTGACAGTTTCACCACCATCAACGTAACAGAGCGCGCCGCCAAGCTTTCCAACACACCCTACACCCCTCTGACGCCTTTCGGTTATTCCCCGCACCATATGGGCAAGTGCAACGAGGGCAACGGCACAGTCACCCTCTCCGCCGCCACCTACCGGGCCATGCTGACGGATATCGCCCGCAGCCTGATCTTCCACGGCGCCAACAAGATCGTCTTTGTCACCCACCACGGCTCGAACACGAAGCCCATTGACGAGTTCATGCGCCAGATCCGTTACACCTACGGGGCTTTTGTTTGTTTTTACAAAACGCCTACCGAGCGGGAGTGCGAGGTCGTGAAGGGCATTCTGGAAGGTCCGCCCGAGGAAACTCCCGGCTGGCACGCGGGCGAGATGGAGACGGCCCAGGTCATGGCCCATGATATGAGTCTGGTGGACATGTCCCGGGCTGTGAACGACAAGGCTCACGCGCCGGCCTGGATGGGGCCGGAGTTCTCGAAGATCGACGGGACCGCCACCGTGAAGTTCCGGGGCTCTGAGAACATCTACGTCCCCATGGAGCATCATGAGTACAGCGACCACGCCACCATCGGCAATCCGTTCCGCGGCACGCCGGAAAAAGGTCTGGCCCTGTTCGAGAGGGAAGCGGAACATTTGTCGGCTTTTGTGCAGCTGGTGAAAACCTTCCCCTTTGAAGTCAAGTACGAAGACCGCCTGTTCCCGGAAAGGGCGTAAAAGCATGGGCCGCGATACAGAGGAAATCCGGGCGGAGCTCGCGCGTTACTCGCGTTTGGCCTACGCCCGGGGACTCTCTTCCGGAGTCAGCGGGAATCTCAGCGCCCGGGTGCCGGGGACGGAGACTGCCCTGATCAAAAAAACCGGCGTCTGCTTTGCCGAAGCGGACCCGGCGGATTTTATCCTGGTGGATTTGCAGGGCCGGCCATTGGAAGACGGACGGCCTTCCAAAGAAGTGCGTTTTCATTGCGGCATTTACCGCGCGCGCCCGGAGATCGGCGGTATCTGTCACGGACACTCCGCCTACGCGACCGCTTACGCGACGGCGCGGGGCGATCTGCCCCCGGTGACGGCGGCCTCTCAGGGACTGCTGAAAGAAATCGGCGTCGTCGGGGTGGCGCCCTCCGGCTCGGAAGCCTTGGCGGACATGGTCGTTGCGGTTTTTCGGGGATCCGCGGTCGTCGCCTGCGTTTTGCAAACCCATGGTTTTGTGACTGCGGGAGCGGATCTGAGCAAGGCTTACTACGCGGCGGATGTATTGGAAGACAACGCCAAGGTCGCCTGGCTCATGGCCGCTTTATAGGCAAGACTTTTTCCGGGAGGCCGCTGTGAAAAAGATACCTGTCATCGCTACCGTGAATACGAAGGAAGCCGAAGCCGAGTATCTCAGCGAGCGGATCAGACTGGGCGGCTATGCGGCGCCGATCATCGACGTGAGTACCCTCGACTCAGGGCGCTTAGATCTTCCTTACCCTTATGCCGCCGTCCTCGCCGCGGCGGGAGTGACCGCCGAAGAGCTGCGCGCTCTGCGGCGGGACGAGATGGTGCGCGCCATGGGTCGCGGCGCCGGTCGCATCCTGCGTGATCTGCGCGCAAAGGGTGAACTGGCGGGCGCCATCGCCATCGGCGGCAATCAGGGCACGGCTATCGCCGCCATCGCCATGCGCGACCTGCCTTTGGGGACCCCCAGGCTCATCGTCTCCACGGTGGCCTCCGGCAACATCCGCCCCTATATCGAAGACACAGATATCCTGATGATGTTTTCTGTCGCTGACTTCATCAACAATACCAACATCGTGAGCCGTCTGATCATGAAAAACGCCGTCGCCGCGGTGATCGGCATGGCGGCGGGCGAAGCGCTGCTGGAGCCGGAGCCGGCCACCGGCCTGCGGGTCGCCTTGACGGCCTTTGGCAACACGGCGGGCGCGATCGAGACCATCCGGCGGGAGCTGGAGGCGGGCGGCTGCGAAGTCGTGGGTTTTCACGCCTCCGGAGCGGGCGGGGCGGCCATGGAGTCCCTGATCGAGCAGGGACTTTTCAGCGGGGTCGTGGATCTCACCACCCATGAACTCTTAGCCGAGGTTTGCGGCGGGGGAGCGGATATCTACACCCCTTTGCGTCCGCGATTGATAGCGGCGGGCGCCCGGGGCATTCCCCAGGTGGTGGCGCCCGGGGCGCTGGAGTATTTCTGTTTTGGGGCGGAAAGCGCCATTCCCGCAGCTTATCGCGGGCGAAAGACTCACCATCACAATCCCTATAACACCAATGTGCGAGCAAGTCTTGCGGAAGTGACGACCGCCGCTGAAGTGATGGCGGAACGCCTGAACGCGGCGCGGGGTCCTGTTTCCTTGCTGCTGCCCCAGCGGGGGTTTTCCGCCAACGGGCGTGAAGGCGGGCTGTTATACGAACCGGAGACCGATCGGCGTCTGCGGGAGATTCTCAGGAAAAATATGGATCAAAAAGTCCGGATCATGGAGATCGACGCGAACATCAACGACGAAACCTTCGCCAAGGCGGCGGCAGCGGAGATGCTGGGCTATATAACAGGAGGTAAAAAATGGCTGATATCCCAAAAACCATGAAAGCGATGGTTCTTTACGGCAAGGACGACATCCGTCTGGTGACCGACAAACCGGTGCCGGTCCCCGGGCCGGGGGAAGTCTTAGTTAAGGTCAAAGCCTGCGGCATCTGCGGCACAGATGTGAAAATCATCACAAAGGGAATGCCGAACATGCCGCCTTACGGGCGGTTCACCCAGGGGCATGAATGGGCCGGCGAAGTGGTGGCTTTGGGTGAAACGGTGGATGAATTTAAGATCGGCGACCGGGTGGCGATCGAGGCCCACAAAGGCTGCGGCCGTTGTGCCAATTGCATCGAAGGCCGTTATACCGCTTGCCTGAACTACGGCCGGGTAGACAAAGGCCATCGCGCTTCCGGCATGACGGTAGACGGCGGTTTTGCCGAGTATGCGGTCCATCACATCAACGCCCTCTATAAAATCCCGGACAACGTGGATTTTGTCCAGGCGACCTATGTCACCACTTTGGGCTGCGCCCTCTGGGCTTTTGACGTCAGCGGCGGCTATGTGGCCGGCGACACGGCTCTGATCGTGGGTCCCGGCCCGATCGGCCTTTCCTTGGTCCAGACCGCCAAAGCCTTAGGCATGGAAACGATCATCTTAGCGGGTACCCGAGAGGAACGGCTGGCCATCGGCCGCGCGGTGGGCGCCACCCACACGCTCAACATCAAAGAGGAAGCCGACGCCTTGGGCAAAGTCATGGAGATCACCGGCGGGCGCGGCTGTGAGCGCACCTTTGACGCGGCCGGCAACTCCGAGTCCTTTGATCTTTGTATGCGGGCCGCCACCCGAGGCCATGTGATGACCTTGGTTTCGTTTTATAAACAACCGGTCACGGCTTCTTTGGATTACGCGGTCCTCAACAGCATTTCCATCCGGACGGTACGCGGCGAGGGCGGCAACAACTGCAAACGCGCCCTCTCCCTCATGGCGCAGGGTCAGATCGACACCTCGCGGATCCTGACCCACACCTTCCCCCTGGAAAAATTTGCCGAAGGCTACGACACTTTTGTCAACCGCAAAGACGGCGCGATGAAAGTCGTCATCACCATGTAATATAGGATATCCAATATAAAAAAACGGAGGGAAACGTAATGAAAAACCAAAAAGGGTTCGTTTTTTGTCTGACGCTCCTGTTGGTTCTATCCCTGGCGGCCGCATGTTCTCAGCCGGCGGCGGCGCCTCCCGTCACGGCGGATCCCGCTGCGCCGGCTTCTTCCACCCAAATCGCCTTCCCGGAAAAACCCTTGGATCTGACCATCCTCTTTGGCGCGGGCAGCGCCTCGGACGTAGTCGCCCGTAAGTTGACCGACCTCGTCACCCAGGAGATCGGCCAGACTATCGTCGCCAACAACCGGGTGGGCGGCGGCGGCGCGGTCGGCTATCAGCATGTTCTTTCCACAGATCCCGACGGTTACAACATCGTCTGGAACTCCACCTCTATTTCCACCACCTACCATCAGGGCAATATGCCGGCAGACCAGGGATTTGAGGCCTTTGCCGGCATTGCTAACATCACTTTGGAGTCGGCGGCCCTAGCTGTGGGACCTGACGCTCCCTACCAGACCATCGAGGAGTTCGTCGCCTATTGCCAGGAACATCCGGGTGAAGTGACGGTGGCGAACAGCGGCGTCGGCTCCTTTAACCATCTGGTGGCGGCCGCCCTGGAGAATGCCGCCGGTATTTCGGTCAAGCATATCCCCATGGACGCCAAGCAGAGCACCACCGCGCTTTTGGGCGGTCAGGTAGACGCCATCTGCAACATGACTTTTGACATCGTTCAGCAGGAGCAGGCCGGTCAGATCAAGACTTTGGCCGTGGTTTCCGAAGAGCGGCACGCCCTCTTGCCGGAGGTGCCGACTTTAAAAGAGAGCGGCTATGACGTCACGATCATGATGTACCGAGGGATCGCGGCGCCTAAGGGCACGCCGGCGGAAGTGATCAGCAAGCTGGAGACGGCTTTTCTCGCCGCGGCCAATAGCGAAGACTTTCAGAGTTTTGCCGCCCAATACGGCGTAGAAGTCAAACCGATGGGCGCGGCCGAGTTTGACCTTTATATGGCTGAGCAAGATCAGGAAGTGGCCGATTTGATGGAAACCCTGGGGATTAAAACGCAATAAAATAATAAGGATACCTCTAAATACTCAGAAACAGGAGGGCGGACATGAAAAAGGATCGGATCATTGCGGTTTTGCTGGTTTTGTTTTCGCTTCTCATAGCCTATTATTCTTTTCAACTTCCGGCGTCAACGATGGAAGGAGAGCCCGGTTCGGCCTTTTTCCCGCTCATCCTGCTGACTCTCCTCATCCTGTGTTCTGTCGGTCTTTTCTTCTCCCGTCCCGTAAAAAAACCGGCCCTCAGTGAAGAACAGCGCCGGGAATATGAGGATCTCGGCCTGGATCTCACGGACGAGGCGGAAAAGAGTGAGGCGCAAAGCCTGCGCGAGGGGCTGCTTCTGTATGGATTTTTCTTGGTGGGGCTCATCGTGATGTACCTCTTTGGGTTCATCGCCGGAATCACCGTCGGTATAGCGGGGATGCTGGTTTTTATCGGCTGGAAAGCGCCGCGGGCTTTGATCTTTTCTCTGATCACCGCCTGCGTCATCTTTTTGATCTTCAACACCCTTCTTCATGTGACCTTGCCCAGCGGCAAACTGCTTTGAAAGAGAGGGTCGAAAGATGTTAGAACAACTGGGTCAGGCTTTGACCATAGCGATAACGGCGGAAAACTTCCTCTTCATGGCGATCGGCACGGTACTGGGCATAGTTTTTGCCGCCATACCCGGGCTGACTTTCAGCACGGCGCTGATCCTGTTTTTGCCGATGACTTTCGGCATCTCTCCTATCGCGGCCATCTCCGTCATGCTGGGGATTTTCTGCGGCGGCATGACAGGCGGTTCCATCTCGGCGGTGCTGCTGGGCATCCCCGGCACGCCTTCCGCCGCGGCGACAGTCATTGACGGTTTCGTTCTGGCCAAGAAGGGTCAGGGGGGCAAGGCCCTGGGGACTGCTGTTTACGCCTCGGTCTTCGGCGGTATTGTCAGCGTCCTCATCATGATCTGCGTGGCGCCGCTCATAGCCAAGGTCGCTCTGACCTTCGGCCCGGCGGAACTTTTTATGCTGGTGCTTTTCGGACTCTCAACCGTCGTGGGCCTGTCGGAAGGCAATATGCTCAAAGCCCTGATCGCCTGTCTGATGGGTCTTTTGTTTACCACGGTGGGCATGGATCCCGTCGTCGGGCTGCAGCGCTTCACCTTCCACTTCGCGCCTCTCATGTCCGGGATTGGCATCATGCCCGTGATGATTGGCGCTTTCGCCTTTCCGGAGATCATCAACACTTTCTTGGAATACAAGAAAGACAAAGGATACAAAGAGAAGAAGATCGAGTCGTCAGTCAAAGCGGCGTTTCCCGATAATAAGGAAAAAAAGCGCCTGCTTCCCTTGAATATTGAAGCTTCGCTGATGGGGACCGTCATCGGGGCTATTCCGGGCGGCGGCGGCCCGGTGGCGGCGTTCCTCGGCTACAGCCTGGCCAAAAGCAAAAATCCCCGGTGCGGCAGCGGCGAGCTGGAAGGAATCGCCGGGCCGGAGACGGCTAACAACGCCGTCACCGGCGGCGCCATGATCACGCTGCTCACTTTGGGCATACCGGCGGACAGCGCGGCCGCCATCATCCTGGGGGTGTTTCTCATCCACGGAGTGGTGCCCGGCCCCATGCTCTTTCAGGACAACGGGCCGATGATCTACGCCCTGTTCATCAGTATGCTGATCATCAACGTCATGGTGTTGGTCTTCCAGTTTTTTGGCATGAAGGTCTTCGTCAAAGTGCTGAATCTGCCGAAAATCAACCTGCTGGCCGTCATACTAAGCGTGACCGTGGTCGGCGCCTATGCCACCCATGTGAGTTTCACCGACATTACCATCATGTTCATTATCGGTTTGCTGGCCTGGTTCATGAAAAGGCACCAGTTTCCCGTCATTCCCCTCATCCTCGGTCTGGTGCTCGGCGGTGAGATTGAGAGAAACCTCCGCATAGCCCTGCTCCTGTCCGGCGGCAGCTTGAACTTCTTTATGCACAGCGTGGTCAGCGTACTTTTTCTGGCGCTCTCGCTGCTCATGCTTCTGAGTCCAATATTGAAACCGCAGATCGTCAGGCTTTTTAGCAGGAAAAAATAAGGGAGGGAAGGACATGGATCACCCTATTTATCGGGATTTGAAAATAGGCATCGTGCATTTTAAAGCTTTTCCGGAGTGCGTGAACGGTTCCGGCCCCATCGTGGAGACTCTGGGCAAAATTTGTGAGGACGATTTTTTTACCGCGGTCGAGGTCGGGGCGATTAAGGATGTAAAACAGCGGACCGAAGCGGCCAAGGTGCTGGAAATTTCTGGGCTTGACGTAGCCTATGCCTGTCAGCCCACTCTTTTCCCCAACAAGCTGAGCCTGAATCATTTGGAACCCGGAGAGCGAAAAAAAGCGCTGAACGCCGTGAAGAACTGTCTGAAAGAGGCTCACGATCTGGGGGCGACCGCCGTTCGGATCCCGGCGGGCAAAGATCCCGGTCCGGAAAAACGCGGCGAGGCGAAGCGGCTGCTGATAGATTCCTTGGCGCAAATTTTGGAGACGGCGAAAAAAATGGGCGGCCCCTTGATCACCCTGAAGCTGTTTGATCGGGCGATCGACAAGGAGTCTTTGATCGGCCCGGCGGAGGACGCCTTAGAAATCGCCGAAGCTCTTTGCCCCGAATACGAAAATTTCGGTTTGCTCACGGATTTGTCGCATTTTCCCCTGCTGGGCGAGGATCCTCGGACTACTCTGACTTTACTGGTAAAATATGTAAAAGCCTTCCATATCGGCAACTGTTTATACAAAGACCCCTTGGATCCCCTTTATGGCGATCTGCAGCCGCGGTTTGGCGTCCCCGGCGGCGAGATCGGCACTCCGGAGGTGCGGGACTATTTCCGGGTGCTGAAAGATCTGGAGCTGATCGGCCCGGAGAAACGACCGGTGGTCAGCGCCGAAGTGCGTCCGCTCCTGCCGCTGGAGACCTCGGAACTGATCATCGCCAACTGCAAACGGACGATCAGGGAGGCTTGGGCATTAGCCTAACAGGGCATGGATTCCGGCATGACGCCGTGGGTTCATTACTTTGCCGTTTTGCAATAACTTGTGAAACGGCAAAAGTTTTTGCGCTATAATTGCAAACACTTGCCTTTTGCTTTCGTTTTTGGCATAATAAAAGCAAATCTCCGGGAGGTGGCGCATGATACCACGGCATGAATACCTTGAATCCCTGAAAAGTTTCCGGGATAAGCAGCTTATCAAAGTGGTGACGGGTATACGGCGGTGCGGGAAATCCACGCTGCTGGAGCTGTTTCAGGATCATCTGCGCTCGGACGGGGTCCCCGGCGAACAGATAGTCTCCATCAACTTTGAAGAGGGCGAATTTGACGAGATAGAAACATACCGGCAGCTGTACCGGCTTGTGGCCGAAAAGCTCCTGCCGGACAGGAAGATGTATATTTTCCTGGATGAAGTCCAGCGGGTGACGGATTTCCAAAAAGCCGTGGACAGCCTGTATGTGAAGAAAAACTGCGACGTTTACATCACCGGCTCAAACGCCTGTCTTCTCAGCGGAGAGCTCGCCACGCTGCTTTCGGGGCGGTACGTCGAGATAAAAATGCTGCCGCTGTCGTTCAAGGAATACGTTTCGCATTTCCCGGCGGACGCGAATCTTGAGCGGCTGTACGCCGACTATATTCAAAACAGCGCTTTCCCCTATTCGCTGGAGATCCCGAAAGCAAAAGACCGGCGGCAGTACCTGCAAGGGATATACGACACCATTGTGATGAAGGACGTCGCCGCCCGGAAAAAATTCCCGGACGCCGCCATGCTCAAAAGCGTCGTCCGTTTTATGTTCGACAATATCGGGAATCTCTGCTCCACCAAGAGCATTGCCGACAGCATGACCTCGGCCGGGCGCAAAATTTCCGTTCACACGGTAGAGAGCTATCTGGCCGCGCTGACCGAGAGTTTCATCCTCTATCAAATCGGGCGGTATGACGTGAAAGGCAAGCAATACCTGAAAACAGGCGACAAATACTATGCCGCCGACATCGGCTTGCGGTACGCCCTGCTGGGGACGAAGCACGCGGATATGGGGCATATCCTGGAAAACGTCATATTTCTTGAACTGTACCGGCGCGGGTATGAAGTCTACGTTGGCAAGGTCGGCGCCGCGGAGGCGGACTTTATCGCCGTCGGCGGCGAGGGGCCGGAATACTATCAGGTCGCGTACACCGTCATAGACGCGGACGGCGCGGCCTTGCGGCGTGAGCTTGCGCCCCTGAACGCCATCAGCGACCACAATCCGAAATACCTTTTGACGATGGACAACACGCCGCTCACCTCGCACAATGGCATCAAACAGATCAACGCGTTAGATTGGCTGTTGAAGACGCCATGACCGCCAAGCCGCCATACACTATAACTGAAAAAGCCGCCGATTATTTGGCGAAAATCGTCGAGGCCGCTACGCGGCTGGAACTCGGGACGGATTTTACCCGCGACATCCGCCTCCATAGGGAAAACCGGCTGCGCACCATTCATTCCTCGCTCGCGATCGAAGGCAATGCGCTCTCGCTGGGCGACGTGACCGCGGTGCTGGACGGGAAGCTCGTCGCCGGGAGGCAGGAGGAGATCAAAGAGGTTAAGAACGCCTACGAAGCCTATGACAAGATCATGACGTTCGATCCCTATGCAGTGAAAGATTTTCTGAAAGCGCATCAGCTGATGACACAGGGGCTTATCACGGAAGCGGGCCGGTTCCGCAGCGGCGACGCGGGCGTGTTTCGCGGCGACGCGGTCGTCCACATCGGCGCGCGGCCGCAGCTTGTCCCGCGGCTTATCGAGGAACTGCTCGGCTGGGCGAAAAAATCAGAGCTGCACGCCGTCATGAAAAGCGCGATCCTGCATTACGAGATCGAAACGATCCACCCGTTCGCGGACGGCAACGGGCGCATGGGGCGCCTCTGGCAGACACTGTTGCTCGCTAAATGGAATATGATTTTCGCCTGGCTGCCGATGGAATCCGTCCTGTATGAAAACCGCGAAGGCTACTATCAAGCAATCACTGACGCGCGGAACGTAAGCGACTCCGGCGTGTTTATCGAATTCACCCTTTCCGCCCTGCTTGACATCATAAAGGCGCAGACGACGCCCCTCGGCGGCATTTGATACCGATTTTTTATGGCAATATTCATATTTTCGTGCTATACTGATTTTAAACTTTTCCTTGGGAGAATCGCAATGAAAAAAGAAAATCTGTTGCCAAGAATAGTAAAGAGAATACGCCTTTTCGGGCTTCGTCTGTTTAACGTGGGTGGGAGATTACGGAAAAAATAATGCTCGTAGATTGGATCCCTTTATCGGAGTTGCAAGATGATGAAAAAATAATGACCGGTCGAAGAATCAGGCTGTACAACGTTGGTTTAAATGTGGAGAACAAAGCCGATGATTATTTAGAGTACATGGTATCATTTGTTTATGGAAACGAGCAATACTTGCAATTGACCTGCCTTTCACCAGGTGAAGAGGGCAATATAATCGGCGTATTAGCGAAAGACCTGCCGCATCATTACGCTTTGGGCAGGGAATTGAAACGAATAATGGGAACGGAAAACACTTTTATAAATATTTATTTGGTTCAATAGTTACCGGAAAAATGCATATTAGAGCATCCCCGTAGCCGCCGGAGGACTGTTGCATGGATAAGTTCGAAAAAATAGATCTGCTCCTGGAGGAACACAGGACCCAAGCACTATTATTAAAGTTTTCAGTAAATGAGCCGATATAGCATGTGAAAAGAGTTTTCGCGCCCCTGCGGCCGCCGCGGAGGCGCGAAGTTTACGGGAGGTAACGGTCATGCGCATCAGCGAAGTCAGCAAAATCAGCAAAGGCAACTATACCTATTTTTTACAAATGCTCGGCGTAAAAAACCCTAAGGCGGCGGACTTGCTGGGTGACCTGGATAAACTGCCCGACAAAGACGCGTTCGGCAACCCGATCATCCGCAACGCCCTCGGCGAGGAAACGCATGAGTCGCAAATTGCCCGCTTAACGAAAGAGGGTATTATAGAGGAAGGGATGTTTCTGCGGGAAGGTCAGACGATGGAGCAGCGCGTAATGAATATCCCCGATGAAGTCCGGGAAAAAGCTATAGAATTGGCTCGGTATAATATCGTCACCAACCATAATGGCACGACGCCGGCCAATACTTCCAAAACTGATAAATTTTGGGAATATATAAAAGAGGTCCGCCAGAATTATAAGCCCGCGGACCGCCAAGCCTTTACCTGGACGGTTTCCCAGGTCATGCGCGAGGAATCGCTGCGTATCACGGATTATATAAAAAAGGTTGACCCAGGCTGGAGAGTGGGCGTAAGTTTCGACCCGAAAATACTGACGGAGACCAATTACGGCCTGAACGCGATAGACATGTTGGTTTGAGGGGCTTGTTATCCTTGAGCCAGACTTCTGTTCACGATGACGACCCTGGCGCGGGCAAAACGATTATGACGGGACTGTTCCTCAAAGAATTGCTCGTTCGCGGCGATCTGAAACGCTGCATGATAGTCTCGCCCGGCAACCTCGCTGAGCAGTCCAAACCAAAGCGGCGGAGTTAATGTCACAGCGAAACAGCGGCAAACAGATGACCATATTCGATATGGGGGAGGGCAAATAAATGGCTATCAATCGTGTGGAAATCAAGGATTTCCTCGTATTCAAGGGCGATTTCGCAATGGACTTCTGCCCCGGCGTGAATGTGCTTATCGGCAGCAACGGGACGGGCAAGACGACGCTGCTGAAGGTGCTGTATTGGGCGACTGAATTTGCCAATAAAAGCCTGCTTGATAAAGATAAACTTCAACTTAATCGAACCGCAAACGATCTTTATATAATTCCTTTCTTCCTTTGGGATTATTTCGGAGGAAGAAATGAACTTTATAATGATAAAGATGACAGCGATTTCATTTCAACTATTTGTGTGTCAAGATCTGCAGCAAGCGACGAGATATTACCTGAATTAAAAGTCAAAGTCTCGAAAAACCTAAATAAGATTCAGATCAACATAGTCGATCCTTCTCAAATTAACGCTTTTAATTTGCTCGCTTGGTGCAACAAAAAAATATCGTCTACCTTTATTCCGGCGGCAGAAATGTTATCCCATTCGAGAGGGTTTCTCGCTCTCAATCGAGAACGCCCGATTCCGTTCGACAAAACAGAGGTGGATATCATATCAAAAGCAGAACTTGAGCCCACCAGAGAAATAACTCATAATGCTAAAATCGTTCTTAAAAAACTTAGTAGTGAAATAGACGGCATAGTTTTGTTTGATGGTAAAGATTTTTATGTTGAAAAAACCAATGGTGACAAGGTATTGTTTAGTTTTGAGGCAAGTGGCTTCCGAAAGTTAGGTTTGCTTTGGAAACTTCTTCGTAATGGATTACTCGAATCTGATACCATTCTTTTTTGGGATGAACCGGAAAACAGCCTGAATCCAGAGCTTGTGCCCGTGTTGGTAGATATTCTACTCGAACTCGCCAAAAACGGCGTACAGATTTTTGTTGCCACGCACGATTACAATGTTGCCCGCTACTTTGACGCGAGGAAAGACAGAAGTGTACTGGTGAAGTTCCACAATCTGATGAAAACTGCCACGGGCATCGAATGTGCCTCGGCAGCGAAGTATCTGGAAGTACCAAACAACCTGCTTGAAAAAGCAAGCGAAGACCTTTTTGATGCCGTGGTGGATTCGGCTATGGAGGGGCACGGGGATGAAATTTGACGAAGGCAATTTACAACTTGACTTTTCAGCCTTTATCTCCGCAATCCGTTTTGATGACCAAAAGACGAATCCATACGGTCTGAAATCGGTGGACTTTGTCGCGGAAACCGCAGACGCAGTGTACTACTTGGAGGTCAAGGATTTTCAAAATCCGAAGTCTCAAAACTTTCAAATGGATTTGCAGATGCTGAAAGACGCTCAGAAAGATGGAAAGCATACATTCTGTCTTGAGATGGGTGAGAAAATCAAAGACAGCCTGCTGAGGCAGTACGCCCAAGGCATCATTTTGGCAAAGGAATTGAAATATCTTTTGCTTATAAATTTAGATGTGTTGGGTGCAGCCGAACGCGGCAGACTTAAAGCCAAGATAAGCGGTCATATTCCAACAGGTCTGAATGACACTCGGTTTACAGCGTTTACGTCGATTTCGTTTGAATTGGTAACCGCTGAACAGTTAAAAACACACGGGATTGTATGTATAGCAAACCCATAAACATATCGTCATATATTCCTCACTCGGCGAGGACATACACCGTCTCCCCGGCTACTACGCTGTCGCTCCTGGTTATCGGCGTTTGGTCATCCAGACGGAACGCCGGGCGCACAGGCGAGGCGTTATAGTCGTCGAGACCGCTGATCCCGCCCTCGGCGGTAACGACAGCCTTCGAGCCATAAGTGGCCTGACTGAAGGTTCTGAGCAACCAGTCTGAGGCCTCGCCGTCCAGATAAGCGATCCGGTGGCGCCAGTCCTGTACTTAAACCCCGTCTCCGTGCCGGAGAGCAAAAAAATCTGCCGCTCTATCTGGCAGGTCACCTTCCAAAAAAGGCCCGGCTCCACTTCCGTGAGGTATTTTTCGGTGATGGTGATGTCCGAGTTCACGATTCAAGTTTTTCCCACACTAACGCCATGGTTTACCTCCTTGAATTTACATTCTGAGACTATTTCCGGCCGCCGTTTATCAACTGATCCGCCACCATAGGGCCAACCGCTTCCCGATAACGATAGTTTACGAAATGATTCTTTCCTGCAGATTTATTTGGCCGCTGTAAGTATAACGGTGTTTTTTTTGCGCCACACTTCCCGCACATTGGCAAATCCCGCCGCGCGAAGCAATTTCCGCTGGTTGGATACCGCGCAGGGAATATCAAAATGGTACTCTCTATCGTCAATAACGCCCTGTTCTTTTTTCAAGCGCTCATATTCTGAAACATAAAAATCCTCCATTTCTTGCGCGTTATCGAATTCATCCTCAGAAAGCATATAATCACATTCGACATATATGCCGCCGCGTTTTATGCCATCGTGTATTTTTTTATATAATTTAACTTTTTCTTCATGTTTATTTTATATCAGCGAATAATATTAAGCAACTGTTTTTTGTTACAGGCAGGCCGTTCCCCGCCGTCTCGGAACAGTAAAGTCCAATAATACCGGCGGCGGCAAACAGCGAAAGCAGGAACACCGCCCAGCAGCACGAATATGACATTGTAATAGGGCCAACGGTCAACGACACTCGCGCGGCGATACAAACTATTATACGAGGAGGCATGAAAAATGAAAGAAATCTTCGTCTCATACGGTGTTCATGTGGATGCCGTCGCCGGCTGGCTGGGCTCTTACGGCGGCGAGGACTCGCCTTGTGATATTTCACGGGG
This sequence comes from Gracilibacteraceae bacterium, assembly GCA_031266805.1. Lineage (GTDB taxonomy): Bacteria > Bacillota > Desulfitobacteriia > Desulfitobacteriales > Syntrophobotulaceae > JAIRRL01. Next base: position 32,527 of record JAISAH010000010.1, read on the forward strand.
CGTCTTCGCCGCGCGGGTGGGTGTCCCCAGATTGCTGAAAATGTTTGAAAAGTATGATCTGCGCACCAGTTGGTACATCCCCGGCCAAACCATTGAAACTTTTCCCGATGAAATGGCCGCGGTGGCGGCGGCGGGGCATGAGATCGGCCTTCACGGCTATTCGCACGAAAACCCCTTAGCCATGTCGCCGGAACAGGAGGAAGCGGTTCTGGTCAAGTGCATCGGCCTGATCACGAATCTCTGGGACCGGAAACCGCGAGGCTATGTCGCCCCGTGGTGGGAATCGTCCGCGGTCACGAACGACTTGCTGCAAAAGTATGCGATCAAATACGATCACAGCCTTATGCATGACGATTTCACGCCTTATTACACCCGCGTCGGCGACTCCTGGACCAAGATCGACTACGGCAAACCGGCGGAAACATGGATGAAACCCATGAAATTTGGCGCGCCAACGGATGTGGTGCAGGTGCCGGCGAACTGGTACTTGGATGATCTGCCGCCGATGATGTTCGTCAAGGCCTCGCCTAACAGCTATGGTTTTACGAACCCCCGCGACATAGAGCAGCTCTGGCGCGATGAATTTGACTACCTGTACCGCGAGTATGAATACGGCGTTTTCCCCATGACCATCCACCCCGACGTAAGCGGGCGCCCGCAAAACATTCTGATGCATGAACGGCTGATTTCCTATTTTCTCTCTTTTCCCGGCGTCAAAATCCTGACCGTTGATGAAATCGTGGATGATTTCCAAAAACGGTTCCCGAAAACCCAATAAGCGAGATTTATCAAATATATGAGCGACAAAATAAAAGCAGCGGCCATCCAAATGGATTCCGTCTTATATGGCAAAGCGGAAAACTTGAAAACAGCCTCCGCCTTAGTTCAAGAAGCGCTCGCGGCGGGCTGCCGTCTCATCGCTTTGCCGGAACTGTTCAACACCGGATACTTTGTCCAGGCGAGGGATTACGAACTGGCGGAAACGATCCCCGGCCCGACGACCGAATGGATGCGGAATCTTTGCGCCGGGAGCGGTTCGTTCCTCGTAGGCGCCATCATTGAGCGCTCGCCCATAGAAGGAGTGCTCTATGATACTTCTGTAATCGTCGGCAAATACGGCGTGGTTGGAATTTACAGAAAAGTATATTTATGGCAAAACGAGGCTTTGCGTTTCGCCCATGGGAACGACTACCCTGTCTTTGATCTGAGTTTTGCTAAAATAGGCCTGCAAATATGCTATGAAGCTGGTTTTCCGGAAGGCGCCCGCCTCCTCGCCCTCAAAGGCGCGACCGTCGTCGTTTATTCGGCGGCTTTTTCCGGCAAGCGCTCCTATGCCTGGGAATTGGGCACGCAGGCCCGGGCTTTGGAAAACGGCGTCTTCGTCCTGGCCGCCAATCGCTGCGGACAAGAAGGAGAGGAATATCCGTTTGCGGCCCGCAGCCGCATCGTCGCGCCGGATGGCTCAATTCTTAGCGAGGCGCAAAGCGGCGAGCAAGCGCTGTGCTGCGAAATCGATCTGGCGGCGGTAGAGGCCCAGCGCATTGAGATCCCATATTTACGAGACTACAATCTGCCCATGCTGGCGCGCCAACTGAATTCATTGATGGAATAAGTAAATATTCATTCGCCCTCCCCCAGCGCCTGGCGCAGATCCTCCGCGTACGCCCGCTGCATTTTCCGCAGCGGCAGCGCGACGTATGACAAGAGTTCCATCAGCGGGTTTTTGACGCGCAATTCCTCGGTAAACTCTATCCGCGTCCCGTTATCGGCGGCAGGCGAAAACACGCCCGTCCAATGCCCGGAAAAGTTCTTGTTTTCCATGTCAAACTCATAGCAGGAAAACGGCTCTTTCCGGGTTATGGTAAACGTCGTCCGGTAACCGCCCTTCGTGGTTTCCACAAAAGTCCGGCCGTCCTCCGCTGCCTGGACGCCGGAAAGATCGCTTCTCCAGGCGAAATTCGCGTTGTCCGTCACTATATCCCAGACTTTTTTCACGTCCGCGCGATAGACCGCCACGATAGTCGAGCGTCTCATTCAATATCCTGCCCGCCGAAGGCCCGCGCCAAATCCGCGATCAGGTCCGCCGCCGCTTCTATGCCCACGGACAGGCGGAGCAGGCGATCGTTAATCCCCTGGGCCAGGCGTTTTTCTTCCGGGATGTCGGCGTGGGTCTGCAGCACGGGATAAGTCATCAGGCTGTCCACTCCGCCGAGGCTTTCGGCAAAATGAATGACGCGCACGTTTTCCAGGATCTGTTTTACCAGACCGGTCTCCGTCACCTCGAAGGAAATCATGGCCCCGAACCCTTTCGCCTGCCGGCGGGAAACCTCGTACTGCGGATGATCCTCGCGCCCCGGATAATAAACGGCGCGGACTTCCGGCCGCTCCGCCAGCCAGGCCGCGATTCGGCGGGCGTTTTCCTCCTGCCGCGCCACGCGCAGAGCCAAAGTCTTGATGCCGCGGATGATGAGCCAGGCGTCAAAAGGGGCCAGCCCCGTGCCGAGGGACATGCTGAAAAAGCGCAGCCGCTCCGCCAGCGCCCGGTCCCGGACGACGAGCAGCCCGGCCAGAGCGTCGTTATGGCCGCCCAGATATTTTGTCCCGCTGTGCATCACGATATCCGCGCCCAGGTCGAGCGGTTTTTGCAGGGCGGGCGTCAAAAACGTATTGTCCACGATCAGACGGATGCCGCGTCCGGCGCAGCGGGCTGCCACCGCCGCGATGTCCGTCACATGCATCATCGGATTGGTCGGCGTTTCGATAAAAACAGCTTTCGTCGCCGGCGTACAACATTCAGCCACCCGCTCCGCGTCCGTCGTGCTCATAAAAGTGAAACGGAGGCCGCCGCGCTCCGTCAGCTGGGAAAACAGGCGATGCGTCCCGCCGTAGAGATCGTCGGACACGATCAGGTGATCGCCGGGGGCAAAGAGGGCCATCAAGGTTGTCAGCGCCGCCATGCCGCTGGAAAAAGCCACCGCTTCCGCGCCGTTTTCCAGGTTGGCGGCAATATTTTCCAGGCATTCGCGGGTCGGGTTCTGCGCGCGCGAATAATCATAACCGGTGCTGCGCCCCAGGCCGGGATGGGCAAAAGCCGCCGTCTGATAGATCGGCACGCTGATCGCCCCGGTCCGGTCATACGGTTTGTCGCCGCCGCGCACGCAGATCGTTTCAAATTCCATGCCGTGCTCCCTTCGTTTTTCGCGCCTTGACCGGCTTTCTCAACCGGGCATGGGGGCCTGCATCAGCTCCTTGTGGATCAAAGGCAGGAGCTCCGGCGCCGCCAGCCCCTGCGGACAGAGATCCTGACAGGCGCCGCAGCCCGTGCAGCTGTCGGCGGCCGTGCCTTCGGCCATATGGACGTTTCTATACATAAAAATATCGACCGGATTCGGTTTTACCAGCTGATAACTGTTGTACAGCTTGAAAATATCCGGAATAGCCACTCCGGCCGGACAGGGCAGACAATAGGCGCAGCCGGTGCAGGCGACGCTGGGGCTGCTCTCAAAAGCCTCCCGTATTTGCCGCAGCAACCCGCGCTCCGCCGCGGTCATCACATTCGGGGCCGCGTCCGCGAATATGTCAATATTTTCCTCCAACTGAGCCATAGTGCTCGTGCCGCTCAGGACGACGGAGACTTCCGGCATATCGTAGAGCCAGCGAAAACACCACTCCATGAGCGAACGGCGCTCAGGAAAAGCGTCGATGAGCGCGGCGACCGCCGGCGGAGCGTCGCCGGCCAGAAAACCGCCGCGCAAAGGTTCCATGATCACGACTGGAATGCCGCGAGCGGCGGCGTAGCGCAGACCTTCCACACCGGCCTGATTTTCCTCGTCCAAGATATTGAGCTGGATCTGCGTCATTTCCCAGTCGAAAGCGTCGATTATTTCCCGAAAAGCGGCCAGCGTGTTGTGCAGGGAAAAACCCTTGTGCAAAATCTTGCCTTTGGCCGCCATCTTGTCGAGAAAAGTCAGGCCGTCATAGCGCCGCACCTTGTTCCAGTTGTCGGTATTGAGATTATGCAGGAGGTAAACGTCAATATGGTCCGTGCCGAGCCGCGCCAATTCCCTATCCAGATATTTTTCAAAATCCGCGTGGGAAGCGATGTTCCAGATCGGGGATTTAGTGGCCAGCACGACCCGGTCGCGGTAGCCGTCCTGCAAAGCCTTACCCGTGATGGTTTCGCTGTTCCCGTAAACATAAGCCGTGTCCAGATAATTGACGCCCCGCTCAATAGCGCGGCGCACCATACGCACCGCCTCGGCCTCGTCAGGCGGGAACCGCATGCAGCCCAGGCCAAAACGCGACACGCGCAGGCCGGTTTTCCCGAACTCCCGGTATACCATTTCTTTCATCCGCTTTACCTCCCGCTAAGGACATCCCCGAGTTATATCCAAGTTATACCATAACCTATATGTTTTGTCAAGAAGCATTGTTTTCCGTCTTTAAAAGTGCTACAATACCTGTGTCGGCGGTCATATCCGGGATTGCGGCGGGGAGGCGGCGTTAATTGTGATCAAAACATATGTCAATGATATCCAAATACCGGCGGGTTGTTTGTTTTATGACGAATGGGTTTATAATAAATATCGAGAGGAAGAAATTACAAGAGACTTTAAATTATTTATATGTTTAGACATTTTCATAAACTTAATGAAACATAAATATGAAGTTTTACTTAAAGAACTTAAAGACGTTTGATATACTAATGAAAAATGTTGCGTTAAATATGAATGTAAATGTTTTAACGGAGGAACGGAATGAAAATCTATAATTATTCAGAGGCCAGACAAAATTTTTCTACCGTATTAAATGCGGCATTGCAAGAAGAAGTGATCATCACGAGGAGAGATGGGACTAAGTTTAAATTATTTTCCATATTGAGAAGGGTCAGATCAAATTCAGGGCCCGTAGGGCGTATATGAAAAAAACGAGGGATACCGACGCCGCTCCGGTGCTGAAAACGACGATCTGCGCCGCCAGATCCCCGTCGCCTTTGGCCTGCAAAGTCATCTGGTAACTGCTCACGGCGACCGGCGCCGCGTACATCACCGTCAGGGCCAGCAGTTCCGCGCCGCGAAATCCGGCCCACACGGCGAGAGCGACGACGATCAGCGGGGTGAGCAGGAGCTTGGCCGGCACGCAAACGAGGAGCCGCCGCCAATTTTGGCCGACGTGGCTGAAGCGAAACGAGCCGCCCAGCGCGATCAGGGCCAGCGGCATAGCCATCGCCGCGATCTCGGCCAGGGTTTTTTCGACGACGAGCGGGACCGCGAGCCCGGACAGTTTGACGGCGATAGAGATCAGCGAGGCCGCGATCAGCGGGTTGAGCGCGATATCCCGCAGCAAGGCCAGCCAGCGCGGCCGCCTGGAGGAAAACATTTCCAGGGCGCAGACCGCCAGCAGATTATAGACGGGGATGACGATCGCCACGAGCAGAGAGACGACGCCGGGACCCTCGCGGGGAAAGATGTAAGTGACGATGGGCACGCCCATCAAGACGAAATTGCTGCGAAAGATCCCCTGCACGATGACGCCCTTTTTGCGCGGATCTTTTTCCAGCAGCGGCACGATCAGGCAGAGCAGGACGAACAGAGCGACGAGGCAGCCCAGCGCGAAGAGCAACAGCCGGGGATCGAGGAAACTGCCGGCCTCCGTGCGATAAATATTGATAAACAGCAAGGCGGGGAGGAAAAAATTGAAGCTCAGGGCGTTGGCTTTTTCCAAAAAAGCGTCGTCCGCCAAGCCGCGCCGGTAGAGGAAAAATCCCGTGGCCATCAGCAAAAAAAGAGGCGCCACCGCGTTAAAGGCGATGCTCAGGTTTTCCATCACCGTGTGGCCGGCGTCAGAAAACTGAGGGCCGCCGGCGCGACGGAGACGCTGAAACTCCGCAGAAGCTCGATCTCCCCGTCCATGCTGACGGGGACGGGGCGCGGGCTGTGAAAACTCATGGCGCGGGCGCGGGCGTAAGTGATGATCCGGCGGAACATGGGCATCTCCAAATGATGACCCTGACGGAAAAAGGGGACCAGCGCGGCCATCAGCGGCCGGGGAATACTCTTGACCAGACAGCAATCCATATAACCGTCGTCCGGCTTGGCCAGCGGCGCGCCGTAATAGCCGCCGCCGTAGCTGACGCCGTTCGCGGCCAGCGCGAGCAAAAAACGGCCGGCGTATTTTGCCCCGTCGAGGTCCAGATCGAGGGTCATGCCCGTTTTGCCTAAAAGGCAGCGGGCCAGCGCCAGCGTATACAGAGGCGGACCGTAGAGCCCCGTCTTTTTTTTCAGCGCGGTCATCCGGCGGGCGACTTCGGCGTCAAAACCGGCGTTGCACATGTTGACCGCGTAACGGCCGCCGGCCAGCAGGAGATCGACGGTTCGCGGCGCGGCGGCCAGCTGGGCGGCCACATCCGTAAAATCAGCGCCTTGGGGAAAATTGTTCACGAAATCGTTGCCCGTGCCCTGGGGGATAAAACCCACCGCCGCCCGGCCCCCGGCGGCCATCACCCCGTTGACCACCTCGTTCAGAGTCCCGTCGCCGCCGCAGGCGTAAAAACGCAGCGCGGCGGCTTCCGCGCCGCGGGCCTGGCATAGGTCCCGCGTATAATTCCAGGCGTCGCGCGGACCGCGCGTAATATAAAACGCCGCCCGGGCGCCGGCCGCCGCGGCGGCGCTTTCTATGCTCAGGCAGAACTCGCCGCCCGTATCCCCTCGCCCCGCCTTGGGGTTTATGATAAAATAATGCTCCATATCCTCGCCGCCCGCGTATAAAATCCAAAGGCAAGAAAAATCAGCAAAATTTTTCTTGCCTTCGCGCGTCAAGCTTGATTATAATCAATCAGACTTTTAGCGAATGTACAGTGAATACGTCCAGCGCAAAGCTTTGCGCACCAGAGCCGGGGCCAGACCGCTGACCGCTCCGGCGCAAAAACAGGCGATCGCCATAGGCGCGCTGAATTTATCGATATGAATTTTACCGGCGGCTTCACGCAGTTCCGCCCCTAAGGTCAAGAGGCTTACCGAATCAGCAGTCTTGCGCACAGGAGCATGCCCCCTCCGATGATGAACATCAACACGGCGGTAACGAACGCGGCCAGGAAACTGTACATCACCAGACACAGCCCCTGATAGATCCCGATGATGACGAGAATAAAACCGGCCCCGGCCACAAAAACAGCCATCAGCACCATGCCGATAGCCAGAGCCAGGAACAGGAGTTTTTTGCGCGCCTTGGCAAACTCCTTGTTAAAAAGTTCGAACAATTTTAAGATGAAATCCGCGATCGTTTCCATAAGTCAAAATCCCCCCACCCATTTAATTAGTTACAAAAAATACCAAAAAGATACAGCGATTCTTAAAAGCCCTATCACCTCTTCCCTGTTAGAATTTAGCGATGATATTCAGGTACAAACCGTTGGCGTCCGCGATTTCCGGGAACAGTCCGTCGGAGATCTGCAAGGAGGTGGTGTTGTCGCCGTGCATCAAATAAAGGCCGTTTTGCCTCATCACCCGGACAAAACCCAGTTTCAGCGAAGCCTGCGCCAAATTGACCGAATCTTCCGAAAATTTTTGCAAAAGAACGGACTCTTTCGGCGTGATCATAAAACTGAGCAGCGCTTCGTCCTCCGAGCAGGGATACCAAGTGGTTTTATCGATTTCCCGGAATTCCCGCCGGCCGTCGTGGATGCGAAAAACCTTTTGCGGTTCGCTCCAGCGCGTAAATTCCTGTTCGTCCGGCATACCCAGTATGCGGGCCAAAAGCGATTCCTCCCCGGCGGCCGCGGCCACGATCGGCTGCTGCGGCTGCCGGACCGGCTGCTGCTGCGGTTCCGGTTTTTTCACAAAAGCGATATCACTCGCCGGGGGGTCGTTGACGAAGTCCGCCATCTCAACTCCCTCTCCTTCTCCAATTTCCGCCGCGGCCACCGGCTTCTCCGGCGCCGGGGGCGCTTCCGCTGTGACTTCCGGGGGCGCCGGCTTTTCCTCTACCGGCGGGGGCGCTTCCGCCATGACTTCCGGCGGCGCCGGTTTTTCCTCCACTGGCGGGGGCGCTTCCACCCTGACTTCCGGTGGCGCCGGCTTTTCCTCTCCCGGCGGGGGCGCTTCCGCCCTGACTTCCGGAGGCGCCGGTTTTTCCTGTACCGGCGGGGGCGCTTCCGCCATGACTTCTGGTGGCGCCGGTTTTTCCTCTACCGCCGGCGGCGCTTCCGCTTCGACCACCGGCGGCGCTTCCGTCATGACCTCCGGGAGCGGCGCCGGGGTCTTTTCCGGCCTTACCGCTATCAGCACCGGTTTTTCCAGAATTACCGGCGCTTCCGCCTTGCTGAAATCGATCTGGATCACTTCCGCCTCGGCCGCCGAGCGCTCGGCTATAAGCTCCGGACCGGCCGGAGCGCCTGTTTCCGGCGAACCCTTGACGACAAAAGCAAAATCCGCCGGGCCGGCAAGCGGTTCCCCCGCGAGTTCCGAAGCCCCGCTCCGCTCCGCTCCGACGAATTCCGCCAGCGTCCGGGGTTCCTGAGGATTAAACAGATTAAGGCCGCTGTCCGCGTCCACGCTCCCGGCGAACAGATCCTCAAATTCGATGATCTTCGTGCCGCGGGGCAGCAAAGTGGAAAAACTGACCGCCAGATAGCCGTTACGCGATTCGGCGGCCGGGAACAGATATTTCCACGCCTCATTGCCGGAGCCCCCGGCGTTCCAGTTCATGGCCTGTTTGAGCTGGAGCGCCTCCTGCTTGGAGTGACAGTGCACCGCGTAGCCGGGTCTGATCCTGGACGTGTCAATATTGGAAACATCGGACATGTTGGACATACCGCCGCTCACCTTTCTCTTTTATAGGCGTCCTATATTCGGGAATTCGCGGAAAGACGGCCTCACTCCATATCCGGCGCGCTGTGATTAGCCTTGATATAGGATCTCATCGCCGTGACAGTTTCTTCGCTGATGATATGCTCTATCCGGCAGGCGTCCCGTTCCGCCAGCGCCTTATCCACCCCGAGCGAGGATGAGAGAAAAGCGGTAATCAGTTTGTGGCGGCCGTGGATCTCCGCCGCCCGCTGCGCGCCCGTCTCCGTCAGGTAAATATAGCCCGGTTTTTCCACCGTGATAAACCCGCCGGTTTTCAGGATATTCATCGCCCGGCTGACGCTCGGTTTGCTGTAGCCCAATTCGGCGGCCACCTCCACGGAACGGACGCTGCCGTTGCGCTGTGTCAGAAGCAGGATGGTCTCCAGATACATTTCACCCGATTCATGAATTCCCATAATCATCTCCCGCAATAAGGCGCTATGTGAAATTTTCACACAGACCAGAATCAAACATCAGGACTCTAAATACTCAGAATCAAACCTTAATAGTTTTGTGACCGCAATTCAAAATAGGCTTGCGGATGGCTGCACACGGGACAGATTTTGGGCGCCTCCGTGCCGACGTGGATATGGCCGCAATTGCGACATTTCCAGTAAACTTTCCCGTCTTTTTTGAAAGCGGCGCCGTCCTCTATATTTTTCAGCAAGGCCAGATAGCGCTCCTCATGCTCTTTTTCCACTTTGGCCACGCCCTCGAACATAGCGGCTATCTTGGTGAAGCCTTCTTCTTTGGCGATTTTGGCAAAACCGGCGTACATATCCGTCCACTCGTAATTTTCACCGGCCGCCGCGTCCTTCAGGTTGGCCGCGGTATCGGGTACCGCGCCTTCGTGCAGGAGCTTGAACCAGAGTTCGGCGTGCTCCTTTTCATTATCGGCCGTCTCCGTGAAAAGAGCGGCGATCTGCTCGTAGCCTTCCTTCTTCGCCTTTGAGGCATAATAAGTGTACTTGTTCCGGGCCTGTGACTCGCCGGCAAACGCCGTCTGTAAATTCGCCTCGGTTTTCGAGCCTTTAAGTTCCATGCTGGCACCTCCATTGATCAATATTCATAATATAAGGGATATATTCTCGCTAATCCTTGTCTACAGCATACCAAAGCAAAGTTAGCCTGTCAAGACGTTTTCAAGGAAGAAATTATTATGGCGCCGGAGGAAAAATCATGCTATACTGTATGAATAAACATATTAGCCCGCCAAAAAAGAAGGGATCATAATTTCAGGGATAGAAGTGGAGTGGAAAAGATGGAATTGAAAAAAGGCCAGAAGATCAAGATCGCGGATCTGACCCAGGCGCGCCAATTGGAAATCGCCGTCGACGCGCCGATGTCCAAAGGGACGGCTGACGTCGTTTGTTTTGCCGTCGACGCCCAAAACCGCTTATCGGACGACCGTTATTTTATCTTTTATAATCAGGAGCGCAGCCCGGAACAGGCGATCAGCGTCCGGTTCCAGGGCGTTCGCGCTGTTTTTGCCGTCGATCTGGGCCTGATCCCGGCGTTCGTCAGCAAGCTGGTTTTTGCCGCCGCCGCCGAAGACGGGGCCGCGGTGCGGGATTTAGGCTCGGGCCGTCTGGCCCTTTCCGCCGGGCAGAGCGAATTGAGCGCTTTCAGCTTTACCGGCGCGGATTTCCTTCAGGAAAAAGCGGTCATCCTCTGTGAATTGTACCGCAAGGATAATATCTGGCGTCTATCCGTGGTCGCCAGCGGCTTTAACGGCGGTCTGTCCGCTTTGCTCGCCCATTTCGGCGGCGAGGAAGCCGCGCCGGCCCCGCGCGCGCCCCGGCCCGCACCCACCCCGGCGCCTGCGCCGACCCCCGCGCCTAGGCCGACGCCGACCCCCGCGCCAATTCCGGCGCCAACACCGCCCGCTCCGGCGCCAACTCCCGCCCCCGCGCCGTCCGGTCCGATCAATCTGAAAAAAAGCGGCGACTCCCATAAGATCAACCTGTCCAAAAACAGTTCCCGCCTGCATTTCAATCTGAACTGGAACGCGGGCAAAAAATCCTTTTTTGGCGGCGGCGGCATCGACCTCGATCTGGCCTGCATGTACCGGCTCAAAGGCGGGCAGCAGGGCGTGATCCAGGCTTTGGGCAACTCGTTCGGCAGCGAGCGGGATCTGCCCTACATCCAGCTGGATCAGGACGACCGCTCCGGCGCCAGTCAGGGCGGCGAGAACATGTTTTTCCATAAACCGGAACTCGTGGAATTCGCCGTGGTATTCGCTTATATCTACGAAGGCGTCGCCAACTGGCGCAGCACGGACGCCAGCGTCACGATCAAACAGCAGGGCGCGCCCGACATCCTCATCCATATTGACAACTCCAACAGCCGGGAACGGTTTTGCGTGATCGCCAGCCTGAAAAACGCGGGCGACCAATTGGAAGTGAAACGGGAAGAACGCTTTTTCCAGGGCCACCGGGAAGTAGATCAGAATTATGGCTTTGGATTCCGCTGGCAGGCGGGCCGCAAATAAATTTTTTACTAAGTAGGATTAAGGGGAAACGGATGAGCATTATCAGCACTCTTTTTGATAACAACACGCGCGACATAAAACGTTACAGAAAAAAAGTCGAACTCATCGATCGCTGGACGGAGGAGATGGCAGTCCTCAGCGAGGAGGAGCTGCGGCAAAAAATGGAGGAATTCCGAGGGCGGGCGGACGGCGGCGAAAGCCTAGACGCTCTGCTCCCGGAAGTGTTCGCGCTCGTGCGGGAGACGGCGGAGCGGGCGCTCGGCCTGCGGCATTACGACGTTCAGCTCATCGGCGGCATGGTGCTGCATGACGGGCGCATCGCCGAGATGAAAACCGGCGAGGGCAAAACGCTCGTCGCCACTTTGCCGGCCTGCCTGAACGCGCTCACGGGCGAGGGCGTCCATGTCGTCACCGTCAACGATTATCTGGCCAAACGCGACGCGGAATGGATGGGCAAGGTGTACAACATGCTCGGTCTCTCGGTCGGGCTGGTCGTCCACGGCATGTCGCCGGAACAGAAAAAAGAAAGCTACGCCGCGGATATCACCTACGGCACCAATAACGAGTTCGGTTTTGATTATTTGCGCGACAACATGAGCCCGTCGGCGGATCTTTTGACACAGCGCCCGCTCGCTTTCGCCATCGTGGACGAGGTGGACTCCATCCTCATCGACGAGGCCCGCACGCCGCTGATCATTTCCGGCGAAGGCAATAAATCGACGGAATTCTATGACCGCGCCGCCAAACTGATCCCCCGCCTGAAAAACGAGCGGGATTACAATGTCAACGAAAAAGAGCGGGTCGTGACTCTGACCGAGGAAGGGGTCGGTCTCGTCGAGGAAATGCTCGGCGTGGAAAACCTCTACGATGATTTGAACAACGAGCTGGCCCACTACGTGAATCAGGCGCTGAAGGCCCATACCCTTTTTCGCAAGGACCGCGACTATGTCGTCAAAGACGGGCAGGTCATCATCGTGGACGAGTTCACGGGCCGCCTGATGTTCGGCCGCCGCTACAGCGAGGGGCTGCACCAGTCGATCGAGGCCAAGGAAAAAGTCAAGATCGAGCGGGAAACCCAGACGCTGGCCACCATCACTTTCCAGAACTATTTCCGCATGTATAAAAAACTGGCCGGCATGACCGGCACGGCCCGCACGGAAGAACAGGAGTTCATGAACATCTACCGGCTGGACGTGGTGGAGACCCCGACTAATCTGCCGATGATCCGCGACGATCTGCCCGATGTTATTTACCGCACGGAAGAGGGTAAATTCGGCGCCGTGGTCGAGGATATTCTGGCGAAACACAGCATCGGTCAGCCGGTGCTCGTCGGCACGGTTTCCATCGAAAAATCCGAACTCCTGAGTTCCGTCCTGAAGAAAAAAGGCGTGCCGCATCAGGTGCTGAACGCCAAATTCCATGAGCAGGAAGCGCAGATCGTCGCCCGGGCCGGCGAACCGGGGACCGTGACCATCGCCACCAACATGGCCGGGCGCGGCACGGACATCGTGCTGGGCGAGGGCGTCGCCAATCTGGGCGGCCTGCATATCATCGGCACGGAGCGCCATGAGTCGCGGCGCATCGACAACCAGCTGCGCGGGCGGGCGGGCCGTCAGGGCGATATGGGCTCCACCCAGTTTTATATATCGATGGAAGACGATCTGATGCGCCTGTTCGGCGGCGAAAGCCTGGCCGGGATGATGGACAAACTGGGCATGAACGACGAAACGCCGATCGAATCCCGTCTCGTGAGCAAACAAATCGAAAACGCGCAAAAACGCGTAGAGGCGCGCAATTTCGAAATCCGCAAACATGTCCTCAACTATGACGACGTGATGAACCAGCAGAGGGAGATCATCTATTCGCAGCGCCGGGAGGTGCTGACCGGCAAAGACATTAAAGACCAAATATGGCAAATGATGGAAGCAGTGACGGACGAGATCATCGCCCGTTTCAGCAGCGAGAGCCCCTACCCCGAGGAGTGGAATTTGCCCAGTTTTCTGGAACTCTTGGAAAACGTGCTTTTGCCGAACCACAACCTCACCGGGGACGATTTTATCAATCTCAGTCCGGATGAAATGCGGGAACTCATCCTAGACAGGGTGGAAGACTATTACGAGGAGCGGGAGGGCAATTACGGCCAGGAACTCATGCGAGCCATCGAGCGCAGTATCGTGCTGCGGGTCGTGGATTCCCGCTGGAAAGACCATCTGGACGCCATGGACGACCTGCGGGACGGCATCGGCCTTCGGGCTTACGGCCAGAGGGATCCGCTCGTGGAATACCGCAATGAGGCCTATGAGATGTTCCAGGCCATGATCAGCGCCATCCGGGAAGACACCGTTACTTATGTGCTGCGGGTGACGCCGCGCGTGACGGAGTCCTCCGAATCCGCCGACTCGCGGCAGGCTCTGGTCGAAAACCGTTACACCGCCGACGCGCGCAAACCGGTGCGCGTCAACCAGCAAGTCGGTCGCAACGACCCCTGCCCCTGCGGCAGCGGCAAAAAATATAAACGCTGCTGCGGCCTTAACGGGTAAGGCCCCCGTCATTCCGGGCTTGTCCCGGAATCCAAATTTTACCACGCGGGTATAAAATGAAAATGAAGAAAACGGCACTGCTTCTGGCCGCGGCGCTGCTCATCCTGCCGGGCTGCGCGCCCCCAGAGGAAGAAATAAATTACGAAGAAGCTTTCGCCCGCGGCGATCAGGCTTTTGCCGCCGGCGATTATGAGGCGGCGGCGCTGGAGCTGACGGACGCGATGAGCAGCCGGGACGACGGGACGGAGGTCTGGATCCTGCGCGGCGACGCCTATTGGGAGCTGGAATTGTACGAGGACGCGGTTTCGGATTATGAGCACGCGCTGGCTCTGGACGAAACCCTATATGATATCTATGACCGGCTGGCGGAGTGCTACAGCCGGCTGGGCGACCCCGACGTGGCGGCGGAGACGCTGGAGCGGCGGGAGACGGTCCGGCGGGAGGCGGGGCCGGAAGATGCCGGCTGACACGCATGTCCATCTGCTCGGTCACAGGGACAGACCGGCTACGCCGGAAAACATACGCTTGTTTCTTGACGCCGCCGCGCGCCGCGGCTTAGCGCTGATCGGTTTTACCGATCATGAGGAATATCTGGAAGATATGCGGCCGGATCTCTTGCGGGCGGCGGCGCGCGAGTATCCGGGCCTGCGGGTTTTGGTCGGGGCGGAACTGGATTACCGGCCGGGCGAGGAAAACCGTATTCGCGAAGCGCTGCGCCGGCACGATTTTGATTTTTGCATCGGCTCCGTACACGATCTGGCGGGACGGGCCGTAGACCGGACGCCGGAGGAAGCGGCCTCTTTGGCTCTGCCGCCGGACGAGCTGTACAGCCGCTATTTCGCCTGCGTGGCTCAGGCGGCGGCCAGCGGCCTGTTTACCGTGCTGGGCCATATCGATCTCGTGAAGATTTTCGGCGTCCGCCCGGAGGCCCCGGTGGAGGAATTGGCGGCCCCGGCCCTGGACGCCATAGCCGCCGCCGGCTGCGCGATCGAACTCAATACGAACGGCCGTTATAAACCGGTCGGCGAGTGGTATCCCTCACCGCCGCTGCTCAAGGCGGCGGTAAGGCGGAATATCCCGGTGACCACTGGCTCGGACGCCCACGCCCCCGAACAGGTAGGCCGGGAGATCGAAGCCGCCGCCGCCGCCCTTGAGGAGTTGGGCGCCCGCAGGCCGGAATTCTGTTTTAAACGAACCGGAAAGGAGCGCATATGATGACGCTGACCGAAGACACCCCGCTCCTCTGCGCGGATCTGGTTCTGACTCGCGTAGCCGCGGATCTCGCGGCTCTACCGCCGGCGGCACAACATTGGCATCCGTGAGTTTAACGAGCTTGACCGCAAAATAGACTTGCTCGGCTTTATTGAGATCGGCTATGAGTCGTTTCACCTTACGGGCGAGGAAGGCATACTTGATGAAATGGATGATTACTGCCGCCGCTTGGCGCAAAACGCCTGAAATACTGACGCCATTCGGAAAAATTTGACAAATGAAAATTCGCCTCTGAGGAAACTTTCCCTTGCCCGACATGGTCTAACTTATGTCGGGCTTCTTTTTGCCGGGCTGTTAATACGGTAAAACCGCGAAGGCTATGCCGTTAGTTATATAGAAATGTTTTGAACTTGAAACAAAACAGTTATCCGATAGATACGTTTTGAATTTTAATAAAACAGTTATCAGATAGATACGTTTTCTGTGTTCCGTTTCTAATAAAACGACGCATGTTTACCTTTTGGCGGCGATAATTCGCCGGCCGTGTTTAGACTCGCGCGAAAAATCTCCGACATCCATAATACCGTACCGCACACACCAAGAGGAGATTTTATGAAAAACAAAAAAACTATTGCCGTTCTGGCGGCTATCGCTGTTTTGCTGATGGCCTTGCCGGCGCAATTATTTGCCATCACCGCCACCTCTAGCAGTTTACGTCTGGCCGGCGCCGACAGAGTGGGCACCGCCCTGGAGACTTCCGTAGGCTGGACGACGGCCGACAATGTCGTCATCGCCCCGGCCGACCAGGTAAATCTGGTCGACTCACTGTCCGCCGCGCCTCTGGCCGGCAAACTCAAAGCACCTATTTTACTGACTTTCAAAAACAATCTGGACGCGGGAGTCAAAAACCGCATCATTGAGCTGAAGGCCAAAAAAGCTTATGTGATAGGCGCGGTGACCGACGTAACGGCAGCGCAGCTGCGGGCCATCCCGGGCCTGGAAGTCGAAGTGCTGCGCGGAGCGACGCGCTGGGAAACTTCCGACCTCATCAACGCCAAAATCACTGACGCGGCCGGCACATTCGTCGTCGGCTACAACGCGATCGCCGACGCCCTGTCCGCGGCCTCTTTCGCCGCGGCGAACAACTACCAGATCGTTCTGACAGACGCGGCCGGCAAAGTGTCGCCGGCTAAACTGAAAGGCGCCGTCTACCTGATCGGGGGGACCGGAGTCGTGCAGGACGTGCCCGGCGTGACCGCGACGCGCTTAGGCGGCGCGGATCGCTACGCCACCAACTCCAAAGTCGTGGAAGCGCTGAAATTCGATTTCGGCAAAGTGTATATAGCCAACGGCATATCTCTGGTCGACGCTCTGGCGGCCTCTTCTCTGGCGGGGCTGACGCGCTCGCCCATTCTGCTGACCAACGCGACAAACGTACCGGCCCTGACCAACGCCGGCATCACCGCTAAAATCAATTCCGCCACTGCCTATATCGCCCTCGGCGGCACAGGCGCCGTGTCGGAAGCGGTCATGAATTCCATAGGCGCCGGTACCGGCCCGATCATCGTGAATTCGGTACAGGGCATAGCGGAAAACTTCAATGTGCGCACCGAAGGCCAGCATCTCGGCATCCGCCTCAACAACAGCCAAAAAGTCACAGTCGCCCAGCTTGACGCGGCCGGCTACGACGTTCTTTTTTCCGCTAATCAAGACGTCTTCGGCGGCGGGGCCGGATCAGCTGAATCCGATACTGGCGAATTAAAGCAGGGGAATATCCTCACTGTTTATCAAAACGGCAACGACAGCTGCGACTACACGATCCAAATCAGCAAAAAGTCCGAATTGGTAGCCGAGTCCTCCTATGTGACGGTCCGCTTATTTGACGGACGCACCACCGCCGCCAGCGGCATCGGCTCTTACCGTCTTGACCTGATCGAGCAGGGCCGGCCGGTCCACAGCCAGGGCATCAAGAGCGGCACGCTGATCGTCGGTGAAACGGCCGGTTTTTGGAGCGTAAAGGCCAAGACCGTCGCCGGCGGCACTGACGTGGACATCACGAACAGCATCAAACTCAGTTCTTCCGATCCGTGGGTGGTCGACGTCAATGACGACAACCAAAACCCCATCTCCGTATCCACGGGATTTGGCAGCGGCAGCAGGAACTACACAAAATGGATCCAGGCGATGAGCCCCGGCAAAGCGACTATCACCATCACTTCCGGCAACGTGACCCAGTCGTTTGCCGTCACAGTGCGCGACACAGCCAAAGACGAGGGCCGCGTGGCCGCGAAAGCCGTTCTGGACACCAATACGCTGAAATTAGCCGCGGGAACGGGTTATGATTACACGCTGGTCAAATTTACGGATCAGTACGGCGACCCGTTTGCCAAATGGGATCAGGTGTTCTTTGACAAAGGCGGCGTCAACGTGGATCTGTCAGGCGGCGGTTCCTCCATTTTCTCAATAAACAAACAAAGCGGCGGTAGCTCGCAGGTGGTGGCGACAGCCGAGCCGATCGCCCAAAATTCCAAAGGCGAGCTGCTCGTGCAGGTCAGATCCGGCAATACCAGAACGTCAACGGAATACCTCAGTTTCTTCGGCTATAAATGGGACGGCGCCAGCACTTACCGCGAACTCGGAAAAATCAAGCTCGATGTAGGTTCGCAGGGCACTATCGACCCGAGCAAGTCTAAATTCGTAGCGGCAAATTCCGACGCGCTGGAATTTACAGTCGACCACAATTCTTTTGAAACAGCCAAGAGCACCATCGATCTGCATCTGATGAAATACACGAGCAACGGCTACGCCCTCGGCGCGTTTGACGCCTCGGAATACACCGGCTGGAACTATAATTTGTCCGGAGCATCCGTTCCCAGCGGCGGCGTCGCCTTCTCGCTGAAAGCGAGCCGCGACGGCTATATCAGCAAGATCGAAACAAGCGGCCCTGTGACCATGAACGGCGACATCATCCATGTCAAAGTCGACAGCGCCGATGTGAAAGTCGGTTCCGTCCAGCTGCAGGCGAGTATTAAACGCAGCGGCAACAACTCTGTGACGACGAAATCGCAAAACATCAAAATAGTGAACACCGTGGCCCAGATCAATAAGGTCACGTTTGAAAGTATCGACGAAATGAGCAGCGGCGACTATGAACTGGCCGAACTGCTGCGTCTGGGGAATATCCTGACCGACAAATCCATGGGAGACAGCGTTCTGCGCGTAAGAGCCGCGGGCGATCATGTGAAGTTCTTCTACCGCAACTCGGCGGGAGCGGAGCAGGAAGTCGGGCGTCTGGTCTTTAACAGCGCCGGCAACAATATGATCACGTTCAAGTCCAATGGTTCCATCGGGGACGACGACGCCAGCAGCGTGCTCATCAATGTCAACAACGCGGGCCTGAGCGCCAACAAGACCATCCAGTTCGCGATCAAGAAATACGGTTCCAGCGCGAACGTCGCGACCAAAACGATCCGCGTCCTGCGTCCCTGACCCAAGATCAAATTTTAGAATAAAACAGGAACAAGAATCATCTGCGCAGTAAACCCTGAACGCTCGGGGCGGTATTATGGAGAAGGAGGAGGCGGATTTCCGCCTTCTCCTTTAAATTGGAAAGAAAGTCCAGGCGCAATCGATCAGGACAATTGCCGCCAGAGCGCGGAAGCAGAGATTGAAGCTCCGGAGATTAAGCTTACTCACGGCTTTTTCAAAACAGGGCTGCAATACATAGAGGAACAGGAGCCCGCCCAGACCGAATCTGATCGACGGGGAGAGCGCGATTCTGGCCTGGAAATTATAGGTATAGTCGGCGTAAGTCTGCCAGGGCCAGCTGCCCGTTAAGAGCTCCAGCATATAGCTGACCGTGAGTTCTATAGCCGTGGCCGTGATCATGCAGCCCGCGCCGATGATAAGCGGTTTGACCAGCCGGAAGAACCGCCCGCCGCCCCTTCGTTTCAGCGAACTGAAACAGAGAATGAAGATCACCGCGCCGAAACCGTAAACAGGGCAGTATGGGCCGAATAAAAATCCCCTGTTGGTGAATCCCCAACGGTAGACGACCACTTCCAGGAATACTTCGTAGCACCAGCCGATCATGCTGTAGAGCATGAAATAGAGGAAATACGCTTTGACCCGGTCAAAAACGGGAACTTGCTTTTTTTCGTCCGCCACTTCCGCCACTTCCGTCACTTGCCTCTCAGAAACTGTCAGTCTTTGTATTATTATATTTTATCCCCCTTATTTTGTCAACAGGTTTAATGAAATATTTTTCCAATTTTAGCGAATATTGGGCGAATAATTAAGAAAATAGTCCAAATAAAAAATTTTTTTCCGCGGGACAAAATCTTGTATTCCCCAGCCAGCCTGTGTTATAATGGATAATGTTACAAAATACTAAAAGTGTTACATAATCGCGAACACCTTGACTTTTCCTGCCTTTCAGCGCCTCCTTTTTTTGCCCAAAATCCCCCCGCCGGCCCTTCGGCGGGTTTTTCAAGTGCCCGGTTTATCAGGCTTTCAGCGATAATGTTACTTTTTTAGTAAAGTGTTACATCGGAGCCATGGGGGAGGTTTTCCCCAAAATTCCCGGCAACGGTTCACATAGACGGTTCCAGATCTCACCTGAAAATAAGTTGATATGGAGGGAAATCAATGGACTACAGGAGAAAGCCGTTAGCGATCCTTTGCGTTGTGCTGATGATGGTGACTTTGCTGCCGCTGCAGTTATTCGCGGTAAGTGAAAACCTCGCCAACCAGAGGATCGGCGGCGCTGACCGATACGCCACCGCGGCGGCTATATCGCAGGCCGGCTGGCAGACAGCGGAAAACGTCATATTAGCCGGCGGCGGCGACGCCAATCTCGTGGACGCTCTGTCCGCGGCCCCGCTGGCCAAGCTGCTCAGCGCTCCCATCCTTATTTCTGAGAGCGGGCGGCTGACGCCGGTCACGGCCGCCGAACTGAGACGGCTGGAGGCCAAGACGGCGTATGTCGTCAGCGGCAGCGCCGTCATCACTCAGGCGGTTCAGAATGAGCTGCAGACTATGGGCATAACGGTCGTCCGGCTCGGGGGAGCGGACCGGTTTGCCACTTCGCAGAATATCGCCCGGGAGGTGATCAGACGCGGGGGCGTTGACACCGTCGTGATCACCACGGCGTATACCAATGCCGACGCCCTGTCCATCGCCTCTATCGCCGCCGCCGGGGGCTGGCCGATCTTACTCAGCGGCGCGAACGGACTCAGCGCCGAGGCGCGCGCTATTATATCTGAGATCAGCCCGACCCGGACTTATGTCATCGGCGGGACCGGGGCGGTCAGCGCGGCGGCCGTCGCCGATCTGCCCGGCGTGACCCGTCTGGGCGGCGCGGACCGGTACGCTACGAACGTGGAGATACTCAGGCACTTTGCCGATCAGTTTGATTACAGCAAAGGGCTTTTTGTCGCCAACGGCGCCAATAATCATCTGGTGGACGCTCTGTGCGCCTCCGCCTATATCGCCGGCGCGCCGCTTTTTATTAACGGCAACGGCGGTTTAGGCTCCAGCGAGTATGATGTGCTCTCCAACGTGCTGCGCCTGAAGGATTTCAGTCAATTGACCTCCTTGGGCGGCACAGGCTCGATTTCCGAGACCACTCTGACCACGGTCCATAACGCCCTGCTGGGCGGCGGCGAAGAAACCCCGCCGGCTACTACTGGCGGCGGCGGCGGTGGCGGGGGCGGCGGCGGCCCGTCCGTGAGCAATGCCGTCCCGGACGTCACTGACGTTATGCCCGGCGCTGCGGTCACAGTCACGGTTTCCGGCGTCCGCCTCAACAATAACGTGACGGTCGGTTTGTATGACGGCAGCGGGACCAAAGTGGCCGACGCCACTTTGAACGCGGGCGGTTCGGCGACCAGCCGGACGTATACCCTGACTGTGCCCGCGGATCTTCCCGTGGGCGATTACACCGTCCGGGCCTATGTGGGCGCCTCGCTCAAGCAGCAGACGCCGCTCACCGTTTCCAGCGTCGATAAACCCGCTTTGGACGCTTTGATCGACGAAGCGGTCGATAGTATTGTCGGCGTGGTCCCCAGTCCTGACGGTGTGGTCTCCAGTGTTGACGGCTCCGCCTTGCCGGAGGGGACGCCCTGGGTTACGCCCGCTGTTTACCAGAATTTGGAAGACACGATCGCGGCGGCCGTCGCGGTCAGCAGCGACCCGGAGGCGACCCCGGCGATGCGGATGGAAAGCGCCGCGGCTCTGCAGGCGGCTTTGGCCGCGGTGGAGGATGCGCTCCAAGTCGTTGGCGTTACGGATAAAGATGATTTGAATGACGCCATCGAGGCGGCGCAGGCTAATCTGCATTCCGTGGTCATAAGCGCGGCCGGGGACGGCTCTGATGTGGCGCATGACCAAAAATGGGTCATCCAGAGCGTATATGACGCTTATGAAGATACTGTCGTCTACGCGCGGACTGTAGCGGACGATCCGGACGCGACGCAGGCCGAGGTGAACGCGGCGCTGGAGGATCTGAACACGGCGACTGACGTGTTTAACGCGGAGAAAACCCCTGCCGATGTGGATACAAGCGCTTTGGAGGCCGCTATTGAGGCGGCGAATGACAATCTGAATTCCGTATATAGAAGCACAGCCGGGGACGGCTCTGATATAACAGGCGGGAAAGCATACTGGGCAACGCCGGTCGACCACGACGCCTATGCTGGGGCTATCGCCACGGCAGAGTCTGTAGCGGGTGATCCAGCGTCGCAGGCTGCGGTAGACGCGGCGGAAGCGGATCTGGCGGCGGCGACCGTCCTGTTTGAAGGGGCTAAACACCCGGCTTTGCTTGAATTTATTCCCCAAAGCTTTTATGAAGCTGTTGATGAAGTAACGACCGTAGGCGCTAACGGAACCCGGACCTGGATCGCCGCGGAGGCCTACGCGGCGAAGCAAACAGTCGTCGAGCAGCCGATCCAGGGCTACTTTACCCACAACTTCCCGACTACGAACGTAGTTCCGGCCGCGGAGCGAAACGATGCCGTAGCGGCGCTGGCGGACCGGGAATTCCAGGTCTATATCCCCAAACACTCGCCGCAGCGCACCTATGTGAACGTGATCGGCGTGCCGGACGGCGTGCTGGCGAACGAGTTCCTCTATGAGCGGGGCTGGTTCGAGGCGGCGGACGACAACGGCGAGATCTTGGTCGTCCTTCTGCCGGGGCCGGACGGCTGGGGATCCCCCGCGGAGGAGGAGCTGTATATCAAGGCCGTCGTGGGCATGAATAACAGGCTCGGCGCGGACGGCAGTATAATAAGCCCCACTACCAGCGGCATATTCGGCGTCCGGCAGCCTTCGATTTATTTACCTGAGCCGAATACTTCAGGCCAACAGCTTGTGTCATATGCGACATCATTCGCGGCGATCGGAAATATCTATATCCCGCTCTATTTTGTCGGCTATGGCGAAGCGTGCGCCCCGCTGGAAGCGCATACCTCATATGTGCCGGAAAACGTCATCGCTCAGGCTTTCATCGGCGGGACCAGCGCCGGGAGCGCAATCCTGAATCAATCGGCCCTGCGCGTCCACGCCGGGCACAACAACGGCTTGTTTGCCGACGGCTATGCCGATAACGTGTTTATAAAACAGCTGCAATCCATCATCGACAGCCTTAATCCTAATATCGGCGGACAGCCGGTAACTACGGATTTCATCACCAACGCCGATATCCCCGTGCCGACTTTGCTGGCCGGCGATTATACAGCGGCCGGCGATCCCAGCCTGGACTACTGGAAGTCGGTCAACCACACAGCGGCCACGCCGGACGCGGACGGCGTATACCAGGAACTGATCGACAACGGTTCTTGGGCGACGCATTACGCGAACGAAAATATCAAAAACTGGAACCCCGGCGCTGAGTATGGTATCTCCAAGGTGAAAGCGACGGAAGATACGGACATGGACGCGGCGGGGATAAGGGAATTTTTGACAGAATTCAACCGTATGAACAATTTCACTGCTTATTCCGATACTCTCAGTTATCGGGTGCCGTATCAGGAACTGAATGTGACGGCGAGAGAGTATGCCGAGCAAAACGTGCCAATGGCGACTATAGCCTTTGATAGAGTAAATGGCACTCCGGGACAAGTTGAACTAAGAGCGCATGAACCCAAAGACGTCGACGTGCCAAACAGTGGTACAGGTGGCGGCGGCACGTTCCATCTGGCCATATTTGCCTATGAGGACCGGGACGCCGCGATTGTAACGGATAATACGCTGGACGGCAGGGACGTATATATTTACGTGCCGGATTCCGCGAAGGGCGGCGGCCCGGTACCGGCTATACTCGGCATTCCGGGCACGCAAAACGGCTCCATCCAGTACTTTGGGCAAACTCAATGGTGGTCGGTCGCCAATGACGAAGGTTTCGTGGTGGTGATTTTCGGGCAGGACTATTCCGGCAGAACAACAGCGACCGGTTCGCCGCAGGGGATAACTGAAAGCGGGCTAGCCAGCGGCGCGAATTATGTGCTTGCCCTTGAAGAACTGCTTAAATCCGAAGAATTGGATATAGGCGTGGAGATCGACTGGGGAAGGTTCTACGCCAGCGGGTTCTCAGCCGGCGCGGCGGCGATGAATTCCATCGTGATCAGCGGCAGCGCAGCCAACCACCTTGATGATCATTTCGCGGCGCTGTACAATCACTCGAATATGTCGTCGCTGTCCAACAATCTCACAGCGGAGCTGATGCCGACGTACTTCGCCATAGCCAGTCCGGAAGGAAGTGGCCCGCTGCTTGCGGAGCCGTGGAATAAAGGCTTTGAGGATACGGGATCCGGCTCCAGCATCATCACCAATCCCGATAAAACCGAACTTCCCAACTATAATCCGTCTAACCCTAACCCATTGGAGGGCACCTATAACTCTGTCATGTATCTTACCTCTATGAACGGTATCAATTTCAGCTTTAGCGCTACCAGTGATCTGGATGACAGCAGAGACAGCTATGAAGCCAGCGTAGTAGCGCTCGGAGGGGAATTAAAGCAGGAAGGACGTTTTATCAACACCACCTTTATGAACTGGCAGGGTATCGATCTGGTCAAGTTTACGCGTGTATTAGGGCGTGAGCATAACCCCATACCCGATGAGATGCGGCTCGGCTGGGAATATGTGAGCCGGTTCCGCATAGACCCGGCTACCGGGGATCGTTTCTTCAGCCCTTCAGCCTTTGCGGATCCGACGGATGAGATAGCCATAGTCAAGGAAGCGTCCGCGAAAGAGGCTTTGACTGACGCTATCACCGCGGCGCAGGCTAATCTGGATCTTGTGAATGTGGACGGTCCAACCGTGCCCTGGGTAACGCAGGCCGTCAAAGACGCCTATCAAGATGCTATCGACCTGGCGCAGAGTGAAGTGGACAAATTGCTTTTGGATCAGGCTGCTCTGGTTACGGCGCTGGCGGATCTGGCCGTGGCGACGGACGCGTTTGAGGCGCAGATCACCGGCGCGGATAAAACCGCTCTGGAGACGGATATAGGCACGGCGCTGAGCAATCTGGCTTCCGCGAAGGCAAGCGAGGACGGTAATGATGTATCACCGGCTGAGTTTACTGACTGGGTGATGCCGGCTGACGCTGAAACTTATGACACAGCTATCAAAGAAGCGCAAGCAGTATTTGAAAACCCAGTTGCGACGCAGGATGAGGTAGACGACGCGGAGACGGCTCTGGGCCTGGCGGGGGGTACGTTTGACAGCGCTAAAATTCTTGTCAACGTGAGCACAACCGATTTGACCACGGCCATCGGTACGGCGAATACCGATTTGACTAATGTGACTCCAAGCACGAATGGCGCCGGTATGGCTGGAAATCCCTGGATGACGCCGAACGACTATGAAGCGTATGAAGATGTCTTCGACGCGGCGCAGGTTGCTTTAACCGCCTCGCAGAATGCGGTGGATCAGGCAGTGTTGGATCTGACCGCTGCGAGGGAGATATTTAAGACGGCTATTCAGGGTGTGAACAGGCCCGCTTTGGTGTTGGATGTCGAGGAGGCCTTGAACTATCTAAATGACGATACTGTGACGGTAAGCACGGATGGCGACGGCACTGACGTATCGCTTGAGTATGATTTTTGGGTGACGCAGACTGACTATGACAACTATGAAGACGTTATTGAGGCCGCACAGCTTGTATTAGACGATACAGGCTCAACACTGAGTGATGTAGCCAATGCGCTGACGGCTCTGAACGCGGCAATCACCTACTTTAATGACACTGCTAAAATACCTGTCGCTGTGGATACAGCCGCTTTAGAGATGGCTATTGAAACGGCGATGACCCATATGGAGGGTATTGAACTGGACGATATGGCTAATATTGCAGCTGATGTTTTTGTGAGCGAGGATGGCCTTAACGTTCTGAATGGAAAACAGTGGTTGAATGAAGACGATTATAACGACTATGCGGATGCTATTACGGCCGCGCAGGAAGTATTGGGCGACACGACCGCGACGCAGGATGATGTAGACGCGGCGGAGACAGCTATGACAAGCGCGACCGGCACCTTTGAAGGCATTATCGCTGGGAACACTGTCGCCGTTGATACAACCGCTTTGGACGCGGCAATCAGCGACGCGGAGACCAATCGAGATACCCCGGATGTAAGCGAGGACGGCTTAGATGTGTCTAATGGAGATATATATGTGCCGTCGGGTGCCAAAGACGCCTATAACGGGGTTATCGAAGACGCGCAGGAAGCATCAGGTGCCGCGGAAACGCAGGGTGCGGTGAACGACGCGGAGGCGGCTCTGGCCGAGGCGACCATCGCGTTTAACGCGGCTAAAATCCGCGCCGGCATAGATAAAGGCGCTTTGGGTACGGCTCTCGAAACAGCGCAGGGCTATCTGGCTTCTTTGCCCGTAAGCGACGGCACTGATCTGGCGGATGGAACTGATTATGTGACGCAAGGCTACTATGACGACTATAAGGCGGTTATCGACGCGGCGCAGGCTATATTCGACGATATGATCGCCCTGCAGAATGATGTGGACACTATGGTGAATACTACTCTGCCCAATGCGTATACCGTCTTTGATGGGGCTAAACTCACTGCCAGTGTGGATAAATCCACTTTGGCTACTGATATCGGCAACGCGCAAAATAATCTTGACGCTGTTCTTTATGTAAGCGATGATGGCTCAGGTGTGCTTGCCGGCAATATCTATGTGCCGCAGAGCGCCAAAACTGACTATGAAACGGCTATCGGCGACGCGCAGGACGTATCAGATGATCCAGAGGCGACGGTGACTGGCGTGGCCGGCGCAGTGACGGCTCTGGCCGCAGCCACCAGCGACTTTGACGGGGCTAAAGTCCGGGCTGGCATAGACAAAACCCTTTTGGGCACGGCTATCAGTGGCGCGGAAAGCCGGCTGGCTGATGTTGATCATGTACAAGCTGACGCCACCGGTGTAGAGCCTGGTGAGACTTGGGTGACGCAGGGCGCCTATGAAGCCTATGAAGACGCTATCGAGGCGGCGCAGGCCGTATTCGAGGACGCGATCGCGACTCAGGCTGAGGTATTACAAGCGTGGTTTGATCTGGATACAGCGACTGACACGTTTGCACTGGCTGTTCAAACTGTTTAATAACACTGCTGAATAACACTCGACCCGATAACTGAACAAGGGGTTTATACCCGGAGGTCCGCCCGTTCATCGGGCGGGCCTCTTTCTCTTTGCGGATCAGTAACCCATAAAGGTGCATGGATTCCGGGACGAGCCCGGAATGACGGAGAGTAATGCATGGATTCCGGGATGACGGAGAGTAAACCCTACCCCTTCCGTCATTCCGGCTTAATGCCGGAATCCATTCCTCGACGCTCCGCCGCTTGACCCAATACATGGGACGTCGAGACGAGACCGCCGTCCCTTACGAATACGGTATACCGGCATTTTTAAGTATTTGGATTCCGGGACGAGCCCGGAATGACGGCGGGGCGGGGAGATTTTTACCCGGCAGCATATTTGAAACGGATTTCCCCTGTAGGGGCGGATGGCAATCCGCCCGTGGTTCCTGTTCCGTCCATTTGCGTGACGCGGGCGATCGCGGGACACGGGGCGATTGCCATCGCCCCCTACGATTTGCCCAATCACATACCGACGTCGCCGACACGGAACAGCTTTTAAGGCTTATCCAGTCCATACCGTCGCCGAAAGCCGAACCGTTCAAGCTGTGGCTCGCCGCCGCAGGGCGGGAACGCATTGAGGAAACGATCGACCCGGAGCTGTCTTAGAAGTATTGGCCGGTGTCGTGCCGTTATGGTTGGTGACGATATTATAACGAGCCAATTCTATAGCCTTTTCCCGGACTCCCGGAATCCATTCCTCCCGATAAAAAAACGGGAACCCTTGAAGGAAATCGGGCAAATACAGCGAATGTCAATAAGGGTATGGAGCAAACGCCATTGACGGAGAAAGAGAAAAAAACGGGAAGCTGGCTGCGTTATGCCGCCGTGGGGTCGAGCATTTCGTGTACGCTTGCCGGGTGTGTTGCCGGGGGATATTTTTTGGGCGCTTTTTTGGATCGGCGCTTGGCGACGGCGCCGCTCTTTACCGTGATGCTGATAATCGGGGGGGTGGCGCTGGGGATTTCCTATCTGGTCTGGACGCTGACGCGGATATTGGCGGCAAGCGGCAAGCGCGGCGATCATGAGTCTTAAACAGGTTTTCCTGACTGAAGCGGCGGTTTTGCTTTGCGCCTTGGCTTTGACTCTGTGGCGCGGCGACGTAAAATTCGTCGGGCTTTTTGCTGGGTGTACGGTGGGGGTGCTGAACCATTTGCTGCTCAGGCGCGATATGCTGCAGACGCTCGGCGCCGGTGTTGACCGCGCTGTGATTAGGTATGTCAAAGGACTGCTCACGCGTTTGGCGCTCATCACCGCGGCGGTCGCTTTGTGCGCGCGGGTCCTGCCGGAATGGACTTTTCCGATGGCAGGCGGGCTGGCTTTTGGCATCGTCATATCCCTCGCGCTCGCGGCTGTCAACGCCACCCGCGGGAACGGCTCGTTTGGCGGGGAGCAGTCGCCGCCGCGATGAAAGGAGGTGAAAAAAGTTAAATGCACGAAACGATTCTCTGGCAGGTCGGCTCGCTGGGCACTATTCACGGCAAGACGCTGGTCATGACCTGGATGGCTTTTATCGTCATCTTCGTCCTTGTTTTTCTCGGCACGCGCCGCCTGACCAGCGAGACGCCAGGCAAATTGCAAAATTTTCTGGAATGGATCGTTGATTTTGTGCGGGGTATTATCCGGGATAATATGGAATACACGAAGGCCGCCGGTCTGCACGCTTATCTGCTGACGCTGATCTTGTTCGTTTTTGTTTCCAATATGCTGGGACTTATACCGAATATTTTTTGGCCGCTGTTTGAACATGTAGAATTTGCCAAATTAGATGAAATATTCCACGGCGCGGCGCTGATGTCGCCTACCGCCGATGTCAATACTACCGCGTCGCTGGCTGTTTTGACTTTTGTCCTGATTATCGCCTACGGCATCAGGTTTCACGGACTCAGGTATTTCAAGCATTTCCTGGAGCCCAATCCGGTTTTTCTGCCGATCCATCTGATCGATATGGTGGCCAAACCCATGACGCTGGCCTTTCGTCTGTTTGGGAATATATTTGCCGGAGAAGTGCTGATTTCCGTTCTGCTCATGCTGCCGGGGATCGCGATATTCGGCGGAGTTATCCCGATGACGGTCTGGCTGGGATTCAGCATTTTCATCGGCGCGATCCAGTCGTTTGTTATTACGGTGCTGTCCACGGCCTATATCGCCCAGGCGATCGGTTCTGACGAGCACTGAATAATTCTATAATTCTAAGGAGGATTTTTTTCATGGATGTTTCTGCTGCAGCAATGATTGGCGCCGGGATTGCCGCCGGCGCGGCCGCGATTGGCGCCAGCCTCGGTAACGGCGGCGTTATCAGAAGTACGGTGGAGGGCGTGGCCCGCCAGCCGGAAGCAAAGGGTTCCCTGCAGTCCCTCATGTTCATCGGCGTCGGCTTGATCGAGGCTCTGCCGCTCCTGACCTGGGTCATCGCTATCCTGATGGTGTTTGTTAAAGGTTAAGCCTGCGGAGCGAACCGGGGAGGAGGGGATTATTTGAATCCCATTGCATTTGATTTGACTTTGCCGGCGCAGATAATTTCTTTCCTGCTGCTGGTCTGGATATTGGCCAAATTCGCCTGGAAACCGTTGATGGCCATGATGGAGAAACGCCGGCTTTTTATTCAGGAAAACCTGGCGCAGGCTGAGGCCGAACGCAAGGAAGCGGAGCGGATCCAGCGGGAGTACAAGGAAGAAATGCGCCAGGCCCGGCAGGAAGCCCAGGGCATCATCGAGCAGGCGGCGAAAACCGGCGAACAGCGCGCGGCGGAAATAGTGGAAGAGGCGCGCCGGGAAACGGAAAAACTGAAAGCGTCCGCTCTGGCGGACATCGAGCGGGAGCGGGAGAAAGCCGTATCCGACGTCAAGGCGCAAGTGGCGGGGCTTTCGATCACGGTGGCGGAAAAACTGCTGCGGGCCAAGCTGGATTTGAGCGACCAAGCCGATCTGGTAGACCAATTCATTCAGGAAATAGGAGACAGCCGGCCATGCTAGACGGAGCGGCGGCTCGCCGCTATGCGCAGGCCATGTTTGATCTGGCCGTGGAAGCCGGGCGCCTGAATGAGACCGACCGCGAATTGCGGGAATTGACCGAAGTTTTGCGGGCCGGGCCGGAGCTTAAATACCTGCTCGGTCATCCTAATGTCGAGATGACGGAAAAACGCGCGGTGATGGAACAGATCTTCGGCCGGGAAACGAGTCAATTGACGCGGCATTTTTTCTATTTGCTGCTGGACCGTCAGCGGCAGAAGCTTTTACCGCTGATTCAGCGGGAGTTTTCGCGGCTGGCCGATGAAAAAAATCAGGTGACGGAAGCCACGGTGACGAGCGCCGCCGCTCTGAGCGCCGCCCAGACAGAGGCGCTGCGGCAGGCGGTGCGGGGTCTCACGGGGAAGGATGTGCGCCTCTTAACGCGCGTGGACGCGGATCTGATCGGCGGCGCCACACTAAAAATCGGCGACCGGGTTTTGGACGGTTCTCTCCTGACGCAGCTGCGAAAAATGCGGCGGGAATTGGTTGTTTAGCCGGGACGTTTGCGTCACAAGGCCAGGAGAAATTGAGGTGAGCGATAAGGATGAATTTGCGTCCTGAAGAAATAAGTTCTATCATAAAACAGCAAATTGAACGTTATGAATCAACTTTGGAGGTGACGGACGTCGGCGCCGTCATTCAGGTGGGCGACGGCATAGCCCGGATCTACGGCCTGGAAAACGCCATGATGGGCGAACTCCTGGAGTTCCCCGGCGGCGTTTTTGGCATGGTGATGAATCTGGAGGAAGACAACATAGGCTGCGTTATCCTCGGCCCTTTTGCCGGCATCAAAGAAGGCGATCAGGTAAAAAGCACGGGCCGCATCGTGGAAGTGCCGGTGGGCGAAGCCTTGATCGGGCGGGTCGTCAACGTGCTGGGGCAGCCGGTCGACGGCAAGGGCGAGATCAAAGCCGCGGGCTACCGCTCGATTGAAACCCAGGCCCCGAGCGTCGTCGACCGCAAATCGGTGCATGAACCGCTGCAGACCGGACTGAAGTCCATCGACGCCATGGTCCCGATCGGCCGCGGCCAGCGGGAGCTGATCATCGGCGACCGCCAGACGGGAAAGACGGCGCTGGCGATCGATACCATCATCAATCAGCGGGGCAAGGACTGTATCTGCATTTACGTCGCGGTGGGGCAAAAACAGTCCACCGTGGCCAGCGTGGTGAAAAAGCTGGAAGAATCCGGAGCGATGGATTACAGCATCGTCGTGATGGCCACCGCTTCCGAGCCGGCGCCCATGCTCTATATCGCCCCTTACTCCGGCTGCGCGATGGGGGAATATTTCCGGGACGACGGCAAACACGTGCTGCTCGTTTACGACGATCTGACCAAACAGGCCATCGCCTACCGCGAATTGTCCCTCTTGCTGCGCCGGCCGCCCGGCCGCGAGGCTTTTCCGGGCGACGTTTTTTATCTGCATTCCCGCCTGCTGGAACGCGCGGCTAAGCTGTCGCCGGAAAAAGGCGGCGGCTCTCTCACGGCGCTGCCGATTATTGAGACGCAGGCTGGCGATATTTCCGCCTATATCCCGACGAACGTCATTTCCATCACGGACGGGCAGATATTCCTGGAGGCCGACCTGTTTTACTCCGGGTTCCGCCCGGCGATCAACGTCGGCATCTCGGTCTCCCGCGTCGGCGGCAACGCCCAGATCAAAGCGATGAAACAGGTGGCGGGCCAGCTCCGGCTCGACCTGGCTTCTTACCGCGAATTGGCGGCGTTCGCTCAATTCGGCTCCGATCTGGATAAATCGACGCAGGCGCGCCTGAACCGCGGGCAAAAAACGATGGAGATCTTGAAGCAGCAGCAATACGACCCGATGGAGGTCGAGGATCAGGTCGTCATCATTTTCTCCGCGACGGGGGGATATATCGACGACGTGCCGCTGGAAAAAATGGGCGCGTTTGAGAAAGAACTGCTGCGTTTTATGAACACCGTCAAAGCGGATATCATGGACAGACTGCGGGCGGAAAAAGCCTTGAGCGATGAATTGCGGGAGGCGGTAGGCGCGGCGGTCAATGAATTCAAAGAGGGTTTTTTGGCCTGAAAAGAGAGTAGGTGAGTGAAGTGGCAGGAGTACGCGATATTCGCCGCCGCATTCGCAGCGTCGCCAATATGCAGCAAATAACGAAGGCCATGAAAATGGTGGCGGCCTCCAAGTTGCGGCGCGCTCAGGAAAAAGTGGTCGCGTCCCGGCCCTACGCCGAGCGTCTGCAGGCCATGCTGGCGCGCCTAGTGGCTTCGGGCGGCGATCTTTCCCACCCCCTGCTCGACAAGCGGCCGGTCAAAAATATCGGTTATGTCCTCGTCAGCTCAGATAAAGGGCTCTGCGGCGGTTTCAACGCCAATCTCATCCGCGTCGCCCGGGAGGAGCTGGCGGCGGAAGACGGGGCGGCCCGCTCGCTGATCGTCGTCGGCCAGAAAGGGCTGGAGTTTTTTCGCCGGCGGAGCGTGGATATTCGCGCCCGGTTTACCGGGATGGGCGACAGCCCGGATTTTGCCTCGGCCCGCCGGATCGCGGCTCAGGTGACGGAGCTTTATCAAAACGGCGCGCTGGACGAGGTGTATGTCATATACGCCGCGTTTGTCTCCGTCCTGAATCAGACGCCGACCGTGGTCAAACTTCTGCCGGTCGAGCCGGCGGCCGAAAGCGGGGCGGGCGAGTACATCATCGAGCCTTCGCCGGCCGTGATGCTGGATCTGCTTTTGCCCGGCTATATCGAAAGCCGGCTGTTTAACGCTTTGCTGGAAAGCAAGGCCAGCGAGCTCGGGGCAAAAATGACGGCGATGGACTCGGCGACGGAAAACGCGAAAGAAATGATCGATAAACTGACGCTGGCTATGAATCGCGCGCGGCAGGCCGCCATCACGACGGAAATCACGGAGATCGTCGGCGGCGCGGCGGCGTTGGAATAGGGATCGCACTCGAAGGGAGTTTATATGTCAACCAAAGGGAAAGTCATACAGATAACCGGCCCGGTCGTGGACGTGGCCTTTGATCCGGAAGACTTGCCGGAGATTTACAGCGCCATCCTCGTCGAAGACGAGGGCAAACATTTGCATCTGACGCTGGAGGTGGCGCAGCATTTGGGCAACGACACGGTGCGCTGCGTCGCCATGTCCTCGACCGACGGCATGATCCGCGGCATGGAGGCGCTCAATACGGGAGCGCCGATCAGCGTAAACGTCGGGAGCGAGACCCTCGGCCGCATGTTTAACGTGCTCGGCAAGCCGATCGATAACCTGCCCCCGATAGTCACCGCTCATCTTTATCCGATCCACCGCCCGGCGCCGGAGTTTGTCGAGCAGGAAACGACGGATACGATGCTGGAAACCGGCATTAAAGTGGTGGATCTCTTGGCCCCTTACGCCAAAGGCGGCAAAATCGGCCTGTTCGGCGGGGCGGGCGTCGGCAAAACCGTTTTGATCCAGGAACTCATCAATAATATCGCGACGCAGCACGGCGGTCTTTCCGTTTTTTCCGGCGTCGGCGAAAGGACGCGGGAAGGCAACGATCTCTGGAACGAGATGAAGGAATCCGGCGTTATCAACAAGATGGCGATGGTGTTCGGGCAGATGAACGAACCGCCCGGAGCGCGCCTGCGCGTGGCCCTGACCGGACTCAGCATGGCCGAGTATTTCCGGGACGAGCAGAATCAGGACGTGCTGCTATTTATTGACAATATTTTCCGTTTTACGCAGGCGGGTTCCGAGGTTTCGGCCCTCCTGGGCCGGATGCCTTCCGCCGTCGGTTATCAGCCGACGCTGGCCACGGAAATGGGAAATTTGCAGGAACGGATCACTTCGACCAAAGCCGGTTCGATCACGTCGGTGCAGGCTATCTACGTTCCGGCGGACGATCTGACCGACCCGGCGCCGGCGACGGCGTTCGCGCATTTGGACGCCAAGACCGTTCTCTCGCGCTCTATATCGGAGATGGGGATCTATCCGGCCGTCGACCCGCTGGACTCGACGTCCCAGATATTGACGCCGCTCGTCGTCGGCGAGGAGCATTACGCGGTGGCGCGCGAGGTGCAGCGTATTTTGCAGCGTTATAAAGAATTGCTGGACATCATCGCCATTCTCGGCATGGAGGAATTGTCCGAGGACGATAAGATCCTCGTCAACCGGGCGCGGCGGATCCAGCGTTTTCTCTCGCAGCCGTTCACGGTGGCGGAGACGTTCACGGGCATGAAGGGCAAATATGTGCCGGTCAAAGAGACCGTGCGCAGCTTCAAGGAAATTTGCGCCGGCCGCTACGACGATTTACCGGAAGAAGCGTTCCAATATGTGGGCTCGGTAGAGGAAGCCGTGGAAAAAGCCGGTAAGATGGAGGCTTGATAGAGCATGGCGACGCCGTATTTGTTGAACGTGGTCGCGCCGGCCGGTGAGGTTTTTTCCGGCGAGGTGGAATTTACCGTCGTGCCCGGCGTGGAGGGCGAATTGGGGATTCTGGCCCGGCACGCCCCGCTGATCGCCGGTCTCGGCGTGGGGATCCTCCGCTATACGCGGGAAGGCCGCGTGGAAAAGATCAGCATTGGCGGCGGGTTTGTGGAAATGGCGGACAATAAGGCGACCGTGCTGGCCAAAACCGCGGAAACCGCGAGTATGATCGACCGCCAGCGGGCGGAGGCCGCCAAAGAACGGGCGGAGCAGCGCCTGCATCAAAAAGGGGACAGCATTGATCTGCAGCGGGCGGAAGCCGCGTTAAAACGGGCGATCGCCCGCCTGCAGACGTTGAATAAGTGAGATAATGCCCAACCGTAGAGCTTTATTGTTGTGGAGAATCCCGAATTAAGCAACAGTTAAAGCAAAACGTCTTTTGTTTTTAAGCCGCTTTGAAAAACTCTTTAATGGCGCCGACGAAGTCAGTGACCGGCTCTGTCGGAGCGCGGCTGCGGGAAATCAGGCAGCCGTGTTCGGTTTTGTTGTTGCCGTCCAGAGGGATGACGACAAACTGCGGGTCGCCGAGAATCTTCTGGTTGGAGACGAAGGTCAGGCCGATGGCCCGCCCCTTCGTGACCGCGTGCCGCAGCATGTCGTTGCTGTTGGTCTTGATGGTGGTGTAGCCGACGTAGGGAACATAGTTGTTGTTGATCTCCTGGGACATGACTTCAAAATCGTTCGAGGCCACGGTGTTGTCCTTCAGGTCCTGGTGGTGGATGAGTTTCCTGCCGGCCAGAGGCGACTCGCGGTCAACGAAAGCGACGAGTTCGTCGACATAGTACTTGACGTAGGTGCGCGAGTCAACCAGCAAGTAGTTGTGGTAAATGTACGGCGAGACGTTGACGATCAGGCCGATATCCAATCCGCCCTCGTCAACGCCCTGAATGATCTCCGTAAACTTTTTTTCCTGGATCAGCACGTCGATCTGCGGGTGATGATCGTGGAAAAGCTCGCAGATCTTGCAGAAGTAGCTGCCCATGATGTAGGGAACAGCTCCGACTTTGACCGCGGAGCCGGCGGCCGGCTGCTGGCGGCGGCCTTTCAGCTTGCTGCGCATGAAGTTGATGCGGTCGCCTATCTCTTGCACCATGGAGATCACATACTCTCCGTCTTCCGTCAGCCAGACGCCGCGGTTGTTCCGGTAAAACAAGGCTGTGCCGAGGTCCTCCTCAAAGCGCATGACGATCTGGCTCAGGCGCTGCTGGGAGATGCTCAGTCTTTTGGCGGAAGTGGTGATGGAATTTGTCTGGGCAATATCAATGATATACTTCAGATACTCCGTCTCCATAAAAATCGCCTTCCTTCTGTTCTCAAAGAAGAAAGAAACGGCGGACAAATCATGTCCGCCTTCAATTATAAGGTAATTTCATTTATTTGGCAATGTCATAATAATCCAATAATATAACATTTTTTAGAAAATAGCCATGCCGATGGTGAAATAGACCACAGCCAGGGAGATCAAGCAGGTCAAGATGGCGACTCCGCCGATGCTGAGGATATCCCTCGGTTTCAGCCAGCCGTCGCAGAAGCCGTAAAGGGCGATGCCGGCGGGTGAGGAAGGGGGCAGCAGCCAAGCGATGGTGCAGGCCACCGTCAGCAAAACCGCGGTCAAATCGCTGTTCAGCCCATAGCTGTCCATATCCATGTCGCGCCTCCTTCTATGCTCACTCCACTTCTACTGTGGTGACGCAGAAGCCGTCAACCTCGCCGTAGCCGGCGGCGCCTTTGACCTCGACGACCCGCTGGAACTCCTTGCCGGCGGCTCCGGGCAGACGGTACTCGTTGTTGTCCAGCCGGGCGATGGCCGTTTCCTTGGGCCTGGGCAGCTGCGGCACATAGTCGTAGGGGTAGCGGTAGGCGCGGTAAACCATGTTGATGGGCATGTGTTTGCCCCAATAGGGCGAGATGTACTCCCAGACGACCTCATGCTCGGAAGTGACTTCAAACAGCCGCCCGTCGGAGCCCTCGGTGATCAAAGTGTTGCCGTTCGGCAGCCGCTGGGCGCTGGAGATGAAGCAGCTGTAAAAATGGTCGGATTGATAGGGCTGAGGATTGCCGAGATGGGCCGGCATGCAGGACCAGACGATCTGCATAGTCACGGGATCGATCTCTATGACCCGGGAATAGTCGCGCAGCGCGTTGTTGACCCCGGTGAGAGATCCCGGGTTCGGCGCGCCGTAGCCGGCCCAGCCGCCGTTGTCATACACAAGGATGTTGCCCTCGCCCGGGAGACCTTTGGGGATCATATGGGTGTGGTGCTGGCCGATGATCTGGCCGATTTCCTTCGCCGGGCCGCGGGTGTAGTCAGGTCCTAATTGCCAAACGATCTTGCCTGTTTTCTTGTCGGTGATCGCCAGTATATTGGTCTGTCTGCCGTCCCAGATGATATTGTCCGGGTGGAAACGCTGGTCGCCCGCCTCGTGCCATTTATTCGGCCCCAGACGGCTGATGCAGTTGATGTGCATCCAGTCGCCCAGCCCCGCCGGCACAAGATAAGGGTTGCGGTACAGGGCGTTCCGGGCTTCTTCGCTGAAACCGAACTCGCTGAAATGCTCGTGACATTTCCACTGCCAGAGGATATTGCCTGACCAGTCCACTTCGATGATCATGTCGTCGATCAGCTTGTGAGAGGAGATGGCCGGATCAAAAACGTCGTGGTGGCAGAGGATCAAAGTATTGCCGCCGTCCGTCCGGCTTTCCATCCCGGGGACATAGTAGCCGACAGGGTTGCCTTCGCGTTGGTAGTCATGGTGCTGGCGAGCCATATCGCGCGGCTCGTTGCCGGGATCGGCGACGCGCTGGGTCTTATCAAAACTCCAGACGATATTGCCGTCCCAGTCCACCTGCACCAGATCGAGCTGATCCTGCCAGCCGTACTTGGTGTCCCGTTCCCCGAGGGAGCCGAAGACCTGCCCGCCCCGCAACAGTTGGTTCGGGAAACCTTGCAGGCTGCGCCAGTGGTTCACAGCGGCGCCGTTCATGTCGATCAGCGTCGCGCCATGCTCGCAGGCCTGGAAAAGCGTGTAGCCGTTGAAACATTTCTCCGGATTGTAGATCGTCGTGCCCGTGGGATGAACCGATGGTTTGCCCATGATCGCGCTCCTTTCTGTTTGGCCGCAGTGCTGTAACACCTGAAACTTGTCAGCAGTTCTGCCATTGGAAAAGCTGATCGGGTCATTAATTTTATACTAACACAAGCTGCCGCCCAACAGAAAACACGGATATTTTGTTCCCTCAAAAGGATTACTTGTGGATGGAATGTGATAATAAGGTGAGGTGAGGATATGCGGATAAACAGGCTCTTTGGCATCGTCCATTTTCTGCTCGCCAACGGAATCGTAACCGCCGGTGAACTGGCGAAGCGTTTTGAAGTTTCTAAGCGGACGATACTGCGCGACGTCGATACGCTGTCCGCAGCGGGAATCCCTGTGTACACGGCGCAAGGCAAAGGCGGCGGCATTGCCCTGCTCAGCAATTATGTCCTGAATAAAACCGCGATTTCGGACGAGGAACAGAACCAAAATAGCTTTCTCCTCTTGTTCGGCGTACAGAATCTATGACGAATTTGACGGGAGCGATATTGAAAAAATCGAAGCGATGAAAAATTTTTATTCCAAAACATGACGTGCTGTTGTCGTGTTAAGTATGGTATGCTATTCTTAGGGCAGGTCAAATGAGACACGGGTAGGGTCTCCCCTCTTCATTCCGGGCGGGGGAATGGATTCCGGCATGAAGCCGGAATGACGGCGGGAGACCCGGCTTGTCGCGGAATCCAAAACCAATCCCCCGTCACTGTTAGCAAGACCGCCTAAGCGCCTGCGGCGCAAGGCGCTCTAAGCCACAGTACGGACTTGACTAAGCCGCTAAAGCGGCAGTCTCGTACCTGCATTCCGGGCTTGTCCCGGAATCCAAAAAGCCGGAATGACGACCTACAAAGAGCGAAAGGAGTTTCTGAAATGGAAGAAGCAGGAACGGTTGATTTTCTGGATATTTGCAAACTGCGGCAAAGCTGCCGCAACTTTTCAGACCGTCCGGTAGAGCATGATAAGTTGGTAAAATGTGTTGAGGCGGGGCATTTTTCGCATTCCGCCTGCAATGCCCAACCATGGAGTTTTATTGTCGTGGAGAATCCCGAATTGGTCAGCGAGATAGCAAAATGCGGGCAACAGTTAAAGCAAAACGCCTTTCTTAGAACGGCGAAAGCGTTTATTGTCATTTTGGAAGAACACGCGGTTTTAAGCCCGGTTATCAGCTGCTTTCTTGACAGTCAATATTACGCGAAAGGCGACTTAGGCGCGGCGGCGGCATACGTTTGTTTGGAAGCGACTACGCAAGGCCTTGGCAGCTGCCATATTGGCGTTTATGATCGCGCCGGGATTTGCGAGTTGCTGAATATTCCCGCGGAAAAACAATTTGGCGCCGTCATCGCTTTGGGATACCCCGCCAGCGACGTGATCCGTTCCAAAAATCGCAAACCATTTGATGATATCGTGCGGTTCGTATAATTGATTGAAAGGGGGGTATACGACATGCCAAGGCCCAAAACAAAGCCGGACTTAATCAAGTCGGCAAACGAGCAGTTTGAAAAGATGTGGAACCTAGTTGATTCTATGCCGGACGATGAACAGAACGCGACTTTCAATTTCGGCGCGGACTACGGGAAAGAAGCGCACTGGGGGCGTGACAAAAATCTGCGGGACGTGTTTGTCCATCTGTATGAATGGCACGAGCTTTTATTGAATTGGATAAACGCCAATCAGAGCGGAGAGGCAAAACCGTTTTTACCCGCGCCTTACAATTGGAAGACCTACGGCGATATGAATGTGGAGTTTTGGAAAAAGCACCAATCCACAACGTATGAGGCTTCAAAGGAAATGATCCGTAACAGTCACGCAAAAGTCATGGCGCTGATTGACGGCTTCTCAGGCGAGGAATTATTCGCGGAAGGACATCTGCCTTGGACAGGCTCGTCAACGCTTGGAAGTTACTGCGTTTCCGCAACGTCCGGCCATTACGAGTGGGCGATGAAAAAAATCAAGGCGCATAAAAAGACTTACGGAACCCAATAATGCACTACGCTGACCACTTACAATGAGGACTTGTGCCGAAAGATCGAGCCGAACGTGTCAACGACGCTTGAGCGTTTTCACGTCTTGGAGGCTATGCGTGACGCAGGGATTCCCACCGTCGTCCGGCTCAGTCCGATTTTGCCGTTTATAAACGACACGGAGGAAAACCTTCGCGGCCTGCTTGATTATTGTGTCAAAGCGCAGGTTCGCGGCATTGTCAATTTCGGCTTTGGCGTTACGATGCGCGAAGGGAACAGGGAGTATTTTTACAACCGGCTTGACCGG